>JAMFSV010000138.1 GCA_026225455.1 Burkholderiales bacterium | reverse complement strand
GTCGTTGCAATAGCAAAGGCTATTGCGCCTCCTCACTCCTTGCGTGCGCCCCGGAGGAAGTCCCTTTTGGGGAACGACCATTTGGACGATTTCATTTATCAAGGAACTTCCAACTCAGGACACTAGCGAACTGATTGATTTTTCCGCCGCATCCAGCCAGACTTTGAACCGGTTCCGCGCCGGCCTAAGCCAGCGCCCCCGGAAATACCTTCCAACCTTGCATTTCACGGATTTTTACGCCTCTATGATCATCGTTCATCACCTCAACAATTCCCGCTCTCAACGTGTCCTTTGGCTGCTTGAGGAATTGGGATTGCCCTATGAAGTGAAACGTTACGAGCGCGACCCGGCCACCATGAGCGCGCCGCCCGAGTTGAAAGCGGTGCATCCGCTAGGCAAATCGCCGGTGATTACCGACGGCGATATAACCGTTGCCGAATCGGGTGCAATTATCGAATACCTGCTGGAAACCTACGGCGCCGGGCGTTTGCAGCCTGCCGCAGGCACCCCCGAGAAACGTCAGTTCAATTACTTCATGCATTACGCTGAAGGTTCTTTGATGCCATTCTTGTTGATGCGCCTGGTGTTCAAGCGCCTGCCGAAGCAACCGATGCCGGTTTTTGTGAGGCCGGTCGCCACCTCAATCGCCGAAGGCGTGCAAGAAAAATACATCGATCCGCAGATTAAAGATCACTTGGACTTCCTCGAAAGCACCCTGAATCAATCCACCTGGTTCGCCGGGGAAGAATTCAGCGCAGCCGATATCCAAATCAGCTTCCCGCTCGAAGCCGCGGCAGCACGTGCAGGGCTTGATGCGAGCAGGCCAAAGTTGATGGCGTTTCTGGAACAGATACATGCTCGCCCTGCTTTTTTACGAGCCTTGGAAACAGGCGGCCCTTACGACTTATTAAAATAATAGGGTCAAATCAATCGCAAATACCCGGCAAAGCCTTGTCGGGTGGCGCTTTCAGCGCTGAAACAAGCAACGTTGATAAATTTTTCGACACAATGTATAGGTCTTTCGACTGATGTCCTATTCCATCAATTGTTTAATGAACGTATTTGCGAAATAGGGCGTTAGCAAAAACAAACCACGCTAAACCGCAACTGCGTCGCCCTGCACCAGCCGTGCCACCACGGCCCGATAGATGGGCTGGGGATCGCGCGCGGCTTCGCAATAGCAGGTGTAGCTCAGCTTGATCACATGATCGTTATTCGACGCGACCGCAGCGCTCAGCAACACCGCCCAGTCGGGCAGCGTCTCGGCGGTGGGGACGGGAAATCCGACGGGATCAAGCGGCGGCGCTCCGGTCGAAACATAGGCCGCGCACCATGCCACCCACAATTCGTACAGCAGTTGCGGTGCCTGCTGCGCCGGCAACATAGCGAAGATGCGGCGTGCCGCGTGTATCACGGTCACCATATGCAGCACGGTAAAATCGGCAGTCTGCCAATAAGCGGCAATGGCGGTGTGCGCCATTGCGTCGAGTGTTGCGGATAGTCCAGGCATGGCGGGCGGCGCCGTGAGCGCGGCCGCAAAACGCGAATCCGCCGCGACCGCGCGCAAGCGCCCGGTAATGGAATTGCCGGCAAAAGCAGTGCCGCAGAAAACCTGCGCCAAGCGAGCCAACGCAGCGTCGACCGAACTTGCCGCCACGGGCTCTATCAGTGCCACGGGAATCGCCAGGTTACCCACCACCAGCGCCGCAAGGCCAGCCGCAATTTCACCTGCATGCGCGGCTTCCAGACCATAGCTCAAGCGGATCCAGGCATGAAATGCGCCGCTACCCGGCGCGGCCGGGATCTGCTGCAACACGGCCGCCAGCACTTGCGCGGCATCCGCTTCGGCCAGCCAACCTTCAAAGCAAAGTTTCACCGCATCGAAAGCTTCACGACGCCCTTGCTGAGCAGGCCATGCCGCACGTGCCACCGGCTCGGCGTGCTGCGGCAAAAGAAGTGCGTATTCCCGCTCCCAATAATCGAAAAAGGCCTGCAAACGACTGGAGGGCGCACCCATTTTCGCCAACGCGACAAGCGCCATCGGACAATGATTGGTAGTGCCTTTGGCGTCCAGTGAAAAGCGAGCATTGGCATCAAGCAAAATATCGAGTGTGGAGGCTGACATGGCGCTTCAATCGAGAGACAAGACAAATCAGTATAAGAGGCAAAAACCCGCGCCCAGGTTTTACCCTCAGATAAACCAGGGCTTATGCCCGGGACAACTCGGCGCACCATGAGATTGACTTGCGCTGCTTCAATCCCGCCTCGCTACCGTATTCATTTGTATTAATTCGGACCCACCAACAAATAATAATACGGTATATACTGATTGATAATTAAACTACCGAGCACCTTGATGACAGCTTTTCTCAACGATAAACCAGCGGCAGTCAAAACCAAACGGCCCGCCGTACGTGCATCGGCCATCTTGGCGGCGCCGGTAGAAAAAGGGCAAATCATTACCCCGCCGGTCGCAATTTTGCCGTCCGTTGCGGTCAAAACAGCTAGCCCGGCTAAGGCAAAAACAGCCGCACCGGCCAAGAAAGCCGTCGCACCGGTTAAAAAATCCGCCGCTCCCGTTAAAACGGTAACGGCGCCGGTCAAAGCCAAACCCGCACCGGTTACGGCACCCACGAAGTCGAAACCGGCAGTCCGCACCGCCAAACATGTAGCCGGCGAAAAAGTTGCGGCGCCGGAAAAAGCTGCCAAAACCAAGGATGCAAAGAAGAAAAACAAAGTGGTGCGCGATAGCTTCACCATGCCCGAAGGCGATTACGCCAAGCTTGCGGCACTCAAGGCGCGTTGCTTGACCGCCGGCGTGCATGTCAAGAAAAGTGAATTGTTGCGAGCCGGACTGCAAGTGCTTGAAACCCTACCGGCCAAAAAACTGCTGGCCATTATCGCCGGCGTGGAAAACGTTAAAACCGGTCGACCGGCAAATATCTAAGCCCGCCGCCTGAATCGCCACGGCCAAAGCCTGCAATAATTAAAACAGCGTGTGCCTCCCGGGCACACGCTGTTTTATTTTCAACGCCATCTTCCGCGGCTGCACACACTCGGCCTATCTGCTCGTCTGGCGCCTGAGCGTCCCGTGCCGTAAATTGTTTGACGAATGAAATTCCGCACAGGGCACTAATCCAGCGGCATGGTATAAAGCCCATCCCATTTGACCTTGTCCGGCATAAGGTCTACACAACGCCGCTAAAATGACGCACCGGCCAGATCCAACCTCTGCCCGATACGCGGCCAACCATCGTTTCTCGAACCTCAAATATGCAGTCAACGTCCAACAAGGCGCTCACGCCGCTGATCATCATGTGTTTGTTGATCACCTATCTGGTCTGGGGCACCACCTATTTCGCCATCACCGTCGCACTGCGCGAGATGCCGCCTCTATTTATGATGGGCACACGTTTTATCGCCGCGGGCTTGGTGCTATGCGGTCTGATGGTCATGCGGCGAGCGCCCTGGCCTACCCTGCGGCAATGGCGCAACTGCACGTTACTGGGCGCCTTGCTTCTGCTCGGCGGCATGGGTTGTACCGCCATCGCGGAGCAATCGATTTCGTCAGGGGCGACCACGGTGATGATCGCCACCATGCCGATTTTTGCGCTGCTGTGGCAAATTCCATCGGGACTACGACCCCGGATCGAGGAGTTGACGGCGATCTGGTTGGGTACGGTCGGTGTCCTGATACTCGCGTCGGGTAGCGAATTCACCGCCAATTGGCACGGCACGCTGGCCCTGGCGTTTGCGATCTGCAGTTGGTCGCTGGGAACGCAGTTGTCGCGTCATATGGATCTGCCCCAAGGTGCCACCGCTTTTGCCCTGGAGATGTTGATGGGCGGCGTGCTGCTGGTCGCGGCCTCGGCCGCGATAGGTGAATCGCCCAGGCAGATGCCGACCGGCGCACCGCTGGCAGCATGGCTGTATTTGGTGGTGTTCGGTTCGTTGGTGGCGTTTTCGGCTTATATGTACCTGGCCGGCCAGGTTTCCACTGTGCTGGCCAGCAGTTATGTCTACGCCAACCCGCCGATCGCCTTGACCATCGGCGCCCTGCTCGGTGGCGAACATATCGCCTGGCAAACCCTGTTTGCGGTGGTCTTGATCATTGCCGCACTAGGTGTGCTGAGTTGGGGCAGTTCACGACAACGGCGCCTGGCCGCGCCGTAATTAGGCATACTATGGGTGAGCTTGCGGCTCAGGGCCTGCAGGCTGTCCCTTGTCCAGGAGTTTGCATGGAAGCAGAACAGAATCGCAATGAAGAGACCCAGGCGATGGATCGCGTGGTCACCGCCATTCAGCGGGTGAAAACAGCATTTTCCGCCTTGCAGACACAATTCCCGCCCACCGGCGAAGGACGCCCGTCGAAATTTGCCCTGCAAACCTTCGACGCCGCGCTGCAAGAACTCGAAGACGCGCAAGCTGCATTCGACACGCTACTGGGCGATCTGCTGGACGGACAACGTTAGCCCTTGCCAAGCGGCGCAGGGCGAAACCACCGAGCTGGCCGGCAACGTCGCCCGCGCATTCAGGCACACGCGGCAGCCATCCATTCGGCAGCACGCTCGCCGATCATGATGGTCGGCGCGTTGGTATTGGCTCCGACCAAAGTCGGCATCACCGACGCATCGACCACACGCAGCCGGTCTATGCCCCGCACCCGCAATTGCAGGTCAACCACCGCCGCGGTATCGCTGCCCATGCGGCAGGTGCCGACCGGATGGTAAATCGTATCTGCGTGCTGCCGGATGGCTTCGCGCAAGGCGTCGTCGCTCATGCCGCTGTGGGTGTATAGCTCGCGGCCGCCCTGCCCGGCCAAAGCCGGCGCATCGAGGATCTCGCGGGTGATTTTGGCACCGCGCAACAAACTCTCAAGGTCGTCGGGATGCTTCAGGAAACCGGGATCGATCAGCGGCGCGGTGCGGGCGTCGGGGCCCGCCAGGGTAACGCTGCCGCGGCTGGCGGGCCGCAGCAGGCAGACGTGCAGCGAATAGCCATGGCCCAGGTGCATCTTGCGATTGTGGTCGTCGACGAGGGCGACGCAGAAATGCAGTTGCAAATCGGGGCGCGCCAGATCCGGCGTGCTTTTTAGAAACCCGCCCGCTTCCGCCACGTTACTGCTGAACAAGCCGTCGCGGCGGCGCAGGTACGACCACGCCTGTCCCAGCATATGCGCGCCGCCGCGCAGCGAATAACCCACCGGCACGGTGGACGCAACCTTCTTGTTGACGATGAAATCGAGGTGGTCCTGAAGATTCGCCCCCACGCCCGGTGCATCATGCACCACCGCCACACCTTGCGCTTGCAAGTGCGCTGCGGGCCCAACGCCGGAGCACATCAGCAACTGCGGCGTGCCGAATGCTCCGGCAGCCATCACCACTTCGCGCCGGGCCCGTATCACCTGGCGCCGCCCGCCACGCTCGATCTCGACACCCACCGCCTGCCGCCCCTCGAACACCACACGTCGGGCATGGGTTTCGGTCAGCGCCACCAGATTCGGCCGGGGCCGCCCATAAACATAAGCCTGCGCCGCGCTGCAACGTTTGCCGTCGCGCTGGGTGACTTGATAAAAACCGACACCTTCTTGGTAGACTCCGTTGAAATCGGCATTGCGCGCGTGACCGGCCTGTTCGGCTGCGGCCAGGAAATGGTGCGAAAACGGGTTGACGGTGCGCAAGTCGGCCACCCCCAAAGGGCCATCGGCGCCATGCAGGGCGTCGGCGCCGCGGGTATTTCCCTCAGCTCGGATAAAATAGGGCAGGACATCTTGCCAACCCCAACCGGTACAACCCAGAGCGGCCCATTCGTCGTAGTCGAGCGGATGCCCGCGGGTATAGATCTGCGCATTGATCGCGCTGCTGCCGCCCATGCCGCGCCCGCGTGGCTGATAACCGCGGCGGCCGGCCAGCCCGGCTTGAGGCACCGTCGCGTAGGCCCAGTTGAGCCCGAGCTTGAATGGAACCACGGCGGCAAAACCCAGCGGCAGGTTGACCAGCACATTCCGCTCGGTGGTGCGGCCGGTTTCGAGCAAAGCCACCGTGGCTTGCGGACAGCGTTCGGCCAAACGCCCGGCCAGCGCACAGCCGCCCGAGCCGGCCCCGGCAATCACGTAATCAAATTCCATACAGGTCTCCTTAAATATTATTAACTCCATGATTTCCATCACTTTATATTTTTAACTCCAGAGCAATTAGCACCGTAGCAGAAACCTGCCGGGCACCATCAGGGAAAGCATTCATTCGGATAGTCAATCCGACCCTTAAGCACTGCGATTGAGCGATAGCCTGTTTCAATTGGATTTGAGCCGGCGACTGTCCTTTAATACAAAACTCAAGACGGCAGATCAGTCTGGCCTGCCGCTTGCGCGGGGGACCCCATGGCTCAACCTGACTTTGAAGCAATCGTGCGTGAAATCGCCAGAGAAACGAACGCGTCGCAGGAGGTTGTATCCAAGCTCTATGCCGACACCTGGGCCGAAGTGAATCAAACCGCACGGGTCCATGATTTCGTGCCGCTGTTCGTCGCAAAACGCGTCAAAGCCAAGATTCTCGACCATTAGGATCGCAGACGTCCTCGGCGCCAAAAAACTTGCTTGAGAGTTTGGCCGCGGCGCCAAGACGGTACCCGCACTGCCAGTGCGTGCGTTGCTGCGCGCCCTGCTATGCGCGCCACGCTATGCGCGCCACTCCAACCCCCAACACCTGGTCAAACACCGATCAACGGCCCGACTTATCAAGGTGTCGAAGTAGCGACATGGATTTTTTTGTCTTTAACTGGCATTATTGCCCCCTCCCAACGCTCCGTCCCCACCATGACATACGACATCTACGCTATCGGCAATGCGCTGGTTGACTCAGAATATGAAGTAAGCGATACCCAGCTCCAGGCCATGGGCGTGGAAAAACGCCGCATGACCCTGATCGACGTCGAGCGCCGCACCGAACTCCTGAGCCATTTGACGCACGTCACACCGCGCCGCAGCGGCGGCGGGTCGGCCGGCAATACGGTGGTGGCACTGGCGCAACTGGGCGGCCGGGCATTTTATTCATGCCGCGTAGCGGACGACGAACTCGGGGCGTTCTACGCTCAGGACCTGGCCGCCAACCGGGTCGAGACCAATCTCACTCGCACCCAAGGCACGCCTGGCGTGACCGGCAGTTGCATGGTGTTGATCACACCCGACGCCGAACGCAGCATGAGCACCTTTTTGGGCGCCACGGCCGAACTGGATGTCGCGGCTCTGCACGAACCGGCTATCGCGCAGGCAAAAATCTATTACATGGAAGGTTATCTGGCCGCGTCGCCGACCGGGCTCCAGGCTGCACTGCAAGGCCGAAAAATTGCCGAGGCGAACGGCGTCGGCTTGGCCACCACCTTGAGCGACGTCAGCATGATTCAATTTTGCCGGGAAGGACTGACCGCCATCATCGGTCAGCGGCTCGACTATTTGTTCTGCAACGAAGAAGAAGCCCAAGCCTGGTGCGGTACGCAAGATCTGCAAGCGGTTTACGGCCAGATCAGTCAACTGGCTGGCACGGTATGCCTGACGCGTGGTTCGCTGGGTTGCGTGGTGCTGGAAGGCGGACAACAAACCACCGTGCCCGCCATCAGTGTCAAGGCACTCGACACCAACGGCGCCGGCGATATGTTTGCTGGTGCCTTCCTGTATGCGGTAACCCACGGCCATAGTCATCTTGAGGCTGCAACGCTGGCCAATCAGGCCGCGGCCGAAGTAGTCGCGCAACATGGCAACCGTTTGTCGCAAGACAAGATGAATGCGCTAAAAGCCCGCTTCGAACAAAAACTCGCAAGCTGATTTGTGCGCGCCGGGTGGCCTATATTTAGGCCACCCAAATATCTCCCGCTCCCTGATCTTCCTCCTCACGGAACGATCGTTCCGTTCACCTCACGCGCGTTGCGCGACCTCTCGCCGCGCCTTCCTTTCAAAGCTTTTTCATTTCTTTCAAAACGTTACCCAAGCTTCATAAATATTACCCAGGTCGCTGGTTATGATGGGACACGGTCTAGCCAAGGTGAACTGACAGCTTGGCAGGCAACCCCTATCCAGCCGGAGGTATCGCATGTTCGTCAGACCTGCGTACAGCGCTGCGTCAAACCACAAACAGGCGCCGCGGCGGATCCGCTGTCATCTCGGTCCAGGCTTCGCCATCTTGCTCGCTGCATCCTTGTGTGCGCTGCTCGGCGCCTGCGGCGATGACACGCAGGTAGCCACTTCGACCTCAACGCAGAACGCACAAAATGGTGCTGCAGCGCAGGCCTTCTCGCCGCCGGCCCTCACGACGATTAAAACCCCTGCAGCCGCCCCATCAGAAGTCGGCGCGGCTGCTTCCGACAGTCTCGCAACACCCGTCATTCACACCGTAGATTAAGTTCGCTTCACCTCCCGCACCGGTGCAACTTGTGCTTGAGCACCCGTGGCCCTCTTATCTCAAAAAAGATCAAAACTCACCATGACCTCAAAAAATCGCCGTGATTTTCTACGTACAGCCGCCCAGGCCGCAGGATCGGCCACTGCCTTGAGCATGCTTCCCTTAGGCATCCGTAACGCACTTGCGCTGCCCGCCAACAATGCCACAGGCAGCATCCAGGATATTGAGCACATCATCGTCCTGATGCAGGAAAATCGCTCGTTCGATCATTACTTCGGCACGCTCAAGGGCGTACGCGGGTTCGGCGATACCCGCACCATCAATCTGCCCAACGGTAAACCGGTATGGCATCAGCCGCTGGCTGTCGGCGACGTCGGCGAGGTGTTGCCGTTTCGACCCAGCGCGGCCAACCTGGGCTTGCAGTTCCTGCAAGATCTGCCGCATGACTGGAGCACGACTCACGCCGCCTGGAACGGCGGACGTTATGACCAGTGGGTACCGGCCAAAGGCACCACCACCATGGCCTATCTCACCCGCGAGGACATTCCGTTCCACTACCAGCTCGCCGACGCATTCACCATCTGCGACGCTTACCATTGCTCGATCATGGCCGCGACCGATCCGAACCGCTACTACATGTGGACCGGCTGGGTGGGCAACGACGGCAGCGGCGGCGGCCCGGTGATCGACAATTCCGAACTCGGCTACGGCTGGTCGACTTATCCGGAAGTACTGCAAAACGCGGGGATTTCGTGGAAGGTCTATCAAGATATAGGAACCGGACTCAACGCCGCCGGTTCCTGGGGCTGGACCCAAAACCCCTACATCGGCAATTACGGCGACAACTCGCTGCTTTACTTTAATCAGTACCGCAATGCGCAACCCGGCAACCCGCTGTATGACAACGCCCGTGTCGGCACCAATGTCTCGGCCGGCGGCACCTATTTCGACCAGCTCAAGCAAGACGTGCAGAACAACACGCTGCCGCAGGTATCGTGGATCGTGGCCCCGGAAGCTTACTCGGAGCATCCCAATTGGCCGTCGAACTATGGTGCCTGGTATGTCGATCAGGTGTTGCAGATTCTGACCTCGAACCCCGAGGTGTGGAGCAAAACCGTGCTGCTGATCAACTACGACGAAAACGACGGCTTCTTCGATCATATGGCGCCGCCCTTTGCGCCGGCATCAAGCGCCAACGGTTTATCGACCGTCGCCACCACCAATGAAATCTATCCGGGGAACACGCAATATGCGGCCGGTCCCTATGGTCTCGGACCGCGAGTGCCGATGATCGTGGTTTCACCCTGGTCGAAAGGCGGTTGGGTCTGTTCCGAGCTGTTCGATCACACCTCGGTGATCCGCTTTATCGAAAAGCGTTTCGGCACGCAACATAACCTGGGGGAATCGAATATCACGCCATGGCGCCGCGCCATATGCGGCGATCTGATGTCCGCCTTCAACTTCACCCATCCGAACGCCGCCTTGCCTCAACTGCCCAGTACCAGCGCTTACGTGCCGCCGGACCAACTGCGTCACCCGGACTATGTGCCGGTGCCGCCGACGGTGCAAGCCGTGCCCCGGCAAGAACCCGGCGTGCGGCCTGCCCGGGCGCTACCGTATGAACTATTTGTGCGGGCCCGTGCAGAAACGTCGCAAGGCAAGCTGTCGATGCGTTTTGCCAACACCGGCCAGGCCGGCGCGGTATTCCTGGTGTACGCGGCAAATAGCGCCGATGCACCGCGTACCTACACCGTCGAAGGGGGCAAGCGGCTGGAGGACAAGTTATTGCTGAACCCGGACGGCAGTTACGATTTCACCGTGTACGGCCCGAATGGTTTCCTGCGACGCTTCGCCGACAAGCCCGCGGCGGCGAGCCAGCGCGGCGAGCAGGAACCAACCCTGCCGGATGTGGTGGAAGGCTACGATGTCGCCAACGGCAATCTCGAACTGCGCTTGGACAACCCGGGCAGCGCGCACTGCCAGTTTATCGTTACCAATGCCTACGACCCTAGCCTGAATATCAGGCAGACAGTCAAGGGCGGCGACAGCGAAAAAATCTACCTCGATTTACGCGATGCATATGGCTGGTATGACCTGTCGGTATCCGTGGATACCGACCCGGCCTTTGCGCGACGGCTGGCCGGTCACGTCGAAACCGGCCTCCCCAGCATGAGCGACCCGGCTCTGGGTGGCTGAATCGAACGCACTCCCGCGGCGGGCAGGCGCAACAGGCGCGGGAGGCTCCAAGCAGTCAATACAGCTAACAACAGACGGCCATTGCCTAACTCGCAATGGCCGTTTTGCGTGGGCTCGTCGCAGCGCCTCGGCTCAAGCTCATCATGCCGCAGATAACGGCGAGGACGGCCTCTAGAGCCAGGCCGATGCAGACGCCATAAAGCCACTTATGCTGTAAGGTGAAGTATGCGGTGAGCGGGGCCGCCGGGTGATTTAGTCTGACCCTGAATCAAGTGGCCTCAAGCGCTGGCTTGCCGCAGCAGAATGAGCGTTTGGTACCGCAGCCGCTAAAAAAACCGCCAAATAATATGCTGGAGACAAGCCATGATGCGAGAGCCGTCCTCAAATGGCGAACTGCAATTACAGTTCGACGCCCTACGCGCCGCGTTCCTGCATCAACCCTTTCCCGCCTGGCCCGAACGCGCTCGGCATTTGCGCACCTTACGCGCCCTGCTTAACGACAATCTCGATGCGATGGCCGCGGCGATCAGTGCCGACTTCGGCAATCGTCCTCAACAGGAAACCCTGCTGGGCGAAGTATTCGGCAGTCTGAACGGGATTCGCGATGCCTTGGCGCATGGCCGGCGCTGGATGCGCCCGCAGCGGCGCTCGGTCGGCTTATGGCTGCGCCCGGCCAGTGCTCAGGTATTGCCGCAACCGTTGGGCGTCGTCGGCATTGTGGTGCCCTGGAATTATCCCCTGTTCCTCGCCATGGGTCCGCTGATCGGCGCGTTGGCGGCAGGCAACCGGGTCATGTTGAAGATGTCCGAGTACGCCCCGGGTTTTGCCTTGTTGTTCCAGCAATTGATCGCCCGGCATTTTGAGCAGGATCACGTCGCGATAATTACCGGCGGCCCGGAAACCGCCCAGGCGTTTTGTGCCCTGCCGTTCGATCATCTGCTGTTTACCGGCTCGACCCAGGTCGGGCGCCAAGTGATGCGCGCGGCCAGCGCAAACCTGACCCCCGTCACGCTGGAACTGGGCGGCAAGTCACCCGCGCTGATCGCGCCCGGCGCGCGCTTCGAAGCGGCCGTCGAGTCTATTTTGGCGGGCAAACTGTTCAATGCCGGACAAACCTGCGTGGCACCCGACTATGTCCTGGTGGAACGCGGCCGTGAAACCGAATTTATCGCTACAGCCCGGCGCGTCACCGCCCGCCTGTATCCCGACATCGGCAACAACCCCGACTACACCACGCAAGTCAATGCGCGGCATTTCGCTCGCGTCAGCGCCCTGGTCAGCGAAGCCGAGGCAGCAGGTGCACAGCTTCACCCATTGACCGACACCGCGGCCAATCCGGCCAGCCGCTGCTTTCCACCCATCTGCCTGACCGGCGCGCCGGCCACCGCCGCTGTGATGCAGGACGAAATTTTCGGCCCGGTCCTGCCCCTCGTGCCGTACGACAGCCTTGAGCAGGCGTTGGCGTATATCAACCTGCGCCCGCGCCCGCTTGCGCTCTACCTGTTCGAAACGCGCAGCGCGGTCATCGACATGGTCATGCAACGCACCCTGGCCGGCGGCGTCACGGTCAACGACACGCTGCTGCACCTCACCAGCGACGATCTGCCGTTTGGCGGAATTGGGGCCAGTGGCATGGGGGCGTATCACGGCCGCGACGGTTTTAACACTTTCTCAATGATGAAACCGATTTTCCGGCAAGCTCGCTGGAACGGCCGCAAGCTGCTGTCTCCCCCCTATGGCAAGACCTTCGAGCGCCTGATCCGTCTGATGTTAGGGCGCTAAACCTCAGTCCATCAAGGATCGCCCCGCCTGGCGGTTCTTGCTTACCCTTCCCTTGGCCGTCCCCGCACTCGGGTTGACCCCCGATCGATACCGGGCTATTACAGCCGGATGCCGCACTGAGGCGTACTCCCGAGATCGCATCATATTATCGATATCGGGTTTCGCCCCTTTTTGGTATTCTGTATCACAGCCTTATCCAATAAGAGTTCAGCGCGACTGCTCCGATTCACCGGCAACGGCGCTGCCGACCTATTGCAAAGACGCCATCAGTGTGAGCTTGGGACGACTATGGATGACGCGAGCCTTGCACGACTCGACCTGGGACGTATTTCGGCACTCGCCGCTTACGGCTCCCGGACCAACGTTGATAAAGCTGCTTTCGACGATCTCGCGTCCTTGGCCGCGACCGTGTGCGGCACCCGCTCAGCCCTGATTTCGCTGATCCAGCACGATCAACTCGAGTTCCTCGCCAGCTTCGGCTGGTCCGGCCCGGAGGGCATCCCCAGCGCGCTGTCGTTCCGTAGTTTCAGCCCCGACAGCCGTGACTTGGTCGAGATTCCCGATACCTGGCAAGACAGCCGCTTATCGACCCACCCGCTGGTTACCCACGCGCCCCATATCCGTTATTACGCGGCAGTGCCGCTGATCGATCCGATCAGCGGCATGCATATCGGCGGTTTGTGTGTCATCGATTACGTCGCCAAGACGCTCACGGCGGAACAAAAAGAAGCGCTGCTGCAACTCGGCAAGGTGGTCATCAGCTTGCTGCAATCGACCAAGGCGCTACATACCGCGGAAACCTTCGCCAACCTGATTGAGCATTCGCCCCGCGAAGTGATCGTGGTCGAGATGGAACAATTGCGGATCATGTATGCCAATGCCTCCGCATGCCAGCATTTGCGTTATTCGAAAGAGGAACTGCGGCACCTTACTCTGGCCGACCTCAATCCGCGCTACCTGGATTTTGTCGCCTCGTTAAAAGCATCGGGCAAACCTTACCTCAATGCCAAAAGCCAAGCCGAAAACATCCGCGTAGTCCAGCATCGCCGGCGCGACGGGTCGTGTTATCCGGTCGACTCTTTCTTGCAAACAGCCGACGGCGGCAGTGGATCGGTGTGGCTGCTTTCCGCCGAAGACACCTCAACGCGGATCCACCTTGAAGATTCGCTGCTTCGTTCGCGCCGCTTCTTCGAAGTGGTGGCACTCACCAATCAGGCCATCATCCAGTCGAATAGCGAAACCGAATTATTCAACAAAGTATGTTCGATTGCCGTCGAGACCGGCCGCTCCGCCATGGCATGGGTCGGTTGGTTGGATCAGAGAGAAATCCGGCCCTTGGTCACGGTCGGACTATCGTTATCCGAAGTATCCGGGGTGCATTATCAACTTGACGACGAGGCAGCCCGGCGGAGTAGCAGTGCGGTCCAATCGGTTTTGCAAGGGCGTCCTGTGGTGGTCAACGACTTCGCCACGCAATCCGCCTTGGGCTCCTGGCGCGATGCCTATCGCAACGTCGGCTTGGGCTGCGCGGCCTCTTTTCCGTTGCGGGTGCAAAACCAAATCGTCGGCACTTATACCGTCGCTTTTGCCCAGCGTAACTTCTATGACGACGAACTGGTCTCGCTCTTTAGTAAAGTAGCCGACAATATCTCGCTGTTTCTCGACCGGCAAAACTGGGAACAAGAACGAGCCACGGCACAACGCACCATTGAGCAAGGCGAAGAACGCTATCGCACGCTGGTCGATTTGCTGCCCGACAGCGTGCAGGTCTACCAAGACGGCAAACTGCGCTTTATCAATCTCGCCGGAGCCCGGATGTACGGCGCTCAGTCGCCGCACGATCTGATCGGCTGCGACTTCTTTTCCTTATTCGATCCGGTGGTAGGAGAGATGCTGCGTGGCCGACTGGCCGCGTTGCGGGAAATCTCGCGCAACGACCCGATTGTGTTCCAGACCAAGCGCCTCGACGGCTCCTTGTTCCACGTTGAAGTCAGTTCATCGCGCTTCCCGTCGTTCGGTCACGGCGCCATTCTGTCGGTAGCGCGCGATGTGACCCAGCGCATGTTGCGTGAAGAGTTGATTAGCGAAGAAGCGCGCATCCTCGAGATGTCCGCGTTGGGCGAGCCCTTACCGCATATTCTGGACCGGCTCACCGCCCTGCTCGCGCGTCAGGCGCCGCGCGTAATGCCGTCGGTGATGCTGCTGGATCAGGAGAATCAGACATTGCACATCGGCAGCATGCCGAATTTTCCGCGGCGCTACCGCGAGCTGATAGACGGCGCCAAAATCGGCCCCCAAGCCGGGTCGTGCGGGACCGCGGTCTACGCCAAAACAGAAATCGTCTCAGCCGATATCGAGCACGACGAACGTTGGCAAGGTTACGCCGAAGTGGCCCTGGAAGAAGGGATCAGGGCTTGCTGGTCAACGCCGATTGTCGCATCCAACGGCGATGTGGTCGGTACCTTCGCCTGCTACTACCGCGAGCCGACCGAGCCGACCGCCGCCGAGCGCGACCTGCTCTGCGTCACCCAAGGGGTGGCCGCCATCGTGATCGAACGCGACCGTACCGACAGACGGCTGGTGGCCACGCGTAATCAATTATTGGCTTCCCAGTTGCTGGCCAAGATGGGCGATTGGCATTTCGACCATCAGACCGACGAATTCATCCTCTCCGAACGGGCGGCCGCCATCCTGGGTTTCGCCATCGACCAGCGCGTGGTGTCGCGCCAGGCCTACATGAAGATGGTGCATCCCAACGATAGACAGAAATGGAGCCGGGCGCGCACCGAAGCCGCGCTCAATCGCACCACCTTCCATCTACACTACCGGGTGATCCGGCCCGATGGGAAAACCATCTACGTGGAAAGCCGCGGCTCGGTGGTAGTCGATGAAAACCAGCAACCGGTACGTTTTAACGGCGTGATTCAGGATGTGAGCGACCGCTTTCTGGCGGAACAAGCATTGCGCCTGCGTCAACATGCCGTCGACGCCACGCTGGACGGCATTTTGATGGTCGACGCAATCAGCCACGACTACCCGATTGTATATGCCAATCCAGGCTTCGAGAGAACCACGGGCTACAGTGCGGATGAAGTGATAGGACATAATTGCCGCTTCTTGCAAGGGCCCGAAACCGACGAGACGGCGCTGGTTGAAATCCGCGCGGCATTGCGCGAGCAACGGCCGACACAAATCATCCTGAAGAACTACCGCAAGGACGGCAGCACCTTCTGGAACAGCTTGAGAATTGCCCCGGTACACGATGAGGATGGCGGCTTGACCCATTATGTCGGGATCCAGACCGATATCTCCGATCGAATTCGCTACGAAGAAGAACTGGCTCAGCGCGCCAATTACGACATCTTGACCGGCTTGCCC
>JAMFSV010000019.1 GCA_026225455.1 Burkholderiales bacterium | reverse complement strand
CAAGGCCGAGCTTTACACTGAACTCGCAGCGCAGGCCCAAGGCTTGCTGGCTGAAGAATCCGACAATATCGCCAACGCCGCCAATTTCGCCGCGCTGGTGTTTCACGCGCTGCCGGATCTGAACTGGGCCGGTTTTTATCTATTCGACGGCCGGGAATTGGTCGTCGGTCCGTTCCAGGGCAAACCTGCTTGCGTGCGGATTGCCCTGGGCCGAGGTGTGTGCGGCACGGCCGCCCAGAGCCGCACCACGCAGGTGGTACTCGACGTCCATCAATTCGCGGGGCATATTGCTTGCGATGCGGCTTCGCAGTCGGAAATCGTGGTGCCGCTGATCGCGCAAGACGGTACGCTGATCGGCGTGTGGGATGTCGACAGCCCCTCCGTGGCGCGCTTTGATGAACAAGACCGGATCGGCATGGAAGCCCTGTGCCGGATTTTCGTCGAAACCGGCTGGCGCGTCTGAGCCTCGCCCCTCGGGTTCCGGCGTTGCCTGCCTTAAAAAAGCCATGAGGAGCCATGATGAAAGACCTGCCACGCCTGATGCCCACTCAAGCCACCGCCGAAACTTTCGGCGGGGTGACCTACCACGTTGACGGCGAACTGGTGCCCGTATTGTCGGTGGACGTATCGCAGCAATCGGTTTATTTCGAGCACCACATCTTGTTGTGGAAACATCCGCAAGTCCGGATCGGCCTGAAAGCCATGAAAGGCATGTTGAAGCGGATGATGGCCGGGATGCAGGTGTTTGTGACGGAAGCCAGCGGCGATGGCGTAATCGCTTTTAGCCGCGACGGCGCCGGCCATATCGTGCCGCTTCATCTCAATCACGGGCAAGAGATTCACGTGCGGGAACATCAGTTCCTCGCGGCCACCGGCAATATCGATTACACCTTCGAACGGGTGCGCGGCGTGTCCAATATGCTGTTTGGGCAAAGCGGCTTTTTTATCGACAAATTTCATGGCTCAAGCGGCGACGGTGTGCTGTGGCTGCACGGTTACGGCAATGTTTTCGAGAAGGTATTGGCCGCCGGCGAATCGATCGACATCGAACCGGGCGGCTGGTTATACAAAGACCCCGGAGTCAGAATGGAAACCGTGGTCGACCGCCTGACCAGCGGTTTTTTCGGCGCCGGCATGAATTTTATTGTGAATCGTTTTACCGGCCCCGGCCGCGTCGGAATTCAATCGATGTACCTGCATTTGCCCAGCGCGGAATAAGCTACATACCGGGCCGCATCTCGTATCGATCTCGCGCGGCAGCCGAACAAGCTGCCGCCGCTCTCGCTTTCCTCGTCCTTTCATTGCCCTTTCATCAAGACCTGTGCTCCGCCCGCCTCTGGCGCCGCGCCGCGGGTATACGTAGCAAATAGACAACAAACCGCATCGGCTTCAAGCGCCTCGACAGCCCCCGATCTCGGACGGGGCCGGGCTTGCGCTGTTCCGGCGCCGCCCCGCCGGGCACCGCGCAAGCCGTGATAGCGCCGCTCTCAAGCGCCGTCGCATGGCATAAATTGCCGTTCAGCAAAACCAGAAAAATCGCATATGGATTCCATTTATCATCATTAAAACCCAAATCCGCGACAGGTATTATCGGTCAAACTTTAATTCGAATCGTATCGATAGTACGCCGAGTCCGGCCGGTGATTTAGTGTCGGCAGGCAGGCAATTTTTAGAACCACAAGGCACACCACAATGAAAAAACTGACTTATCTCGCAGCCGCCGTCGCAACCCTCGCCACACCTGTCGCTTTCGCTCAAAGCAGTGTCACGCTATACGGTTTGATCGATGCCGGTATCGCTTATGTGAACCATGCCTCGGGCTCAACCTCGCTGGTCAAATTCAGCAGCGGCAACACCT
>JAMFSV010000137.1 GCA_026225455.1 Burkholderiales bacterium | reverse complement strand
GGTAAGTTGACGCGCCAGTTGCACCAGGATCGAGCCGACCCCGCCGGCTGCGCCGATCACCAACAGGGTGGCGCGGCTATCCTGGGTTATCTGCAAGCGGTCGAACAATAATTCCCAGGCCGTGATCGAGGTCAGCGGCAAGGCTGCGGCTTCGGCGAAACCGATCTGTGCGGGCATCTGCCCGACAATGCGCTCGTCCACCGCATGCAGTTCGCTGTTGGTGCCTGGACGCGTGAGTGAGCCGGCATACCAGACCCGGTCGCCCGGCTTGAACAAGCTGACGCCCGGCCCGGTGCTGCGCACAATGCCGGCTGCATCCCAGCCTAAAACCTTGGCGGCTCCATCAGCGGGGGCGACACCGGCGCGGATTTTGACATCCACCGGATTGACTGAAATGGCCCGGACTTCGACAATCAGGTCGCGCTCTTGCGCACTGGGGTCCGGCAACTCGAGATCGATTAACGACTCTGCCTCGGTAATCGGACCGGCTTTCATATAGGCAATGGCTTTCATGCGATTTTCCTCGAAGGCGTTAAGTTTGCCGCAATAAGTTTGCCGCAATAAGTTTGCTGCAGTAAGTGTGCTGCAATAATGGCCTACCCCGCGGCACAGAAACACCCTTGGCCGGCGCTTTCAGTTTCAAGCGAAAGACGAAAATCATCCGCGCTCGGCGTCACCGATTCATGCATAAAAAAGGGAGTCATCGTTGGATGACTCCCTTTCACGGGTACCACACCTGCTCAAACCTTATCAGGCAGGCAGTGCGCCACCGCTGATATCGGCCAGGGTGTCCGAGATCACTTGCGCATAACGGGGGGCAGCGTCGCCACAGGTTATATGGAAAGTGTCATTGGAAACCCAGGCGACGCTCAACTCCGACAGACGTTGGCGATCCACGGCAGACGGATCGCGCACCACCACGCGCAGCCGCGTACCGGCCACGGCATCCAGGGTGGCGATATTGGTTGCGCCGCCAAACACCGCGACCCAGCGCGCCGGATTCGGGTCCAGCGGACCTGCCGCGCCCGTGTATTGGGCGGCAGACGCCGCGGCGTGAGCGGGCGCGCCGCTGATTACCGTGCGCATTTCATCGGCGATCATGTCGGCTTGCGGGCCGATAATCACTTGGAGCGTGGTCGCGCCCTGCTTGATCACACCCAAGGCACCGGCGGTTTTTAATGCGCTTTCGGAAATATGGTTCATATCGACCACTGAAAGACGCAAACGTGTGGTGCAGGCATCAACCAAGGTCAGGTTGCCGGCGCCGCCCAATGCCGCAATATAGTTCTGCGCCCGCGAACCGCCGGCAGCTTTGGCAAAGGCCGGTACAGCGCCGCCCGTGCTTGCGGCATCGGCTGCTTCGACTTCCGTCGTCAGCGGCCCGCGGCCCGGGGTTGCCATATTGAACTTGCGGATGAAGAAGCGGAACAGGCCGTAATACACCACGGCATACGCCGCGCCAACGGGCAAGGCCAGCCAGCCTTTGGTCGACAAGCCGTACGACAACACATAGTCGATTGCGCCAGCCGAGAAAGTAAAGCCGAGATGAATGCCCAATGCCTGACAGATCGCCAGCGACAACCCTGTCAGCACGGCATGAATCGCATACAGTGCCGGGGCCAGGAACATAAAGGTGAATTCGATCGGCTCGGTCACGCCCGTAAGGAAGGACGTCAGCGCCATCGAAAACAACAGGCCGCCGACCATGGCCCGGCGTTCTTTGGGGGCTTCGTGATACATCGCCAGACAGGCTGCCGGCAGGCCGAACATCATGACCGGGAAGAAGCCCGTCATAAAGCCGCCCGCGGTGGGGTCGCCGGCGAAGAAACGATGCAAGTCGCCGGTTACTGCGACGCCGCCAGCCGGCGTATAGCTGCCGAACACGAACCAGGCGAGCGAGTTGATGACGTGATGCAGCCCGGTCACCAGCAGCAAGCGGTTCAATACCCCAAAAATGAATACGCCGAGCGCGCCCGCCGTCGTCATCCAGGTTCCGGCTACGTCGATGGCGCTCTGGATCGGTTGCCAGCCATAGCCGAACAAGATGCCGAGGAAGAGACAGACCACGCCCGTGACAATCGGCACAAAGCGCTTACCTCCGAAGAAAGCGAGGTAGTCGGGCAGCTTGATATCTTTGTAGCGGTTGTATAGACCACCCGCCACCATCCCCGCGATAATCCCGGACAGCACGCCCATATTGAGCTTGTCGTCGATGGTTTTCATCACGGCGATTTCGACCAGATAACCGATTGCACCTGCCAGCGCCGCAACGCCGTTATTGTCTTTCGCAAAACCTACCGCCACACCGATGGCAAACAGCAAAGCCAGATTCGAAAAAATCGCATCGCCGGCATTGGCCACCATCTTGATGTTTAACACGTCGGGCTGACCGAGTCGCAACAAAAGCCCTGCCACCGGCAGCACTGCAATCGGCAGCATCAATGCTCTGCCTAGGCGCTGCATTTTTGCAAATGGATTCAAGTCCATGAAACCCTCCAGATGTTGCTTGTCATTGAGTTTTTATGATGTAGTTTGAGTGCGATTGCGGTCGTCAAGAGACGGCTAAGCATGCGCATCGAAAATGCGCATGCTTAATCCAACGGCCAGGTTTCGCGGCTTGCTGCTCTTACCGCCTGCGCCGATTCCAGTGCCAGGATTTCCTGGGCACGTTGGCGACACAGTTGATAATCCAAATTACGGACCCGGGCCTTGATGCCTGGCACCGAGACCGGATCCACCGAGAGCTCGGTTACCCCGAGCCCGACCAACAACGGTACGGCCAGCGGATCTCCCGCCAGAGCCCCGCATACGCCCAGCCATTTGCCGTGCTTTTCGGCTCCGGCGGCCGTCATGGCGATCAGTCGCAGGACGGCCGGATGCAGGCCGTCCGCCAACGCGGCCAATTCGGGCTGGCAACGGTCGATAGCGAGGGTGTATTGAGTCAGGTCGTTGGTGCCGATCGAAAGAAAATCGGCATGCTGGGCCAATTGGTCCGCCAGCAACGCGGCGGACGGGACTTCGATCATCACGCCGACTTCGATGGCCGAGGTGCGTCCGGCTTCCTGAGCCATTTGATCGATGCGCGCGCGCAGGCCGATCAATTCGCCGACATCGGTCACCATCGGCAACAAAATCCGTACCCGGCCGAAGGGTTTGACGGCCAGCAGGCCGCGCAATTGATCGTCGAGCAGGTTGGGGTGAATCCGGGCCAGGCGGATTCCGCGCAGGCCCAGTGCAGGGTTGGGTTCCGGCGGCAGGGTAAGGTAATCGACCTCTTTGTCGCCGCCGACATCGAGGGTGCGGATAATCGCGGTCCGTCCTGCCAGGGCGTCCGTGATGGTCTGATAGCTTTGGGTGTGTTCCGCCACGCTCGGCGCCTGCGTGCGGTGGATAAACAGTAACTCGGTGCGCAACAGGCCGACGGCATCGGCACCATTCTCGACGGCCGTACTGGCGTCGGCCAGGGTGGCGATATTTGCCGCCACTTCGATGGCGCGCCCGTCCTGGGTGGTGGCGGCCAATTGCGACGTTTGCCGATTGAAGGCCCGCAACTCGTCGAGGCGGCGGCGTTCGGCCCGGGCGGCATCCAGTGCGGCTGCATCGGGGGCGTAGGCCAGCCGGCAGGTGCTCGCATCGACGATGACGGTGCTGCCTTCGACCAATTTCAGCACGGCATCGCCCACGGCGACCAGGGCGGGAATGCCCAACTGGCGGGCAATGATGGCGGCGTGCGAGGTGGCGCCGCCGCGTGCCATGACCAATGCGGTGACGCGGCTTTGGTCCAGTTCGGAGAAGTCCGAAGGGGTAAATTCGTCGGCGGCGAGCACGGCTTCGGCAGGCAGCTCGCGGCGTTGTGCGCCGCCGTGTCCCAGCGCGCGCAGCACGCGTTTTTCCAGATCGCGCAGATCGCTGGTACGTTCGGCCAGCAACGCATCACCGACGCCGGCGAGCACCGCAACCTGGGCATGAATGGTTTCACGCCAGGCATAACCGGCGCTTTTGCCGCGACCGATCAGGTCGCGCGCGGCTTCGAGCAGCACCGAGTCTTCCAGCATCAGGCGGTGTACGGTGAAAATCCCGACTTCGCCTGCCGCACCGCGCTGCGATGCCGCGTCGACGGTGCGATGCAAATCGGCATCGACTTGTGCGAGCGCCTGGTTGAGGCGAGCATGTTCCTGCTCGATCGTACCGCTTGCGGATTCGGGCGGGGCGATCTCATCGTTGCCCCAAAACACCAGTTTGCCTACCCCGATGCCGGGACCTGCACAGACGCCCGTCAGGGTATCGGCTGGGCTCGAAGGCTCGGTGTTTGCTTGGGAGTGTGCCGCGGCGAGCGCTGGGCGAGAGCTTGAATGGGTTGAGGCTGCGGTGGAACTCGCGGCCGCGCCCGCTTCGATTTCACCGGGTGCTACCCGCTCCAATTCAGCCACCACGGCATCGAGCGCGGCGCGGGCATCTTCGCCCTGTGCCACGATTTCGACCGAAGCGCCTTCACCCGCGCCCAGCGTAAGCAAACCCAAGACACTGTCGATCGCGGCACGGCGTCCGGCGTAACGGATTTCCACTTGTGCCTTGAGGCCGCGGATGGCTTCGCGCGCGCGGCCGGCCGGTCGCGCATGCAGCCCGCCCGGGTGCGATAGCGTAAGCGTCGCGCTGAAACTTGCCGTGGCCGCAGCCGCCGTGGCGGGAGCCGCGGCCGGCCTGGTTGTGGGCAGGGCCGCGCCCGTCGCGCGCAAGGTCAGCAAGGGACTTTGTCCCGCTGTGAGCATACCGGCGCCCGCGCGCTCGATAATGGTGAAGGCGTCGCCATTGGTAATCGCCATCACCGAGACCAGGCTGCGCGCATGGGTGGCGACATAATCGAGATCGAATTCGATCAGGATATCGCCGGCCCGCACGGTGTCGCCTTGTTGTACTTTCGGGGTAAAACCCTGGCCCTTCAATTCCACCGTATCGATGCCGAGGTGCAGCAGAATTTCCGCGCCCTGGAGGCTGGTGAGCGTGAGCGCATGCCCGGTGCGCGCCAGATGACTGACGCTGCCGTCGCAGGGCGCGACCAGTTGTGTGGTCAGCGGGTCGATGCCGATTCCGTCGCCGAGCATGGCACTCGAAAACACCGGATCGGGTATCGCGGCCAGCGGCACCATCGGCCCGGTAAGCGGCGCCAACAGGACAAAATCGTTGTTTAAGCTAGTCATTCAAAGGCTCCAGCGCTACCGATTCGAGGCTATAGCGGTCGATCGAAAAATAATCAGGACTCGAAATGAATCAATTGCCGTCAATTACTTAAAGGGTATCAATCGCTTAATGGGTTTCCGTCACTTTACTCAAATGCCGCGGGGTATCGGGGTTGCGCCCACGCACGGTTGCCAGGCACGCGGCCATCACATAAAAGGTCAGGATGGCGGCGATCGGATCCAGGGCCGGGTCTGCCGTGTTGCACAAAGGCAAAGTGGCGTGCTCGACCTCGGGCGGAGCGGCCAGCAACACACGTGCGCCACGCTCCTGCATGTCGCGGGCGAACTGGATCAAGCCGGCTTGTTCCGGGCCGCGCGGGGCGAACACCAGCAAGGGATAGTCGCGGTCGATCAACTCCATCGGACCATGCCGGACTTCGGCACTGGAAAAAGCTTCCGCCTGAATTCCTGAGGTTTCCTTGAGTTTCAGCGCGGCTTCCTGGGCAATCGCGAGGCCCGCGCCACGGCCTATCACCAGCATGCGCTTGACCTCACGCAGTTGTTCCACGGCGGGCGACCAATCGAGCCGGCCGGCCTGATGCAAGGCCTGGGGCAGTTGATTGAGGGCGTGGGACAAACTGTCGTCGCCTTGCCACAGGGCCACCAATTGCGCCGACAAAGAGAGCATGGCGATATAGCTTTTGGTTGCCGCCACGCTGAGTTCGGGCCCCGCGCGTAACGGCAAATTCCATTCGCAGGCAGCGGCCAAGGGCGAATCGGGTGCGTTCACCAGCGACACGGTACGGGCGCCGGCGGCGCGCAAGGCCGTCATGGTACCGACCAGGTCGGGGCTGCGGCCGGACTGCGAAAAGGCCAGTGCCAATTCGCCTTTGACCTGCAAGGGCGCTTGTTGCAAGGTGGCGACCGACATCGGCAGCGACGCCACCGGCACCCCGAGCCGGCTCATGGCGAGGCTGGCAAAATAACTCGCGGCATGATCGGAACTGCCGCGCGCCACCGTCAATGCGACATGAGGACGCTGACGCGCGAGTTTTTCCGCGAGGGCGGCAAGATGGGCGTTGTCGGCCAATTGCGCCGTGACGACTTCCGGCGACGAGAGCGCCTCGTTAAGCATATTCGACAAGCGATTCTCCTTCGATATAGGTTTCCGTCAATTGCAGCTCGCGATCGAATACCACCAGGTCGGCCCAGGCATCGCGCGCGATCCGGCCGCGATCATGGATTCCCAGGTAATCGGCGGCATAACGCGACAGCCGGTTCGACACGTCGGCGATCGGCAGTCCCAACGAAACCAGGTTGCGCAGCGCCTGATCCATGGTCAGAGTGCTGCCTGCCAAGGTGCCGTCGGCCAGACGGACTCCACCCAGGCATTTGGTGACCTTCTGGCTGCCCAGGTGATATTCGCCGTCCGGCATGCCTGCCGCAGCCGTGCTGTCGGTGACGACATACAGGCGGGGGATGGCGCGCATGGCGGCGCGTATCGCGCCGGGATGGACATGCTTCAGATCGGGAATGATCTCGGCGTAGGCGGCATGGGCCAGCGCCGCGCCGACCATGCCGGGATCGCGATGGTGCAACGGCGACATGGCATTAAACAAATGAGTGAAGCCGCATGCGCCATGTTTCATCGCATTCACGGCATCGTCGTACGAACCCAGCGTATGACCGAGCTGCACCCGGATATTGCGCGCGGCCAAGGCCTGGATGATCGCCACATGACCATACATCTCCGGGGCCAAGGTGACTACGCGAATCGGAGCCAGCGCCAAGTATTGCAACACTTCATCGAGTATCGCCAGCGCGGTCGCATCCGGTTGGGCGCCCAGTTTATGCGGATTGATATAGGGCCCGTCCAGATGCACGCCGAGCATCCGGGCGCAGCCGCCGGCCCGGGCCTGCGCTGCCTGACCCAATCCTGTCAGGATCTTGACCAGTTCGTCATGGGGCGCGGTCATGGTGGTCGCAAGCAGACTGGTGGTGCCGTAGCGGGCATGCAGCCGGGTCATGGTTTCGACCGCCTCACCGCCGTCCATCACGTCGGCGCCGCCGCCGCCATGCACATGCAAGTCGATAAAGCCCGGCAAAATATAGGGGTCATCGTTGTGCAGCGGGTCGACCGGGTTGCCGATAATCTGGGTGATGCGGCCTTGATCGGTCTCAAGCCTGCCGCTGACCCAGCCGTCGGTCGTGAGGATGTTGCCGGTTAAAGAGTGGCGCATTTATTTACGGAGCTCTGCAACAAAATCGTAGAAATCGTTCCGGCAGTAGGTATCTGTCAGCTCGATGGCGCGTTGGTCCGCGGTATAGGCGATTCGGGTGACCAGCAGCAAGGCGGTATTCGGTTGTATGCCCATTTGCTGGGCGATTTCGTCGGTGGCAT
>JAMFSV010000136.1 GCA_026225455.1 Burkholderiales bacterium | reverse complement strand
TCTTGATGCCGGAATCCCCGGCGCAGATGCAACTGCGGCCGATCGGCGCACATCCCGATGCGCCGTTGACGGACCCGGCGCCCAGCGGCAACCCGATCACCATTGCTTTTTCCACCTTGTTCCAGGCGGCGCGCAGGCGCGACTTCTGGTTGCTGTTTTTCAGCTTTTTTATCTGCGGTGCGAGTACCAACGGCTATATCGGCACGCACTTTATTGCGATGTGCGCCGATCACGGCATGACCGAAGTACATGGCGCCAGCATGTTGGCGGCCATGGGGGTGCTCGATTTATTCGGCACCACCTTGTCGGGCTGGTTGTCGGATCGCTTTAATAGCCGGGTTTTGTTGTTCTGGTACTACGGTTTGCGCGGCTTGTCGCTGATTTACCTGCCTTACGCTTTCGGCTTCGATTTTTTCGGTTTGCCGGTGTTTGCCTTATTTTATGGGCTGGACTGGATTGCCACGGTGCCGCCTACGGTACGCTTGGCCAATGACGTGTTTGGGGCGAAGGCGGCGCCGGTGGTCTTCGGCTGGATTGTCGCCGGGCATCAACTGGGCGCCGCCACCGCCGTGCTGGGCGCCGGGATGATGCGTTCCAGCTTGGGCAACTACACCCTGGCATCGATGATTTCGGGCGGTTTGTGTTTGATCGCCGCGGTGATCGTGTTGCGCATTCATCGCGGACCGGCGTCGCAGCGTCTTGAGGTAGCCGCCGGATAGCGTGCTCGATGCCGGCCGGGCGCACCCCTGTCTAGGCCGGTTTCATGTGTGGGTCCAATGCGTCGGTCTCATGCGTCGGTCTCATGCGCCAGCCCCCCCCTGTGCGGCCCGTGGAGCGGGCCTTGCGCGGCCTTTTGCCGCGCCGTCAGGCTCGAATCGGGCTGGACTGGTAGTATGCTAACGCGGCATTTCATTTGCGCCGCAGATGCGCCATAGAGCTGACCGAGCCGCAGCCCCATTTCGAGCCCCAGGTCTGACGGCTGCCTAGCCGTCAGATCAGCGCCGCGACTCACATCATGCTTGAGGCCGCTGGTGAAACTCCTTATATCCCCTACCTTGCCGGCTATCGTGCCGGCTCTTTTATTATGGAACACTCATGAGCGCCAAACCTGCCCCGACAATCCATCCGATCGATCCTTTGCTGGCCGGCCGCTGGAGTCCGCGCGCCTTTTCCGCGCAAGCCGTCACTGCCGAACAGTTAAATTCCATCCTGGAAGCCGCCCGCTGGGCCCCTTCGTCGTCTAATATCCAGCCCTGGCGTTTTTTGGTGTGGGATCGCTTCCTGGACGCAAACGCGTATGATCGAGCCTTCGCGACCTTGGTACCCTTCAATCAGGATTGGGTGCGCGGCTGCCCGGTATTGATCGCGGCCTGCGCCAGTACCGTAAATAGCCGGGGCGAGCCTAACCGCACGGCCTGGTACGACACCGGTGCCGCGGCGTTCTCGCTGACGTTGCAAGCTCATGCGCTTGGACTCGCAGCCCACCAGATGGGGGGCTTCGATCCGGCGCTGTTGCGCGTAGCGTTTCAGGTCCCGGCTGAGGTCGAGATCATCGCCATGATCGCCATCGGCCATCATGGCGATGTGCAGCAACTCAACGATACGCTGCGTGAGCGCGAACAAGCGCCGCGCGGCCGGTTGGCGTTGGGTGACATCGCCTTTGCGGGCGAGTGGGGCAAAACTGTCTAATCCCGGCGACGGCAAGATGACGTAGCGCAGTGAGTGGCCGCCAAGGCACCGCTGCGACTTGTCGTGGCGGGCACCTGTTTTTAATTGGATGACATGACTTACTGCGCTATTGATTTTGGCACTTCGAATTCGGCGGTTGCGCTGCCAGGTACCGCGGTGCGGCTGGCCAACGTCGAAGGGACTTTTGCGACCTTGCCGACGGCGGTCTTTTTTAACGTCGACGAAGGCCGGCGCGAATTCGGCCGCGCCGCGGTCCAAGCTTATATCGATGGCTATGACGGGCGCCTGATGCGCTCGATGAAAAGCATTCTCGGTTCGTCGCTGGCGGAACAGACCACGGATATCGGCGACGGTAGCGCAATCCGCTTCGTCGACGTCATCACGCTGTTTTTGCAACATCTCAAGCAACAGGCCGAAACCTCGGCGCAATGCTCGCTGACGCGCACGGTACTGGGGCGCCCGGTGTTTTTTGTCGATGACGACGAGCATGCCGACCGGATGGCGCAAAACCAGTTGCAGGCGGCGGCTCACGCGGTCGGCTTCAGCGAGATCCATTTTCAGTACGAGCCGATTGCGGCAGCCTTCGATTATGAATCGCGGCTGCAAGACGAGCGCCTGGTGCTGGTGGCGGATATCGGCGGCGGCACCTCGGACTTTTCCCTGGTCAGGGTGGGGCCGCAGCGGGCCGCCAAGCTCGAGCGGAAAGACGACGTGCTGGCGCATCATGGGGTTCATGTGGCCGGCACCGATTTCGACAAGCGGGTTGAGCTGACCAGCATCATGCGCGAACTCGGTTATCAGAGTATCGCTCCGGAAGGCCGCGAGGTTCCCAGTCGCGTGTATTTCGATTTGTCGACCTGGCACTTGATCAACAGCGTGTATTCGCCGCGGCGCTTTGGCGAATTCAAACTGATCAAGCATCTATATACCGATCCGCAGCATCATGCGCGCCTGATGCGCGTGATTGAGCGCAGGCTGGGCCACGTGCTGATGGGACAGGCCGAGCAGGCGAAGATCGCGGTCGCGGCGGGTGGCGACACCGTGATCGATCTGGAGCAGGTGGAAGAGGCGTTGCGGCTGGCGTTCAGCGAGCAGCAACTGATCGAAGCCGGTCAGGAAGAAAAATCGCGGATTGCTCAAGCGGCCCGTGAAACCGCCCTGATGGCAGGGGTATCGCCGGACCAGGTGGCGGCCATTTATTTTACCGGCGGCACCACCGGCTTGAAGTTCTTGTCCGATGCGATCGCCGGTGCATTTCCGGCAGCCGAGCCGGTGTTTGGCGATCCGCTGGCCAGTGTGGCAAAAGGGCTGGGGATACACGCGCAGCGTCTGTTCACCTGACTATGACGCCTTGAGCCGGAGGGCTGGCGGTGTGGGAAGGTAAACGGCAGACGAAAAAAAACCCCGCAGCGCGGGGTTTTTTATAAGCCGGACCACTTTGCAGCGGTCCGAAGCTTTCAACAAACCTTACAGCGGCTTGATGTTAGCTGCTTGCTTACCCTTCGGGCCATTCTTCACTTCGAAGCTGACCTTCTGGTTTTCTTGCAGCGTCTTGAAGCCGTCTGCGCGAATTTCCGAGAAGTGGGCGAACAGATCTTCACCGCCGCCGTCGGGGGTAATGAAGCCAAAGCCTTTTGCATCGTTAAACCATTTGACGGTGCCGGTTTCCATATTACTTTCCTAAAATAAAAATTGAAGTGAGCCGAAGCTCGTTGTGCACGGAATCAAGGAAGGGTGAATATGACAACCGGAGTACCGTTGATGGGCGACTGCGAATGGACAAATACTCGCCGCTTGAAAATCCTGCTACGACTTTATACGGCTAATTTGAACGTCGGTCAAGCCCTTTTAGTGGCGCCAGTTCGAGTTTTTGCAAATATTTACTCGGGCTGAGTGTCAATACGGCGGAACTACCCGAATCGGCCGGAAAATAAGTCAATTAAAACAAGTTATTGCGGCGTTTCGCGCAAACCTTGCCATTTTGGGGCATCGGCGGGGGCCAAATCGAACAAATCCAGCACCCGGCCGGCGGTATGGTCGACCATCTCGGCGATCGAGGCCGGTAGCGTGTAAAACGCCGGCACCGGCGGAAAAATCACCCCGCCCATTTCGGTGACAGCAGTCATATTGCGCAGATGGGCTAGATTAAGAGGGGTTTCTCGGACCAATAGAACCAGCCTGCGGCGCTCTTTGAGCGCCACGTCGGCAGCACGTGAGATCAGGTTGTCGGCAAAGCCGTGCGCGACCGCTGCCAGCGTTTTCATCGAGCAGGGTGCGATGATCATCCCGTCGGTGGCAAACGATCCGCTGGCGATGCTGGCCCCGACGTCGCGCACGTTATGCACCACGTCCGCCAGCGCGTGCACCGCATCGCGTTCCAGCCCAAGCTCCTGCTGCAGCGTCAGCCACGCGGATGGGGAAACCAGCAAATGGCTTTCCACGCAGCCGTTAAGACGCAGCATGTGCAACAGGCGCACCCCGTACACCGCGCCCGATGCGCCGGTAATGGCGACGATCAGGCGGCGCGGCTTGGGGCTGCCGGAGGTCATCAGCGACTTAGACGGCGGTAAACAGGGTCTGCAGCTCACCCGATTCGTACATTTCCAT
>JAMFSV010000135.1 GCA_026225455.1 Burkholderiales bacterium | reverse complement strand
GTCGTTGCAATAGCAAAGGCTATTGCGCCTCCTCACTCCTTGCGTGCGCCCCGGAGGAAGTCCCTTTTGGGGAACGACCATTTGGACGATTTCATTTATCAAGGAACTTCCAACTCAGGACACTAGCTGTGCATCGCTCGATTGGAGATACCGTCGTCATGCTGTCACACACTTCGCTTTGCTGCGATTTCCAGAGACCTGCTCCATGAATAAACTTTCTTTTACACAAAAACTCTGGTTGCCGCTGGTTATCAGCCTGATCGCGTTATTTCTCTTTGCGTTTTACAGTGCTTTCGAGGCACGCAGCATTCGTCTTGAGGAACGCCGCAACGATTTGAAAAACACCAGCGCCCTGGCCCTGAGTGTGGTCAAGCAATATGAAGCGCTGGCCGGCAGCGGAGCCATGACTAAAGAAGACGCGCAGAAGCAGGCGTTGGATCGCCTCAGGGGCATGCGTTACGGCAAGGATGGCTATTTTTCGGTGAATAGCTCCGAAGAAACCTATGTGATGCATCCGATCAAGCCGGAACTGACGGGGCGCAATATGAAGGGCTCGACCGACGCCGCGGGCAATCATTTATATGACGATATTGTGCGTACCGGCAATCTGCCTGGCGGCGGTTTTGTCGACTATGTCTGGCCGCATGTGGGCAGCACCGAGTCGGTGGCGAAAGAAGCTTTTGTGCAGCGCGTTGAGGCATGGGATTGGTATATCGTAACCGGTCTTTACATGGACGATATCAACGCGGCATTTATGAGTACCCTGTGGCAGGCGATTTTGTTGTTGCTGGTATTTGGGACCGTGCTGCTGGTGTTGGCCGTGTATTCGACGCGGAGTATCCAGCGCGCTATCGGCGGCGACCCTGGATATGCGGTCAAGGTCGCAACCCGGATTGCCGGCGGTGATCTCAGCGCCGACATCGAGACCCGTTCAGGCGACCAGGACAGCTTGATCTATGCGATGAAACGGATGCGTGAAGCCTTGATCCGTACCATCGGCGAGATCAAGGTCTCGGCCGATAACGTCGCGACCGCCGCCAAGGAAATTGCCGGCGGCAATACCGATTTGTCGCAGCGCACTGAACAACAGGCCGCCTCGCTGGAGGAGACCGCGTCGAGCATGGCGGAAATTACCTCGATGGTGCGCCAGACCGCGGAAAATGCAAAACAGGCCAGTAGCCTGGCCAGTACCGCGGCGCAGATCACCAATCGCGGTGGCGATATGGTGGGTGAAGTAGTGACCACCATGCGCGATATCTCGGGCGAGTCGAACAAGATGGTCGAGATTATTTCGGTGATCGAAGGCATCGCGTTCCAGACCAATATTCTGGCCTTGAACGCGGCGGTTGAAGCGGCCCGTGCGGGTGAGCAAGGGCGCGGTTTTGCCGTGGTTGCCAGCGAGGTGCGTACGCTGGCTCAACGCAGCGCCACGGCCGCCAAGGAAATCCGCGAACTGATACAGACCTCGGTGAGCAAGGTCGGCACCGGTTCGGAACTGGTGGAACGTGCCGGTTCGACGATGCAAGAAGCGCAGGATGCGATTGCCCGCGTGACCGGTATCGTGCAGGAAATCGCAGCGGCGGCGGCCGAGCAGAGCACCGGGATCGACCAGGTGAATATTGCGGTGACGCAGATGGACGAGGTCACGCAGCAAAATGCCGCCCTGGTCGAGCAGGCCTCGGCTGCGGCGCAATCGCTGGAAGAACAGGCGCTGCACTTGAAGACGGCAGTAGCGACCTTCCGCGTCGGCAGCGACGCGCCGCAAGCTGCGCGGGCGGTGGATCTCGCTGCCCGGCGGCCGGTGAGCCCGTCCGTGGCTCGGCCTGTTGACCGGCCTGTAACCCGGCCCGCCGCCAGCGCC
>JAMFSV010000134.1 GCA_026225455.1 Burkholderiales bacterium | reverse complement strand
CACGCGTAAACGGCACATGAAACTCCAGCAGCGGACGCCCTGAAAAATCGATCGCGACACGTGTCAATGCTTCGTCGAGCGGCACATACGAGTGACCGTAGCGCACAATGCCTTTTTTGTCGCCAATCGCCTTCGCGATGGCTTGGCCCAGGGTAATGCCGACATCTTCAACAGTATGGTGATCGTCGATATGGGTGTCGCCGGTCGCCTCGACTTCAAGGTCGATCATGCCATGGCGTGCGATCTGGTCCAGCATATGGTCCAGAAAAGGCACGCCGGTATTCAGCTTTTGCTGACCGCTGCCATCGAGATTGAGCTTGACCCGAATCTGGGTTTCACCGGTATTGCGAACGACTTCCGCGATGCGCATCTTCTTGCCCTGAACAATGTGTCGAGCCTGTGGCTCAAGCTGGTCTATAGATTGGGTGCGGTGCTACGTCTTGCGTGCTGGATTGCTGCCGGCGGCGGGTGTCACCCGCCAAGTCGGCTCAAGTCGACCCAAGCCGCCTGTTACGGCACACTGTTGCACTGTCCGGACGCGGCGATGGATGGCTGCGCGTCAGGGGCGCGGGCTTTAAGCGAGTGCAGCCCGCAATGCGGCCAGCAGTTGTGCGTTCTCGTGGGACGCACCGACCGTCAGCCGTAAACAATTCGTCAGTAATACGTGCATTTTACTCACGTTTTTCACCAGGATACGGGCCGCGAGCAGTGCTTCGAAGATTTTGCCCGCGTCCGGAAAGCGTACCAGCAGAAAATTAGCCGCACTGGGGAACACCGTGACGCCCGGCAAAACAGCCAGCGCCTGCGCCAGTTGCTCGCGTTCAGCCCGCAACTGCGCGGCTTGAGCGTCGAGCACGGCAACCTGATCGAGGAGAAATTCGGCCGCGGCCTGGGTCAATACATTAATGTTGTACGGCGGCCTCACTTTGTCGAATTCCGCGATCCATTCGGGCCGGCCGGCCAGGTAACCGAGCCGGATTCCGGCCAGTCCGAGCTTGGAAACCGTGCGCATTACCACCAGATTGGGGAATTCAGCGGCGCGCGGCATCCAGCTACGTTCGGCAAACGGCTGGTACGCTTCATCGATCACAACCAATGCATTCGGCGCGGCCGCGATAATCTGCTCCATCGCAGCGACCTCGAATAACGCGCCAGTCGGGTTATTCGGGTAAGCCAGGTAGATCACCGCTGGGCGCTGCGTGGCAATCGCCGCCAACATGGCGGGCATATCGAGCTGCAACTCGGCGCTCAGCGGCACGCCGATAAACTCGAGATTGGCCAGCACCGTCGACATCTGGTACATCACAAAACCCGGCACCGGCGCCAGGATTGCCGCCCCCGGCTTGGCGCAGGCGGTGGCAATCATGCTGATCAGTTCATCTGAACCATTACCCAATAAAATCTCGCAGCCGGACGGCACATGCATCACCTCGCGCAACTTGTCGAGCAAGGCTTGCGGGCGCGGCGCCGGGTAACGATTGAGCGCCACCGCGGCGAGCCGCCGGCCCAGTTCGGCCGCCAACTCGGGCGGCAGGCCAAACGGGTTTTCCATCGCATCCAGCTTGACCATGCCGGCGGCATCTTGGACCGCATAGCTCGACATCGCCAGCACTTCGGGACGGATAATAGTTTGAATGACGGTCATGGAAGGGCTGCGATGAGTAGGTTGGCTAGGTGGCGCGGGCTTATTTCATGCGAAATTCGGCGCTGCGTGCATGCGCTTGCAGACCTTCGCCGTACGCCAGTTCGACGGCGATCTCGCCCAGCGTCTGCGCCCCTTCGGCGCTGACCTCGATCAGGCTGGAGCGTTTGATAAAGTCATATACGCCCAGCGGCGACGAGAAACGCGCGGTGCGCGAGGTCGGCAGCACATGGTTTGGGCCGGCGCAGTAGTCGCCCAGGCTTTCGCTGCTGAAGCGGCCGAGGAAAATCGCTCCGGCATGGCGAATTTTCTGCATCAGCGGATGCGGCTCAAGCGCGGAAATTTCCAGATGTTCAGGCGCAATCTCGTTGACGATAGCGCACGCTTCTTCCATATCGCGCACTTTGATCAAGGCCCCGCGGTTTTGCAGCGAAGTGCGAATCACCTCCTGGCGCGGCATGCTGTCGATCAAGTCATTGATGGCCGCTTCGACACTGGCGATAAACGCCGCATCGGGGCACAGCAAAATCGATTGGGCGAGTTCGTCGTGCTCCGCTTGCGAAAACAGGTCCATCGCGACCCAGCGCGGATCGGTAGTCCCGTCGCACATCACCAGGATTTCCGAGGGGCCGGCGATCATGTCGATGCCGACCGTGCCGAACACGCGCCGCTTGGCCGCTGCCACATAAGCGTTGCCCGGGCCCACGATTTTGTCGACGGCGGGGATGGTGGCGGTGCCGAACGCCAACGCCGCAACCGCTTGCGCGCCGCCGATGGTGAATACCCGGTCGACCCCGGCAATCAGGGCGGCAGCCAATACCAGCTCGTTTTTGACGCCGTTGGGCGTGGGCACGACCATGATGATTTCGCGCACCCCCGCCACCCGCGCCGGAATCGCGTTCATCAGCACCGATGACGGATATGCGGCTTTGCCGCCCGGCACGTAGATGCCAACCCGGTCCAGCGGCGTGACCTTCTGGCCCAGCATGGTGCCGTCCGCTTCGGTGTATTGCCAGCTATGGGTACCGCATTCGATTTTCTGCTTCTCGTGATAGGCCCGCACTCGCGCCGCAGCCGCTTCAAGGGCGGCACGGCGTTTCGGCGCCAATCCTTCGAGCGCGGCTTCCAGTTCGGCTTGCGGCAATTCAAGCGCACTCATGGCGTTGACCTCAAGGTGGTCGAAACGCTGGGTATATTCGAGCACCGCGGTGTCGCCGCGCAATTTCACCTCGGCCAGAATGCCCGCGACCGAGCGCTCGATCGCTTCGTCTTCACTGGCCTCAAACGCCAGCACTGCGCGCAGTGCCGTCTGGAAGTCGTCGCTGCTTGAATCGAGTTTGCGAATCTGGATAGTCATGCTGGATTCCATCAGTTAGCCGGCATCGCTTTATGCGGGCGATGCCGTGCTGTCACGCGGCGGCTGGATTGAGCTGTGCCGCCCGCGCGAAAGCATCAAGAAACGGTTTCAATGCTTGCCGCTTGAGTTTGAGCGCCGCCTGGTTGACGATCAGCCGCGAAGAAATCTGCATGATTTCCTCGACCTCAACCAGATTGTTGGCGCGTAGCGTGCCGCCCGAACTGACCAAATCGACAATCGCATCGGCCAGGCCGACCAGCGGCGCCAGTTCCATCGACCCATACAGCTTGATCAAGTCGACGTGCACCCCCTTGGCGGCAAAGTGTTCGCGGGCGCAATGCAAATACTTGGTGGCCACCCGCAAACGCGCGCCCTGCTGCACAGCCCGGGCATAGTCGAAGCCGGCTTGCACCGCGACCGACATGCGGCAATGCGCGATATTCAGGTCGATCGGCTGATACAAGCCCGCGCCGCCATGTTCCAGCAAAACATCCTTGCCGGCCACGCCGAAATCCGCGGCACCGTACTGGACATAGGTCGGCACATCGCTGGCGCGTACTACGATCACCCGCAATTGCGGCGAACTGGTCGACAAAATCAGCTTACGCGAGGTTTCCGGATCTTCGGTCACGACCACCCCGGCCGCGGCCAGCAGCGGCGCGGTTTCTTCGAAAATACGCCCCTTCGACAGCGCCAGGGTCAGCGGCACGGAGTGCAGCGCGCTCATGCCTCATCTCCCTCATTGATGGCGGTGTCGCCATGCACCCGGCGCACTTGAGCCCCGACCGCACACAACTTTTCTTCCATCCGATCGTAGCCGCGGTCGAGGTGATAGATGCGGTCGATCAGCGTCTCGCCGTCCGCCACCAGGCCCGCGATCACCAGACTGGCCGAAGCGCGCAGATCGGTGGCCATTACACGCGCGCCCGACAGGCGTTCGACGCCATGCACAAATGCGGTGTTACCGTCGATCAGCACGTTGGCCCCCAGGCGGTTCAGTTCCTGGACATGCATAAAGCGATTTTCGAAGATCGTTTCGATAGCTTGCGAGGTGCCGTCCGCAATCGAGTTCAGCGCCATGAACTGGGCCTGCATATCGGTCGGGAAAGCAGGATATTCGGAGGTGCGAAAACTGGTAGCCAGGGGACGTCGGTGCATCGCCACGCGCATCCAGTCGGGGCCGGCCTGAATCTCGACGCCGGCCTCGCGCAACTTTTCGACCAAAGCGTCGAGCATGCCCGGTATCACGTGGCGCAAGGTGACGTCGCCGCCGGCCGCCGCCACCGCACAGAGGAAGGTGCCGGCTTCGATCCGGTCGGCAATCACCGAGTGAGTCGCGCCGTGCAGGCGGTCGACACCCTGGATCACCAGACGGGCGGTACCGATACCGTCGATTTTGGCGCCCATCGCCACCAGCAGGTTGGCCAGATCGGTTACTTCCGGCTCGCGCGCGGCATTTTCGATAACCGTTTCGCCGTCGGCCAGGGTGGCGGCCATCAACAGGTTTTCGGTGCCGGTCACGGTAATCATGTCGGTCACAATCACGGCACCCTTCAAGCGGGTAGCACGCGCCTCGATATAACCATGCTCGATCGAAATTTCGGCGCCCATCGCCTGCAGGCCCTTGATATGCTGGTCGACCGGCCGAGCGCCGATGGCGCAGCCGCCGGGCAGCGAGACCCGGGCATGACCGAAGCGGGCCAGCAAGGGGCCGAGCACCAGGATCGAGGCGCGCATGGTCTTGACCAGTTCGTACGGCGCGACCGGGTCATTGACCTGGCTGCCGTCCAAGGTGACATTGTGACCGCTGGTCTCGGCGCGCAGTCCCATCCGGGTCAGCAGTTTGAGTACCGTGCGCACATCCTGCAAATTGGGCACGTTATGCAAATGCACCGGCTCGGCACTGAGCAAACCCGCACATAAGATCGGCAAGGCGGCATTTTTTGCGCCCGAAACGACGATCTCGCCCGACAGCTTGCGGCCGCCTTGAATCACCAGCTTATCCATGAGTTCCTTGCGCCCCGCAATCGTTTCCGCCGCCGTCTCCGCAACCTCGGTTACCACAACCTCGGTTTGCGCAACCCGCGCGTCTAACACACTATATAACGCCGGATTCCCGGCACCCTTGGGGTCTGCACTAATTTGTATCGATTGCCTAGATGACATGCACGGCTTACCTTACTTGTTTTGCCATTCGGCCGGGGTCAGCGTCTTCATGCTGAGCGCATGAATTTCTTCGCGCATCCGGTCGCCCAGCACGCCATAGACCAATTGGTGGCGTTTGATTAAACGCTGACCATCGAACGCGGCGCTGACGATCGTGGCATAAAAATGTTGCCCGTCGCCTTCGACCTCGAGGTGCTCGCAGGGCAGGCCGGCGGAAATGTATTGCTTGATTTGTTCGGGGGTCGGCAACATGGTGATTCCTGGTTTAATGACGCAATTTGTAGCCTCGTGCCAGCATGCGCAGCGCCAGAATCGTCAGCACCACAGCAAAACTCGCGACGATCGCCAGGCTTTTTAGCGGATCGATATCCGAGGCGCCGAAAAAACCGTAGCGGAAACCGTCGATCATGTAGAAAAACGGATTCAGGCGAGATACTTCGCGCCACAGCGGCGGCAGGGCGTGGGTCGAGTAGAACACGCCCGACAAAAACGTCAAAGGCATGATCAGGAAACTCTGGAATGCCGCCAATTGATCGAATTTCTCGGCCCAGATACCGGCGATCAGGCCCAGTATGCCCAGTATCGCAGAGCCCAGTATGGCAAAGGCCACAATATAGAGCGGCGCGGCAAAGCTCACCGGCACAAACCAGATGGTCACGACAAACACGCCAAAACCCACCATCAGCCCGCGCACCATTGAAGCCAGCGTGTACGCCGAGAAAATTTCCCAATGCGACAAGGGCGGCAGCAACATAAACACCAGGTTGCCGGTAATCTTCGACTGGATCAACGACGACGACGAGTTGGAAAAGGCATTTTGCAACACGCTCATCATCACCAGGCCGGGAATCAAAAAGCTGGTGTAAGCCACGCCCGGATAGACCTCGACCCGGCTTTGAAAGGCATGGCCGAAGATCAGCAGGTACAACAGCGCGGTCATGACGGGCGCCATCACGGTCTGCAGCGCCACTTTCCAGAAGCGCAGGACTTCTTTGTACAACAGGGTCTGGAAGCCGATCATGCGAGCCCCTCAATCACTTCGGGGCCGTTCATGATCTGGACAAAAACATCTTCCAGATCGGCCTTGCGGATATCGATTTCTTCAAAGGCGCAACCCTCTGCGCGGCACAGTGCCAGGATCGGTTCGACGTCATCATAAGAATTCAGTCTCAGGCTGTGCTGCTCGCCATTGACATTATTGGGGTCCGCTGCCAACGAGCGCAGGCCGGCGGGCAACACGCCTTGAGAAAAACGCAGCGCCAACTGCAAGCCGGCAAAACGCCGCAGCAAAGTGCTGGTGCGATCCAGCGCCACCACTTCACCGCGCCGCAGCATGGCCAGCCGGTCGCACAGGGATTCGGCTTCTTCCAGGTAATGAGTGGTCAGCACAATGGTATGACCCTCGCGATTGAGGCGCGAGATAAATTTCCACAGGGTCTGGCGTAATTCGACGTCGACCCCGGCGGTGGGTTCATCCAGCACGATCACCGGCGGCCGATGCACCAATGCCTGGGCCACCAGCACACGGCGCTTCATCCCGCCCGACAAAGCGCGCATATTGGCGTCGGCTTTCTCGGTCAGGTCGAGGTTGGCCATCACTTCGTCGATCCAGTCGTCATTGCGATTCAGGCCGAAATAACCGGACTGGATGCGCAGCGATTCGCGTACCGTGAAAAAAGGGTCAAATACCAATTCTTGCGGAACGATACCCAGCGAACGCCGCGCGGCCCGAAAATCAGTGACCACGTCATGACCAAGTACGGCAATGCTGCCTTGGTCGGCGCGGGCCAACCCGGCCAAAATACTGATCAAGGTGGTTTTACCGGCCCCATTGGGGCCCAATAGGCCGAAAAATTCGCCCTCTTCGATGGTCAGGCTGACACCCTTGAGCGCGTGGACATCTTTATAGCGCTTCTGGACATTACGGATTTCTATGGCTGGCATCGCAGCGCGCTACCGAATCGGCAGCGCCTCATGTTACTGACCGGCTAAGGACATGGGCCGGTCAAATGGGAAGATCGGAAAACCTGTGATTATAGGCGAAGTCGGCATGGACTACCCGGCGCGCCTTTTGGGCGGCCCGGTAGTGCTCTGCGGCGCAGGGCCGCCGCCGTCAATGCGAGGAGGTAGCGATCAGCGTGGCGATGCCGTACGCACTGGCCAGGCTGACCAATTGCGCAGGTAGATTGAGCACTTGCAAACGCAGGCCACGCGCCGCTACGGCGCGACGCCAGCCCAGCAGCACCGCCAGCGCCGTCGAATCGAACTGCGCCAGCGCGGTGCAATCGACCTCGGTGGCGCCGGCAGCGATACGGGCAAGCCCGGCCTTGAAAGCCGCGGTAGCCGTTGCATGCGTGAGTGTGGTGCCGGTTTCAAACATCATCATGGTGACTCTGGTAACTCACGGCAACTATTTGCCGCTGGCGAGTTGCTGGTTGCGTTGTGTCAGAAACTGGATCAGGCCATCGATACCGTGCTGGTTGATCTGCTCGGCAAACTGCTGCTGATAAGCGGGCACCAGCCAGGCACCCAATACGTTGATGTCATACACGCGCCAACCGTCGGCGGTCTTGGTCAGACGGTAATCGAGCTGCACCGGCTGGCCTTGGCCGATTATCTGGGATTGAACCACCACGTCGGTCGCATCGGGGGCGGCACGCAAAGGCTTGTAGTCGACGCGCTGGTCCCGAACCTGGGCCAGCGCGCCGGCATAGGTACGGGTCAACAACAGCTTGAATTGTTCTACCACCTGGCTGCGCTGGTCCGGGGTTGCGGTCAACCAGCTACGCCCCATTGCCAGGCGCGTGGTGCGCTGGAAATCGGTGTACGGCAAGATCTTTTGGTTGACCAGCGCGGAAATCTTGTTGATATCGCCTTTCTGGATCGACGGGTCGGCCTTGATGGTGTTCATCACGTCGGCGGTAATCGATTTGACCAGACCGTCAGGCGTCGAGGTGTCCGGAGCGGCCGCCGGTGTTTGCGCCAGCGCCAAGCCACAGCAGGTGGCCAGGGCGACAAACAGGGGCAGCAGAAATGCTTTTTTCATCTTTATAGTCCTTTGTGTAGGGCGTGAACTTAGAGGCCAGTTGGCAGGCTAAGTTTCATTTCGAATCCTTACTACGTCCGAGCCTGATCCTGATCCCGGGCAGCGCACCAGGCGCGGCTGTTATCTAAGGCGCAGACCGGGGAAATAATGTCCCAGCGGCGGGATTTGCGAGCCCGGAGTTCCATCGCCACCCGTCGCAGCCGACTCGCTCGCCGGCGCGGCAGGGGCTGCGACCGGGCCTGAGAGCGGTGCCGGTGCCAGCGGTACTGGGACGCCGGCAGAGACATTCGATGCCGAAGCCGCTGCGGCCGGTACCGCTTTGGACGCCGCGGGCGTACTTTCGTCGTCATAGACCGGCAATGATGACGCACTGTTGCTCTCGCCCGAGCTCAAGGACTGACGCCGTTGTAAATACGCGTTACGCACAAACGAGTATTTATCGAGCGCGGCATCGGTGAGCAAGTCCGAGGCGCCGAGCAAATTGGCTCGTGTATTCACCAGACGCACACCATATAACGTGACGCTGATCCAATCCGGCTTGATATAAGAAATCGGGTCGGCAAAATAAGTCACAACGATATCGCTGGAGTCACGCAAGGTGCTTGGGCCAAGCAGCGGAAAAACCAGATAGGGTCCCGGCGGCACGCCATAGCGAGCCAAGGTCAGGCCGAAATCCTGGTTGTGTTTGGGCAAACCGGCCTGGCTGGCGACATCGAACAAGCCGCCGATACCAAAGAAGGTGTTGATCACCACCCGCATCAGGTCCTCGGTGCCGTCCGCGATCTTGCCTTGCAGCAAGTCGTTGGCCATGGTGTAGGTGTCGCCGACGTTATCGAACACATTGGTCACGCTATTGCGCACGCCTTGCGGCACAGCCCAGTTATACCCCTGGGCCGCCGGTTTGAGAATGGCGCGGTCCACCGCGTCATTGAACTTGAATACGGTGCGGTTGGCACCTTCAAGCGGGTCGCCCGGGGTCGGCGTGGTGACCGTGGCACACCCTGACAATGTCAGCAGGGTGACGGCAAACGCGGCGGCGAGCGGGAGAGATTTATGGCTTGTCATTTTATTTGGCTCCCGAGGCAGCCGGCACGGATGCCGCGGCTGCGCCCTTGGATGCGCCTGCGTCGGCGGCTTTGTTATAGAGGAATTGCCCGATTAAATTTTCCAGGACGACAGCCGACTGAGTCATCGTAATCGAATCGCCCGTCTTTAGCATTTCAGTGTCGGTGCCCGGCAACAGTCCGATATATTGCTCACCGAGTAAGCCCGCAGTCAGGATTTGTGCCGAACTATCTTTCGGGAACGGGTACTGGCTATCCAACGCTATCGTCACCACAGCTTGGTAGCTCTGGGTATTAAAAGTGATATTGCTGACCCGGCCCACCGTCACGCCCGCGCTTTTAACCGGGGCCCGCGGTTTCAAGCTGCCGATATTGTCGAAGTTCAGCTTGACCGCATAGGTCGGCTGAAATGAAAGCGAACTCATATTGCCGGCCTTCAACGCCAAAAACAGCAGCGCGGCTGCGCCCAGCACTACAAACAAGCCAACCCAGAAATCGAGAGCAGTCTTTTTCATCGTCATTCTCTACATAAATCTGTGGGCGCGGACGGCCGGTCGGCACGTCCCGCAAACCTCAGTTGAACATCAGCGCGGTCAGCAGGAAATCCAGCCCGAGGACCGCCAGCGAAGCGAATACGACAGTGCGCGTGGTCGCGCGCGCCACGCCTTCCGGGGTAGGTTTTGCCGCATAACCTTGGTATAACGCGATAAATGTCACCGCAATGCCGAACACGATACTTTTGATCACGCCGTTGCCGACGTCTTGCCAGACATCCACGCCACCTTGCATCTGCGACCAGAACGCGCCGGAATCGACGCCGATCATCAGCACCCCGACCACATAACCGCCGATCACGCCGACCGCGCTAAAAATCGCAGCCAGGATAGGCATGGAAATCACGCCCGCCCAAAACCGCGGCGCCAGGACAAAACGCAGCGGATCGATGGCCATCATTTCCATCGCCGTCAATTGTTCGCCGGCCTTCATCAAACCGATCTCGGCCGTCAGCGAAGTGCCGGCCCGCCCGGCAAACAACAAGGCGGCAACCACCGGCCCCAGCTCGCGCACCAGGCTAAGCGCCACCAGCAAACCCAGCGCCTGCTCGGAGCCGTAGCGATTCAGGGTGTAATAGCCTTGCAAACCCAGCACAAAGCCGACAAACAAACCGGACACGGCAATGATCACCAATGAATAATTGCCGACAAACAAGATTTGTTTGATCACCTGCCGCGGACGCCGCAACATGGCGAAGCCCATCAAGATCAAACGCGCCAGCATGCGCGTGGCATAACCGGCACGCCCAATACCGTTGAGCACCGAGCGGCCCAGTGCTGCAATCATGAAGGTTCTCCGCCGGAAGCCATGCCGAAATCTGCGTCAAGCGCGGCACCCGGATAATGGAATTTAAACGGGCCGTCGGGCGCCGCATCGATAAACTGACGCACGCTCGGGTCCGCGGACGCCTGCAACTGAGCCGGCGTACCTTCAGCCAGAATGCCCCCGCCGCCGATGAAATAGACGTAATCGGCAATCGCAAACGACTCCGACACGTCGTGCGAAACCAGGATGGTGGTGGCACCCAGCGCGCTATTCAGCGTGCGGATCAGTTGCGCTGTGATGCCCAGCGAAATCGGGTCCAATCCGGCAAACGGCTCGTCATACATCATCAATTCGGGATCGAGCGCGATCGCCCGCGCCAACGCAACCCGCCGCGCCATACCACCCGAAATCTCGGACGGCATCAAGTCGCGCGCACCGCGCAAACCCACGGCGTTCAGTTTCATCAGCACCAGATCGCGCAGCAACGCGTCCGGCAAGTCGGTGTGTTCACGTAGCGGAAACGCTACGTTGTCGAATACCGACATGTCGGTAAACAAAGCGCCGAACTGGAACAACATGCCCATTTTCCGACGCACGGCATACAGTCCGTCTTGATCCAATTGACCGACGTCGCGCCCCTGAAACAGCACTTCGCCGCGCGCCGCGCGCACCAGGCCGCCGATCAGGCGCAGCACCGTGGTTTTGCCGCAGCCGGAGCCGCCCATCACGGCCACCACCTGCCCGCGCGGGATACGCATGCTCAGCTTGGACAGGATCAGACGGTCGCCATAACCGAAATCAACGTCCCGCAGTTCCAGCAAGGTTTCGGATTGAGCCACGAGTTAAACCTGTTAGGTAAATCTATTAAGCCGTCGGACTTGGGATACAAAAGAGGGTGTGATTATAAGTGTTAATCAGGACAGACGTCGGCCAACATATGGATTAAGCCCATATTACAAACAGTAAGGGGTCTTATCGCAGTGACTTTGACATCAAGACATGCTAAGCGGCGCCCTGCGCAAACGCCTGTTTGAGCGCAGCCAAGGCACCGTCCAGATCGGCCGGGGCAGTCACGGCCCGCACCACAGCGGCACTGCCGACGCCAGTCGCCAACACCTGCGGCAAGCGCGCCAAGTCAATCCCGCCGATCGCGACAGTACTGACGCGAGCGGCAAACAAGTCGGCAAAATGGCCCAGACGGGCGATGCCCTGCGGCATGGAAGCCAACTGCTTGGTTTGGGTCGGAAATACTGCCCCAAAAGCCAGATAGCTGGGCCGGTAATGCCAGGCCAACAACATTTCGTACACGCCATGGGTCGACAAACCGAGCCGCACCCCGGCACGGGCAATCGCGCTCAAGTCTGCCACCTGCAGATCTTCCTGGCCGAGATGCACGCCATATGCACCGGCATCCAGCGCCGCTTGCCAGTGATCGTTGATAAATACCCGGGCTTGATAAGCCTGCCCGGCGGCCACCGCGCGGGCGATTTCACGCTCGATGACGCCCTGCGCGCCTATATCGCCGTCCGTTTGCCGCTCATGCTTGAGGCGTAATTGAATGGTTTTGACGCCGGCCGCAAGCAAACGCTCGACCCATTGCGCATCGGGCACCACCGGATACAAACCCAACTCCCGCGGGCAGTCCGGGTAAGCGTGGCCAGCCGGTAGCGCAGGCAAACCCAATACTTGCGGCATCAGATCGGGATCGGTCGGCCAGTCGTGCTCAGCGTGGGCCCCCTCGCGCCAGCCCCAGGCCCAACACAGCGCATCTTGCGGCACACAACCACAATCGAGGAAGGCCGCAAAAGCTGCCAGCCATTGCGGCTCGGGGTTACCGGAGATACGATAAATTTCGCCGTTCACGCTCAAGGTGGCCTGCCGGTAGGCCACCGTCAATAGCGCCGCGCCGCTGCTCAACCACGACGCTTGTTGCTCCACGGTAACGGCAGTATCGATGCGCACCACCAAGTTACCCGGGCCGCAGACCACCGAGGTCTTGAGTTCGGCCCCGGACCAGATGTTCCATGCCTGGCCGGGGGCCGCCCAAGCGCCCAGACGCGCGCGGATACGTGTCGCGGCCAGCCTTAATGCCGGTCCGGCGTCAACCAGGCTCTCGGCCGCAGCATGGGGACCCGCGCTCGTGCTTGCGTGCATGCCTGGATGGGTGCGGGCGTCGCTCCCGGCACTCACGATTGCGCCTCCGGATGGTGCCAGAACGGCATGTCGATGGCCGGCGTGCTGGCATGGGCGCGGTCGCGCTCCGGCATCGGCCCGGCCAACCAGGCCGTGCGGCCGGCCTGCACCGCAGCGGCAAACGCTCCGGCCATGCGTGCCGGAAAGGTGGCCTGCGACACCGCGGTGTTGATCAGCACGCCATCAAAACCCCACTCCATCACCTGACACGCGTGCGACGGCAAACCCAGCCCGGCATCGACGATCAGCGGCACGCCCGGCAAACGTTCGCGCAGGGTTTTCAGGCCGTAGGGATTGACGATGCCTTTACCGGTGCCGATCGGCGCGCCCCACGGCATCAGCGCCTGGCATCCGACTTCGAGTAATTTGCGGCCGATCACCAGATCCTCGGTGCAATACGGCAGCACTTTGAAACCCTCACGTATCAATTGTGTGGCGGCTTCGACCAGCCCCAGCGGATCGGGCTGCAAGGTATAGTCGTCGCCGATCAGTTCGAGTTTGATCCAGTCGGTACCGAACACTTCGCGCGCCATCATGGCGGTGGCAATCACTTCGCGCACCGAGTGGCAACCGGCGGTATTGGGCAACAGCGGAACCCCGCGATCTTTCAGCGCATCGAAAAACCCGGCCTGGATCTCGCCGTCGCCCCCCATCTGGCGCCGCAACGCGACAGTCAACATACCGGGTTGCGCCGCTTCGACCGAATCGGTCAGCGCCTGCAGCGACGGATAACGTGCGGTGCCCAGCAAAACCCGGCTGGCGAAGGTCTCGCCATATAACGTCAAGGCTTCGGCAGGTGTATGGGAGGGCGTATCGGCCGCGCCCAAGTTGGACCAAGGTTCAGGATGGATATTCACAGGCGTTTCCGGTTATGCATCTGGCTTGAGTGCACAAAATGACAGGGTTCGCGGCGCTCACAGGTGCCCACGGCAAATCCAGGACAAGGTGGGAACACAGCAGCGCCAAGGAAGCTGCGGTACTTGGCCGCCGACTTAGCCGCCGGCCACCGGGTGCACCACATCGACCCGGTCCCCCGCGTGCAGACCATATTGCGCATGCTGGCCGCGCGCCACAAAAGCGCCATTGACCGCGGCGGCGAACGGCGGCTTGGCGCCGTAGGCCATCAGCGCTTGCGCCAGGGTCGCGGCTTCGGGCAGCGTAAAAGCTTGCTGGTTGATTTGAATATTCATTGTGTCCTCATGATAATGCCGCCTGCGGCGCATGGGTCGGTCCGGCCGCCGGCTGGCGATGCATCAAGGCCGGCCAGCGCGACCGCGCGCTCCAGGCATCAAATTGTTCCGCGCTTGCCACTTCGCCGGCAAGCAAAGCCTGGGCCGCACCGGCGGCCTGTCCGATCACTTCGGGTGTCACCATATAACCGTGCCGGTACAGGCCGTTGACCCGCAAGGTGTGACGCAGGGTCCCAGACCCGGCAGCGTCCGCGCTCCAGACGATGGCCGGCCGGTGATCCGGCAAGGTCGGGCGGTTCTGCGAATTCAGTTCAAGAATGCGCGCATCGCCAAAGGCCGGATGCACGGAAAACGCCGCGCTCAATAATTCCAGCGCCGAGCGCACACTGACGGGCGACGCGTCCTCGCCCTCGATTTCGGTGGCCCCGATGACATAGATATCGTCTTGTTTCGGTGCGATATACAGCGGGTAGCGCGGGTGCAACAAACGCACCGGACGCGCCAGCGCGATACCCGGCGCATGGACCCGCGCCACCTCGCCGCGAATCCCACGCAAAGCGGGCCACACCGGTTTGCTGCCCAGCCCGCGGCAGTCGATCAGCACCCGCGCCGCCGGCATATTCCCGGCGTCGACGGCGGTGTTCCAGTGCTGCTCGACCTGGCGCTGACTCAAGCCCGCGCCCAAGGCATGCAACAACTGCCGATTGTCGAGCTGGCCTTCGCGCGGCAGCAGCAAACCCTGGGTAAAACGCCCCGCCAGCGCCGGTTCGACTTGCGCCAGTTCGGCGCCGCGCAGCATCTGCACACCGCCTTCCAGCAAGGCCGCCGGGGCATTGGCCCGCATCCGGCTATCGAACAATCCCGCTTCGGCGCGATCGGCGCCATGCCAGACCACCAGGGTACCGGCACGCTGAAAAAATACCGGTTCCGGCAACGCCGCGAGGATCGCCGGCCAGGCTTCCAGCGATGCGACCCCAAGCTCGATCAGCAGCGGCTCGGCCGATGCCGCTTCCGCCAGCGGCGCCAGCATCGCCGCCGCAACCCAGGCCGCGCTACTCGAACCGGAGGCATCGCCGCGCTCATAAAGCGCCACCCGATGCGCTTTCGCCAAGGTCCAGGCCAGCAAACGCCCGGCCAAACCACCGCCGAGCACGGCAAAATCAGGTATCGAGTTAGCTGTCATTCCCGCCTTATTGCTGAAATCAATGCCGCTTTCGCTTTCGTTATAGCGCCTGATTCAATAGCGGACCGGACGAGAATCCCGCCATCGGCCCGGCACGTTATCTCGTCGGCGCGACAGAAAGCAAACCAAAGTGGGAAAGACAGCAGGCGGCATTGATGCCGTGTAGACAGTCCGTCCCCCCAACGCATCGAAGATGCGGGTAGAACGGAACAGGCGAGCGATCCTCCTGGGCGAGCCGAATCACGGCACGCTGCGGAAGCCCGGAAACTTCCCGCGCCAGTATTATCTGGATCGGGTGCGAAGGGTCTCTCTCAGCCTTGCGCCCCCGGGAAAAACACCCCCGGTACAGGCCTCGCGCAAAGCACCCCTGTTCCATCTTCTCTCATTAAATCATAAATATCGGACTCACCGCAAATTCACAGTGCCGATTCGGACTCTGCCGAGTGCCGCCGAGCGAGTGACACGGTGCTGGAAAGCGCCGCGCCCGCCAAGTTTTAACGCGGCAATTCCGAGCTGCCCATCAAAAACTGATCGACCGTCCGCGCGCACTGCCGCCCTTCACGAATCGCCCACACCACCAACGATTGGCCGCGGCGCATATCGCCGGCGGCGAAAACCTTGTCGACGTTGGTGTAATAAGCGCGTTCGCCTTCAGTACCGGCACGGGCATTGCCGCGCCCGTCTTTTTCGACCTGGAAGGCTTCCAGCACACTGGCGACCGGCGCGGTGAAACCCATCGCCAACAACACCAGATCCGCCTTCATTTCGAACTCGGAACCGGGCACTTCCTGCATTTTGCCGTCCTTCCATTCGACCCGCGCGGCGATCAATTTTTCGACCTTGCCTTTACTGCCTTCGAAGCGTTTGGTGGCAACCGCCCAATCGCGGTCGCATCCTTCTTCGTGCGACGACGAGGTGCGCAGTTTGATCGGCCAGTAAGGCCACACCATCGGCTTGTTTTCCTCTTCCGGCGGCTGCGGCATCAATTCGAATTGCTTGACGCTCTCGGCACCATGACGATTCGAGGTGCCGACACAATCGGAACCGGTGTCGCCGCCGCCGATCACCACCACATGCTTACCCCCGGCTTTGATTTGACCGCTCAACTTGTCGCCCGCATTAACCTTGTTTTGCAGCGGCAGGAATTCCATCGCGTAATGGATGCCGCTTAACTCGCGTCCCGGCACCGGCAAATCGCGGGGCGTTTCGGCGCCGCCGGCAATCACCACGGCGTCGAAATCCTCACGCAGTTGGGCAGGTGATATGGTTTCCTTGGAGAAATTTTGCACATAGGCCGGCGGTGCTTCGGCACCGATAAAAACGCCGGTGCGGAAGGTCACACCTTCGGCTTCCATCTGGCGCATGCGGCGGTCGATCAGCCATTTTTCCAGTTTGAAATCGGGAATCCCATAACGCAACAGGCCGCCGACACGGTCGTTCTTTTCGAATACGGTCACATCATGCCCGGCACGCGCCAATTGCTGCGCGGCGGCCAGACCCGCGGGGCCGGAACCGACGATGGCAATCTTCTTGCCGGTCTTGTGTTTGGGCGGTTGCGGTTCGACCCAACCGCTGCTCCAGGCCTTGTCGATGATGGCATGCTCGATCGACTTGATGCCGACGGCATCGCTGTTGATGCCCAGGGTGCAGGCCGATTCGCACGGTGCCGGGCAGATGCGGCCGGTGAATTCAGGGAAATTATTGGTCGAGTGCAACACCTCGATCGCGGCACGCCAATCCTGGTGATACACCAGGTCGTTGAAGTCGGGAATGATGTTGTTGACCGGACAGCCGTTATTACAAAACGGAATACCGCAATCCATACAACGCGCGCCCTGCACTTTTGCGTCCGCGTCGGACAAGGCAAAGACGAACTCCTTGTAATGCTTGACCCGAGCTTGCGGCGCTTCATAAGTCTCGGAGAGGCGCTCAAACTCCATAAAACCGGTTGCTTTGCCCATGCTTTTCGTCGCTTTCAAATATCGGTTGAAGGTGGTCCCGGCGCAGGGCTGATGCTTCAGCTCCACGCCGGGGCCCGCAATTCAGTGTGCTAGACCTGGACCGTAGCCCGGGTGCCGGAGCTCAAGCCGCCAAAGCGGTTTTGCCGCTTGCAGCTTGTTGCGCCTTGGCCCCCATTTCGCCGAGAGCCCGCTTGTAGTCGACCGGGAAGACCTTGACGAACTGACGGCGCGAGCCGTCCCAATTCTCCAGCAAGGCTTTCGCGCGCATTGAACCGGTGAACTGAAAGTGCCGCTCGATCAGGCTGCGCAGCAACTGCTCATCGGTTTCACCGGTGTGCCACAAAGCACGATCAATGGTGCGTTCTTGTTCGGCATGCGGCAGGATCGGGTCCAAGGTCACCATAGCCTTATTGCACTTGCCGGCAAACTGCCCATCCGGGTCGTAGACAAAAGCGACGCCGCCGGACATCCCGGCCGCAAAGTTGCGCCCGGTTTCGCCGAGCACCACCACCGTGCCGCCCGTCATGTACTCGCAGCCGTGATCGCCCGTGCCTTCGACGACCGCGAGCGCGCCGCTGTTGCGAACGGCGAAACGCTCGCCCGCGACGCCTTGGAAATAAGCTTCGCCGCGAGTCGCTCCGTAAAGTGAAGTGTTGCCGAGCAAGATGCTGAGCTCAGGCGCGACGTTGAGGCCCGGGGGCGGGTT
>JAMFSV010000133.1 GCA_026225455.1 Burkholderiales bacterium | reverse complement strand
TTCTACCGTTACGGCCTGCTGACCAATCCGGGCTTGCGAATCTACAAGCCCTGGCTCGACCAGCAGTTCATCGACGAGCTCGGCGGCCGTGCGGAAATGTCGGCGTTTCTGACCGCTCATGGATTCGGCTACAAGATGAGCGCCGAAAAGGCTTATTCGACCGACAGCAATATCCTCGGCGCAACCCACGAGGCCAAGGATCTCGAGAGCCTGGATAGCGGCATCAAGATCGTCAATCCCATCATGGGCGTGCCGTTTTGGCGCGACGACTGTGCCGTCAAGGCCGAGGCGGTCACCGTGCGTTTTGAGGAGGGGCAGCCCGTCGCATTGAACGGCCAGACGTTCGCCGATCCGGTCGCGCTGTTCCTCGAGGCCAACGCCATCGGGGGCCGACATGGCCTTGGCATGAGCGACCAGATCGAGAACCGGATCATCGAGGCCAAGAGCCGCGGTATCTACGAGGCTCCCGGCATGGCGCTGCTGCACATCGCCTACGAACGCCTGATCACCGGCATTCACAACGAAGACACCATCGAACAATACCGCGACAACGGCCGCCGCCTGGGCCGTTTCCTGTATCAAGGCCGCTGGTTCGATCCGCAAGCCATCATGCTGCGCGAAACCGCCCAGCGTTGGGTCGCGCGTGCCATTACCGGCGAAGTGACGATTGAATTGCGCCGCGGCAACGACTACTCGATCCTCAACACCGAGTCGGCGAACCTGACGTATCAGCCGGAACGCCTGACCATGGAAAAAGGCGAATCGACCTTCTCGCCGCAGGATCGCATCGGCCAATTGACCATGCGTAACCTGGACATTATCGACACTCGCGACAAGCTGATGACCTACGCCAAGGTCGGCCTGCTGTCACCGGCCGTCGGTAACGCCCTGCCGCACCTGAAGGACCACACGGGCGAATAAAGCCCTGCCGGATTTGGCGCACACCGGAAACCCGGCGCGCGCCAAATCGGCTTCAATCCGCTATCCGTCAAACCGGACCGATGCGGCCGGCAGCAGCGTGGCAAACGAACCTTCCAGCGTGCGGCTGTGATGGCCGACGATATCGACCGCTGGCAAACCGGGGTTGTCAAAGGTGGTATGCGCATCGGACACCAGCGTGATCTTGTAACCGCGCTCGAACGCGGCGCGCACTGTCGTATCGACGCAATACTCGGACTGCATGCCGCACACGATCAAATGCCGGATCCCGGCGGCCTCCAGTTGCGCGCCCAAATCGGTTTCCTGAAACGCATTGCAATACCGTTTTACCGACACCGTATCGCCAGGCAGCGGCGTTAAGGCAGGGTGATAGGCAAATCCCGGCGCATCCTGGGCCAGAACATCGCCCGGACCGCCGTCATGCTGCACAAAAAAGACCGGTTTTTGCTGCCGGCGGGCAGCGGCGATCAAACCGCGAATGCGCTCGACCACGGCCGCCCCATCGTGCGGCGGACTTTCCGGAAAAGCGAACATACCTTGCTGCACATCGATCACCATTAAGGCATCCATGCATCTCACCTGATTCGGTTAGCGGGTCTTGGCGGAATCGCGACCGAGGCTGCGGCAATGCAAGCAGCGCCGGTGCAGCCTAAATCATAGCCTGTGTCTCCAGTTGCTGCGCCAGATGATCGATCAAAACCCGCGCCTTGGGCGGCAAAAAACGATTCGGCGGATACAACAACCATGCGTTGCCGTAATACGCCGGGGCGGCAAATTCCCACTCGGGCAGCACCTGGATCAACTCGGGACCGCGGTTTTGCTCGCGCAGCGTAAAGTCCGGCACGCTGGCCACGCCCAGGTCCTGCTGCGCCGCCTCCAGGCGGGCCCCGGTATGGTTGGCCAGATAACGCCCGGAGACCGTCACGGTGGCGGTTTCGCCGGATCGCTTGAAGCGCCAGCGATTGTCTTCGGTAGTCTCGCCCAAATAGATACAGTCATGTCCGGCCAGATCGCGTGGGTGGTCCGGATAACCGCGCGCTTCCAGATAAACGCGTGAGGCGCACAAAATTTGCCGCACCGCCGTCAAGCGGCGTGCAGCCAGCCCTTTAGGCGGATCGTCGGTGATGCAGATCACCAGATCGACGGCTTGCTCCAGCGGATCGACAGGACGATCCGTCAACAACAATTGCACTTGGACTGCCGGGTAGCGGCGCAGGAAGTCCGGGATCAGCGGATGAATCACTGTTTTGGCAAATTCGGTCGGCGCGCTGATACGCACCAGCCCGTGCGGCGCCTCGACAAAACGCCCTGCCGCCGCCACCGCGCTGCCGGCGGCCAAGGTCATTTCGCGGCAGCGCTGATATACCTCCTGCCCGGATTCGCTGATGCGCAATTTTCGCGTGGAACGCTCCAGCAAGCGGGTGGCCAGGGCTTTTTCCAGGCGCGTGATGCTGCGGCTGACCGACGAGGGCGTGACCCCCAGTTGCGTCGCCGCGCCGGAAAAACTACCAGCGTCGACCACCCGGACAAAGACGGCCATATCCGGCAATAACGTTATCAGAGCCGCAGGGTTCATGGTGACAGGAGCCTTTTAATTCGTGCTTACAGCGCACAGATATTATTCCAACTCATTGGATTATCGCGCCTACGTTAATAATTGAGAATACGCCATCGACCTATTTTTGAGCGGAGTTCTTTATGCAACAGTCGCAGCGTCTGGCGCGTCTCGCCGATTTGATGTTGTTATTGGTGGCGATGATATGGGGCAGCAGTTACGGCGTCGCAAAAGCCGCCTTGGTCTTTTATCCGGTCTGCGGTTTCCTTTTTTTACGCTTCGGCATTACCTTTTTGCTGCTGGCGCCCAAGCTGCGTCAGGCCAAGACGGCAGGCGTGCGCGGCGTCTTGCACGGCTTGTCATTGGGGGCGGTGCTGTTGGGGATTTTTTTCTGTGAAACCTTTGGCGTGACCTTGACCCGTGCCAGCAACGCGGCGTTCCTGATCAGCTTATGCGTGGTGCTGACGCCGTTTGCCGAGTGGCTCTTGCTGGCGCGCCGCCCGACCCGGATCGAGCTTGCCGCAGCCTCGCTGGCGTTGTTCGGCGCCTATTTGCTGAGTGTGGGCGGCGCGGGCACAACACCGTTAGGCGCGGGCGACGGCCTGATCTTGCTGGCCGCCTGCCTGCGAGCGCTGCTGGTTTGCCTGACCAAGCGTTTTACCCGCAGCACAGCCATGCCGGCGCTCACCCTCACCGCCTTGCAAGCCGGCGTGGTCGCCCTCGGCAGCCTGGCGGTGGGCTTGCTGATCCAGCCGGCGGCCTTGTTGCCCTTGCCGCATCAACCCAGTTTTTGGGGCTATCTGGCGTATATGGTGGTGTGTTGCACGGTGTTTGCTTTCTTCGCGCAAAACTATGGCATTCGCCACCGCAGCCCGACCCGGGTTGCGCTGCTGATGGGCAGCGAACCGGCCTTCGGTGCGGTATTCGCCGCACTGTGGTTGCATGAAAGCTTGACGCCGTTGGCATGGACCGGGGGCGCGTTGATGGTGTTGGCGGCGCTGTCGGTGGTGCTGCCCGTCAAAGCGCCGCAACTTGCGGTGAATAAGTTTGGCTAAATAAGTTTGGCTAAATGAGCTTGGCCAAATACATTTGCATAAACCAATACACATGACCCGGTTCAATTAAAACCCCGCGGCTTCGCGCAACGTGACAAAACGCAGACCCTGGGCCCGCGCCGCATCGATCACGCGCGGCAAGACGTCAAGCAACACCGGCCGACCCGCTTCGGTGAGGGCCGGATTGCCGTCGTGCAACAGCAAAATATCGCGCCCCGCCAAACCGTGCAGCAAACGCTTGGCGACCAGGTCCGGATTACCCTCGCGGGTATCGAAGCCGCGCCGGGTCCATGCCGCCAGACGCAAATCGAGCCGCTGCAAGACCGGTTCGAGCAACACATTACGCAAACCGGCCGGCGCACGAAAAAAAGCCGGCCGGACGCCGGTGATATCGGCCAGCGTATGCTGTGCCGCTTCGATTTCGCGCGCCAGGGAACGCATGCCCATCACGGAAAACGTATGCACATGCCGTTGACTATGGTTTTCCACCGCGTGGCCCCGCGCCGCCATCTCCCGGACCAGAGCCGGGTAGCGTTGTGCGCGGCCCCCGATACAAAAAAAAGTGACTCGCACAGCGCAGGCATCGAGCAAGTCGAGCACCCGCGGCGTCACGTCAGGATCAGGCCCATCGTCCAGCGTCAGGGCCAGGGCCTGCGCATTGGCTGCGGTGGCCGGCAGTTGGGTCCAATTCGGTCCCAGCAATGACGAACGCGGCCACAATCCGGCCGCGGTTACCACCGCATGGTTGAGCGCGGTGCCGGCCAGCCACCACGGCCAGGCAGCGGGCAGCGTCACACAGCCGGCCAAGGCCGCCGCATGCCAGACAGCCGAAGCTTTAAATGCCGGCGGGTAACCGGTCACGGGCCAGCGGCGCGGCAATGTCATATTAGGGGTCAAATTTATACCGGGGCAGCGCTTGGGTAAGATTGAGTAAGAGTTTGAAGCTGACGCGACCGGCATCAGCGGGACCGCCGAGGCCCGACTAGCCGCCCGATAGCGCCGTGCAGGCGATAAATTATAAAGCGAAACCTCAGCCTGCCGCGCCACACCCCGGGGCTTAAATGAAAAACCTTGCAAACCTTGCAGTCGCGCTCCCATACTACTAAACAGTGTATTGCCGATGTCGCGACAATGTCCAAAAGCGCATGATCGACCAAGCTCCCCCAGCCATCCCGCAAACCAAGCACGACTCCATCATGCTCGGGGCGATCGCCTTCGTCATTTTTGTCTGCGTTTCTTTGCTGATTGTCGACGGTTGGCGCAGTTGGAATGCGCGCGAGTTCGAGTTGCAGGAGATGGCGGTCGAGACCTCCAATCTGGCGCAAGCCATGGCACAACACGCCAACGACACCTTCAAAGCGGCCGACTCGATGACCTATTCGCTGGTCGAGCGGATGGAAACCTACGGCACCAGCGCGCCCGAGTTGCAGCGGCTGCATCGTTATCTGGAAGCCAGTGTCGCGCAATCGCCGCAATTCAATGCCTTGGCCATCTATGACGCCAAGGGTGACTGGGTGGCAGATTCGCGTGAGGTTTTATTGCAGAATTTCAATAATGCCGATCGTGAGTATTTTGTCTTCCACCGGATCCACACCGATCGCGGGGCGCATATCGGCACCCCTGTCACCAGTCGGGCCACCGGCAGGTGGGTGATTCCGGTGTCGCGCCGAATCAACGATGCCCAGGGAAATTTCGCCGGCGTTGCATTGGTCACGGTTGAGATCGATTATTTCCGCCAGTTCTACCGTAAATTGGACATCGGTCGCAACGGCTCGCTGGTGCTGGCGCTCGATGACGGCACCATGTTGTTGCGCCGGCCGTTTAACGACGAACTCATCGGTTCGAGCATGCTCAATACCGACCTGTTCCAGGCGTTCAGGTCGGATGGCCGCATGGGCACGGTCTACACCACCTCGGCCGCAGACGGCGTCAATCGCCTGAACAGCTATCGCGGCCTGGATGACTACCCGCTGTTTGTCTCGGCCGCGTTCTCCAAAAGTGAAATCCTGGCCGACTGGTGGCACGACACCCTGCTGCATAGCTGTGGCGTAATTGCGTTGGTGATCATCCTGGGCTTGGCCGGCGCGCGGCTGGTCCGGCAAATCGATTTACGGGTCAAGACGGAACAGGAATTGGTGCGGGCCAGGGATGCATTGGAGACACTCAACCAGACGTTGGAGAAACTCGCGACGCAGGACGGCTTGACGGGGCTCGCCAATCGCCGCAAATTCGACTCCAGCCTGGTGGCGGAATTCAGCCGCGCGACGCGCGATGCCAGCACCCTGGCGCTGGTGATGATCGACGTTGATCTATTCAAGAAATACAACGACGTATACGGCCATCCCGCCGGGGACGCGTGCCTGCGCACCATCAGCCAGACCATCGCCGAACTGACCAAAAGCCGGCCCGACGACCTGGTCGCGCGCTACGGCGGTGAAGAACTCAGTATCTTGCTGCCCAATACCGATGTGGCAGGCGCTGTCGCCGTGGCGGAAAAAATCCGCCGCACCATCGAGCAACTGGAAATCAAACATTCAGGCCATCCGCAAGGCGTGGTGACCGTCAGCGCAGGGGTCGAAGCGCTGGTACCTCAGCCGCACATGAATACCGCCGCGCAATTGCTGGAAGCGGCGGACAAAGCACTTTACGCGGCCAAGTCCGCCGGCCGGAACCGGGTGTGTACCAACCTGGCAATTGCAGCACCCGGTGCGGTTGTCACCCCTGCGGCAATCATCCCGGCGATCTAAATAATTATTTGGCCGCGGGCGTCGAGCCGGCAACAGCGGCGTCAGGCTCCGCCAAAGCAGGGAAAAAAGCATCCCATACCGCACGCACACCGGTGGCCACCGACGCCTCGGCTGCAACGCTCTCGGTTTCGCCGCCTTGGGCCGGGTCCGAGACCAGGCCACGCCAATGCTCGAATGTCAGCACCGGTTTTTCGGTCCAACCCTGCTCGTCGAATTTTGCAAACGCGGTATCGCCGTTGCCGAGCTGGACTTCGTACCAGCCGTGGCGCTTGGGTGTACTTGTCGCCGCGTCGAACCAATCTGTTGTAGCGATTTCCATCGTGGACTCCTCCATGTTTGTGATTGGGCCCCGGGATACTGCATAGGGTTCCCTAATGGGTTGCCGCACAGTGACCTCGATACGGATTGCCGTACGTGCAAGCGCCAAGCCGGGGTCATACACAGTGTAAGCCGTTAGGTGAAAAAAAACCGATAGGCCAAAGACCTACCGGGCTAACGTTACTCATACCTTCTCGCGAAGTAACTTTAGAAAACCGAAACCCTACGCTCTGTTAGCCCGCGGGCTCGCGACGAGAAAAATCAATCGCGCGCCAGGATCATCAGTGCTTGTAAATTTGCATAACGCAGCAATTCCAGTTGCTGGCGCGAAACGCCGCCAAACGGCCGGTCGTTGTAAGAATTACCGGCCGAAAAACCATTTACGCTTGCTGCGTTACCGATGGAGCTGCTCCAAGCCGAAGGACCGAAGGCGCGATTGACGCTGCCGCTATGAGCTTGTGCTTTGATTTGGGTGTTGGACATGATTTCCTCTATCGTGGAGTAATGCCTTGGTACAAGCAAGACGTGTGCCAGGCCTCATTCAAATTTCAAGATTTGGCCCAGAATCCCTTTAAACACTGGGTTTCGGGGCTTGATGCAAGCGCTCTTGCGCGGCTGGTACAGGCAGTTCATCACGGCCGCAAACGACCTGCTCACGTTTTTTTTACACTGGTGTACCGCGTCCTTACTCTGCTTCACGCAGAGGAAAAAACCGGCCTTCACTTTGGCGCGACAAATTATCCGTGGGGAAATCGAGTAAAACAGGGTCGCGGCATAGTGCCATGCGGCCCTCCGTCCCGACGGCCTGGGAACGATAGATGCTACGGACCCGGTTATATTCAAACCGCACCGATCCGCCGCATGGCACGCAAGCAGGCCGGCCGTGCGTCGGGTAGCAGCCGCGGGTTCAACCGCCGCCGCAACAGTGCCTTTAATCAGGAAGCTTATGTCCACGCTCTCACACCCGCCCGCAGCACCTGCGCTAGGCGCCGCTCACACGCGTTTCCATATTATTCTGACCTGCATCATCGCCGCGCTGGCCGGTTTGTTGTTCGGCCTCGACATCGGCGTGATCTCCGGCGCCCTGCCCTTTATCGCCCATCACTTCGGTATCGGCGACCAGATGCAGGAATGGGTGGTCAGCGCCATGATGGTGGGCGCGGCCTTTGGCGCACTCGGGTCGGGCTGGATGGCCAAACGCATCGGCCGCAAATATTCACTGATGATCGGCGCCTTTCTCTTTGTGCTCGCCTCCGCCGGATGCGCCTTCGCCTGGAGCCCGGCGGCTTTGATTGTCGGCCGCATCTGCCTCGGGCTCGCGGTCGGCGTCGCCTCGTTTACCGCGCCGCTCTATCTATCCGAAGTCGCTCCGCAATCCATGCGCGGCGCCATGATTTCACTGCACCAACTGATGGTGACGGTCGGGATTCTGGCGGCCTTCCTGTCGAACACCGCTTTTAGCGGCTCGGGCAACTGGCGCTGGATGCTGGGCGTGATCGCTTTTCCGGCCGCGGTGCTCCTGTTCAGCTTGTTGCTGGTGCCGGCCAGTCCGCGCTGGTTAATGAGCAAAGGGCGCGAAGATCAAGCGCGCAAGGTTCTGGAAAAACTGCGCAGCGACTCCGGCGCCATCGAAACCGAATTGCGTGAAATAAAACAACAGCTCCAGGTCAAGCAAGAAGGCTGGGGACTCTTCCGCCACAACCCGAACTTCCGCCGTTCCGTCTGGCTGGGCATGCTGTTACAGGTGATGCAGCAACTGACGGGAATTAATGTGGTGATGTATTACGCCCCCAGAATTTTCGGACTGGCCGGCTACGGCAGTCCCCATGATCAACTGTGGGGTACGGTGATTGTCGGCGCGGTGAATGTGACCGCCACCTTTATTGCGATCGGCCTGGTCGACCGCTGGGGTCGCAAACCGATTCTCTATCTCGGCTTTACCGTGATGGCGCTCGGCATGGGCATCCTCGGCGGCCTGCTGCAGATGGGCATCACCACCGCCGTGCAACAAATGGCCGCGGTCGCCATGCTACTGATCTTTATCACCGGTTTCGCCATGTCGGCCGGCCCGATGATCTGGATCCTCTGCGCGGAAATCCAGCCGATCAAGGGACGCGACTTCGGCATCGCCGTATCGACCTTCACCAACTGGGTAGCCAACACCGTCGCCGGCGCCACCTTCCTGACCCTGCTCAATACTTTGGGCCACGCTCAGACCTTCTGGCTTTACGCGCTGTTGAACGCAACCTTCCTCGGCTTCACGCTGTGGTTTGTGCCCGAGACCAAACAGGTTTCGCTGGAACAGATCGAACGTAACCTGATGGCGGGCAAGCGGCTGCGGGAGCTGGGTCACTGAGTGGGACTATCAGTCATCAGTCAAGTGAATCGGCGAGGCCGTTGGCTCAGGCCAGATCAGGCCAGGTCGGATGGCCCTCGCCGCCTCGCGCTTCAGATTGGATCAGTGCCCGTCCGCTGCCCCTCCGGTCACACCGAAAGGCGGACGAGTAAGCCAGATCACGCCGATCAGACAGACAAACAGAATGGAAATGCCCCAGAACACTTCACTGGTTGCCAGCATGGCACTTTGCGCTTGAATCACGTTTTGAATCTGGCCGTAAGCCATGTCGACCGAATTACCGAGCTGAGTCAGTTGCCCGACATAACTTTGGCTGGCGACGCCGTTAAGCGTAATATTTTCGTTCAAACGCACCGCGTGCATCTGGGTGCGGTGATCCCATACCGTGACCACGATCGCGGTGCCCATACTACCCGACAAGGTGCGGAAAAAATTGGACAGGCCGGACGCCGCAGCCATGCGGCCGGGATCAATCCCCGACAGGATAATCTGATTGATCGGCACAAAAAAACATGCCACGGCGATACCTTGTGCCAAACGCGGCAGGAACACCAGACTGAGCGAGGTATCCAGCGTGAAAGTCGAAAACCAATACGCGGTGACCGCAAACACGATGTAGGCAAAACTGGCCACCACACGCAGGTTGAGGCGTTGAATATTACGCCCGACTATGGGCGACAAAACCAAGGCCAGGATGCCCACCGGCGAGGTCGCCACACCCGCCCAGGTCGGCGTATAACCCATCACGGTCTGGAGCCAAAGCGGGAACAATACGTTCATGGCGAAAAAAGACATATACCCCAGCGCCATCGCTATCACGCCGAAGCGGAAGTTACGTGCCTTGAACAAGGACAAGTCGACGATAGGATGGTCGTCGGTCAATTCCCAGATCACCAGGAAAGTCAGCGCGACCACCGCCACCACGCACAGTGTCACGATCACGTTGGAATTGAACCAGTCGAGATCGTTACCGTTATCCAGCATCAATTGCAGACTGCCCACGCCCAGGATCATCAGCGCCAGTCCCCAGAGGTCAATCGGCAACTTGAGCGTCGCGGTATCGCGTTTGCCGACCAGCCTGTAGGTCACGATGGCGGAGAAGATACCGATAGGCGCATTGATATAGAAGATCCAGGGCCAGGATAAATTGTCGGTAATGTAGCCGCCCAGGAGCGGGCCGAAAATGGGCGCAACCACCACCGTCATAGCCCATAAGCCCATCGCCACGCCGCGTTTTTGCGGCGGATAATTCGACAGCAGCAAGGTTTGCGACAGCGGCACCATCGGCCCTGAAACCAAACCTTGGATAAAACGAAACGCCACCAGCATCGGCAGGCTGGTGGCAAAACCGCATAACGCCGAGGCCAGCGTAAACAACAGCACCGACCAGACAAAGGTGCGTACTTCGCCAAAACGCTTGGCAATCCAGCCCGTCAGCGGCACCACAATAGCCGCCGCCAAACCGTAGGATGAAATCACCCAGGTGCCCTTATTGGCACTGACAGCCAGATTGCCGGCAATGGTCGGCACCGCCACATTGGCAATCGAAGTGTCGAGCACTTCCATAAAAGTAGAAAACGCAACCGCGACGGTAAACAGCGCC
>JAMFSV010000132.1 GCA_026225455.1 Burkholderiales bacterium | reverse complement strand
GGCGCGGCATTGATGCGGATGGGTGCTTTTGCCACGGTCGGCGCTTATGGACCGTCCAATCTCCAGCATCTGTTGCTCGACAACAGCGCGCATGATTCAACCGGCGGTCAAGCCACGGTGTCGTCGCAGATTTCGTTTGGCGGCGTGGCTTCGGCCTGCGGTTATGCGGCCGCCCTGGAGACCGATCAGGTGGCGCATATCGGTACCTGGCTCGATGCGCCGCCATTGGCCGGGCCGCGCTTTGCCCGGTTGCTGACCCGCACCGGCACGCCTGACGATTTGCCGCGTCCGTCGATTACCCCGGTCGAGGTTAAAAACCGCTTGATGCAACACCTGGGCCTTACTTAAGCACACCTGCCGGAGTCCGTTAATGTTATTGCTCAACCCCGGGCCCGTCACGCTGACCGAGCGCGTGCGCCGCAGCTTGCTGCAACCCGATTTATGCCATCGCGAAAGCGAGTTTTTCGATTTGCAGGACGAGGCCCGCAGCCGGCTTCTGGCCGCTTATACGCTGGATCCGGCCGAATGGGCAGCAGCCTTGATTACCGGATCGGGTACCGCCGCCGTTGAAAGCATGGTGGCTGCGCTGGTCCCTGAAAACGGCCGCTTGTTGATTGTCGAGAACGGCGTATATGGCGAACGCATCGCACATATTTGCGCTCAATACCGCATTGCTCACGAACGTGTTGTCGGCGACTGGATGCACGCACCGGACTTGGGCGCCATCGCCGCGCGTCTCGATGCCGCTGCTGCGACCGGGGAAGCCCGTTTTACCCATCTGGCCGTGGTGCATCACGAGACCACCACCGGGCGGCTGAACGACTTGCATGGCTTGAGCGAACTGTGCCGTGAACGCGGCATCGGTTTGCTGGTGGACGGCGTCAGCAGTTTCGGCGCCGAAGCGCTGGATTTTGCGGATAACACCTTGGTCGCGGTAGCGGCCACGGCGAATAAATGTTTGCATGGCGTGCCGGGAGCGGCATTTGTTATAGTGCGGCGCAATGCGCTGGCCCAGGCCGCCAGCCGCACTTACTACCTCGATCTTGGGCGGCTGGTGCGTTTGCAAGATCAGCGTAATACGCCGTTCACGCCCTCGGTCCATGCTTACTATGCTTTGGTTGAAGCGCTGCGCGAATTCGACGAGCAAGGCGGGCAGGCCGCGCGCTATCGCCACTATGCGGCGCTGGCTGAGCAAGTTCGCACGGGTTTGGCGGCACTCGGCATCGAGCCTGCGGTGCCGGCCGCGCAATCGTCGGTGGTATTGCGCGCCTACCGTTTGCCGCCTGATTTGAGTTATGCCGCACTGCATGATGCTTTGAAGGCGGAAGGTTTTGTGATTTATGCGGGCCAAGGGGATTTGTCGAAAACCTTGTTTCGCATTTCCACCATGGGCAATCTGAGCTCGGCCGATATCGATCGGCTACTCAAAGGCTTCGCCGCGCTGTTGAAGTAACGCCTCGCTTATCGGCGGCGGATCGGGCAAGGCTTCGATCCGCCACACTCTCTTGTGCGCAGAACACGCTGCGCATGCCATCCCAGTTCCGCTATTCAAAAAGTGCCATCTCGCGCCGGAATGGTGCCGCGGGCGCACGCGCCGACGGCGCCGTGCCTGGTCTTTCGCTACTATTTTCGCTGCAACTCAACACGAATCAATTTAGTTACATAAATATAATTATAAATGTATAATTATATTTATGTCTACCGATCGCGCAGCCAAATCTCTCCTGGTTCCTCAGGATTACACCCCGTATGCCGCGGATTTAAGCCGGCAGGCGTCGCTGTTTTTGCGACGCTTACGCCGCCAGTCGCGCTCCAGCGGCATCCCTATCGCGCAACTGATGTTGCTGAGTAACATCGAGCGCCTCGCGGGCGCTGCCAGCCCCTCCGAGTTGGCGGCACTTGAAGGCGTGCGGCCGCAGAATCTCTCGGCAACGCTCGCTGAATTGGAAAAGCAGGCGCTGATCGTGCGCCAATCGGCCGCCGGCGACAAACGCAAAGTTGTGGTGAGTCTCACCCAGTTGGGTGTCGATGCGCTGGCGGCCAACCGCGTTGAACGTGAATCTTGGCTGGCGCGCTCGATGACGCAGCATCTCAATGCCGCGGAGATCGAATTGCTGCGGCGCGCGGGCATTTTGTTGGAGCGACTGGCACAGTCTGACGCAGAGGAGGGCAGTTGATTTTCTGGTGCCATAGCCGGCGTGGTGTTGAGTAGCGTTGATCGATTTTTACCCAGGAGTTACCGTATGTCTTTGTCCACAACCTTATTTCTTTCCGTCGATTTTATTAACGATATCGTTCATCCCCAAGGCAAGATTTCCAGTTGTGCTGCGATGGTGGGGGAGCACAGCGTTATCGAACAGACCAATCATGCGTTGGCCTGGGCGCGCCGGCAAGGCGCTCAAGTTGCTCATGTGAAAGTGGGGTTCCAACCCGGCTATGCCAATTGCCCTGGTAGTTCGCCGGTTTTCGGCCAAGCCCCGCAGTTCGGGGCGCTGGCGTTGGGTAGTTGGGGCACGGAATTTCACGAGGCGCTGGATGTGCAGCCCAATGAGATGATCATCGTCAAATCCCGCATCGGCGTGTTTTACAACACATCATTGGAAACGCTGCTGCGTGCCAAACAGATCGAACATCTGATCTTGGCGGGGGTGTCGACCAATCATGCGATCGAGTCCGCGGCGCGTGATGCGCACGACCGCGACTATCGTGTCACAGTGTTGTCCGATTGTTGTGCCGCCGCCAGTTTGGAGGTGCATCGCCAGACGCTGGCAGGGGTGATGTCGCATGTGGCCGAGGTGCGCACGCTTGAACAGTTGATGAGTGCTTGATTCATTTACCTGCTTGATTCATTTACCTTTTTGGGCGCGTATCGAAGGCGCCTTGCAGCGCGTCTTCGACCTGTCGTATTGCGTCCGTACCGCACTTGCTGTATTGCCGGCCGTTGCCTGGTACTTATATAGCGGCGATCTATTCGTATTGAAAGCCGCCCTGATCGGCGTCTATCTGCTGATTGTGAGCGAGAGCCTGCGGCCTTCGGGGTTGCTGTTATTGATGCACGCGGCGGTGATCGGCATCTCCATCGGCTTGTTCTGTTTAAGCTTTGCCCACGCCTGGGTTTTTGTCCCGCTGTGCGCGGGCTACGCGGCCATGACTCATGGTTTGGCGCGTTGGGGCGAAGGGTGGCGGTCGATTAGTGTATTCAGTTTTATCCCGGCTTTGTACCTCGGTTGCGAGCTCAATGCCGCGTCCAATTTGCCTTTGGCTTATCTACATTTGCTACGCTGTTATCCGTTTGCCGTCATACCGGTGATGCGGGTTTCCTTGGGAAACCTCTTTTATGAGCGGCGCGTGCGGTCGGTCGAGGTATTGCGCGACTACTGCCGTTGGCGTTACCTTTTGCCGCGCCAGAAGGTAACGCCCGAGTTTAAGCGCCTGGCTATCGATGGTGCTGCCACTCGGGCTCTGGCGGTGTTGTGCGCGGCAGTCGTGGTGGAACAGTTTCATCTGGATGCAGGCGAATGGCTGATCTGGTCGGCGGCCAGCGTGTCCACCGGCGCGCTCGCGTCGACTGGCGCCAAGCATCGTGATCGGCTCTGGGGCGCGTTTGTTGGGGTCTCGCTGGGCGTTGCCATTGCCGGGTGGGTGCCCGCCAGCGCGGCGCTTTATGGCTTCGCGGTATTGGGCGTGTCAGTCTCGATTGCCACGCTGCGCAATTACCGTCTGGCATTTGCGTTGCGCTGCTGCTTGTGTGTGGTCTGCGCGGCGGCTCTGGGCCAGGGGTCAGGTATCGGCTGGCTGCGTCTGAGCAATGTGGTGTTGGGCGGTCTGATCGGGGTGGGCGCGATGTATATGCATCATTTACTCATGCGCAGGTGGCTTACCCACTCTGAGTAAGCGGGGTAAAAACTGCCGTTCTCGGATGCAGCGGACTTGATCGGCCGTCTTCACCGTCGTTGCGGCCGACGTGCAACTACGCAATTTTCAGCCACGGGCCGCCGGCCGTCGGCACCTCGCCCTGGGTCCACCATTGTGCTCGATAGGTCGCACCCTGATAGGTCACGGTATTGCCCGAGGTGTATATCTGCGACGCCGACCACGGCGCATTGGCGCTCGGGCCGCCGGGATTGCCGCCGTACGACGGGTTTTGCGTCACGCCTTTGCCCCAACTGGCGGGCAACGCCTTGTTAAAGATGGCGGAAAAGGCGAACGACGCTTGAGCGACGCCGGAGCAACTGGGCGACGCGGACCCGCCCGGGCCTGCCGCGCAGGCCTGATCTCGTCCGATGGACCAGATGCCGAGCGCGCCGAAGCCGTCGTTGCTCGCCACGATGGCCACGTTTTGTGCATTGTCGAGGGTGAAGGTTTCTCCTGGGCTGTCGTTCACGCCTATCATCGGTGTCACGCCGATCAATTGCCACAGTTGCGCATCGGTTTTGCTCTGGCCGGCAGCCTTATACAGCAGATCCAACTGTTGATAGACCGAGCTTGCGGCTTGGAGCGTGGCGGCCCCCATGTCGTTGATCGTGCCACCGTAATCCATGGTCATGATATTGACGTTATCGAAAACCAGTTGATTGCCGAGCGCGGCGCCGATCACGTTCAAGCCGTCTTGGGTCAGGCCGGTCGGCATCACGGGCAAGGTCAAGGTGACATGCAAGGCGCCGCCCTTGGCGGCCGTCGCGCGCTGCAGTTGAGCCACGGCCTGGAAATTACGTGCGATCGATGCACTATCCACGATTGCTGTGCCTTCAATATCGAAATCGAGATGTGTCAGGTTATAGGTATCGATTACGGTCTGGTAAGCCGCTGCCAATGCATCGACGCTAGTGCAGGCCTGAGCCAGCGGTTCGCCGTTGGCGCCGCCGAATGACACCGCGACTTCCCCGCCTTGGCCACGGTAGTTGGTGATCGAGCCGGCAATCGAAGTCAGCAGATCCGAGCTGTTGTCCGGGCCGATGTTTTGCACTCCGCCCCAGGACGGTACGCAGCCGTTGCCGGCGACCACGAACGCCAGGGTGAATTGTTGGATGCCTTGTTGTACGCCGATCTGGTCCAAAATGGGTGTGGGCCAGGCGGTCATATCTACATAAGGCGCGTACACCGGCGCGGCGTTTGCCGCAGGCGCCGCGTCGGCCGCCGTACTGGTAGCCGCACTCGACAGACAAGCGGCAAGGATGCCGGCTCGCAGAATATTTTTCACGGTTTACTCCTTGGGTTTATGCGCTGTGAATATCGATGATATCGATCGAGTGAAATATTATGAAATAAAATAGTAAATAGCAATTTTAATATTGAGTTTAAATTTTGATGCTTACAGAATTAAATTGACGATGGTTATTTATTGCAGCGCCGGATTAATTGTTAAGATAGGAATTTAAAGACTGCGGCGGCGCGATGTGGGCGTCGCTTGACGCGCCTTTGCCCTACTTGCTGTTAGGCTCACCGCCTGCGGCGGCCGGCTTGGGAGCTGAATCCATTGCCGCGAAAAATGGCAATTTGTAGCACAGGCCGTGTGTGGTGACGTCGGGGTGAGCTCAATTATTATTTACATGATACTGGCATTTATTACAGTTTTAATGTCAGGAATGTAATTGAAATTTAATCAGTTGGCGTAAACATTGTAAATAAATCGAGGGTTTTTATCATGATTTAAGCTGACGTACCGAAAGCGGCGTTGGACCGGTAAAAATCAGAGGGAGATTGCATTGAAGTGTGTTTTCACAATAAGACCCGCTCCGATGCATTCAAGCAGGGTCTGCTGTAGACTGAGAAACGATTTGGCGCGTGTATGCATGCCCTGCATCAGCGAGGCGACATGCCCAAGAAACCTACTTCATCAGGAGCAAAACTTGAATTTTTCCACAGGCAGTCAGATGGGCAAGGATGAAGATAGCGACAACCAGGCCGGTGCCGGTGTCGACCGCAAGCTGAATTCGCTGATTTTTGAGTCGCGCAAGGTGTTTGTGGTGGGTGACGTGAATCACAATGTGGCGCGCAACGTGGTGATGCAATTGCATGCCTTGGCGGCGGCCTCCGATGATCCGATCACCATGATTGTTTCTTCGCCCGGCGGCCATGTTGAATCCGGCGACATGATTTTCGACGCGATTCGCTTTATCAAGCCCAAGGTGATCATGATCGGTTCCGGCTGGGTTGCCAGTGCAGGCGCTTTGATCTATGTGGCTGCCGCAAAAGAAAACCGCTATGCCTTGCCGAATACCCGTTTCCTGTTGCATCAACCGTCCGGTGGCGCGGGCGGCCAGGAATCGGATATCGCGATCCAGGCTCGCGAAATTTTGCGCATGCGCGATCGCTTGAACCATATTTTCGCCAAGGAAACCGGACAAGCATTCGAAAAAGTCGAGAAAGATACGGATCGCGATTTTTGGCTGAGTGCCTCCGAGGCGGTCGAGTATGGCTTGGTCAACAAGATCATCGTTCGCGAAACAGAAATCTCGCGCTAACTGAGCCGGGCGCGGCCCGCGGTGCTTCGGCTGGAATGACCCGCCGGATGTGAAGCCGCGATGGGTCGGTTGGACGATTCACGTACCGGCCCATGATGACTGGCCAGGATGGGTTTTTTGGCGCTTGTGGGCCGATGTGCGTATGATTATGAGGGTGGCGACTGCGCTGGAGCAGTCCGCTCTGCACCGGAAATACACCCATGATGACCGACCACGAATCTCCCTCCGCCCAGCTCATCGATCAAGACGCACTACGTGAGTTTGTCGAACGAAAATGGAATGACGAAATCGTTCCGGCACTGACCGATTATATTGCCGTGCCGGCCAAGAGTCCGGCGTTTGACCCGGATTGGGTGCGGCACGGGTTTATCGAGCGTGTGGTGACGGACGCGGCACATTGGGCCGAACAGCAGCCCGTCCGAGGTCTAAAGCTGGAGGTGGTTCGCTTGCCGGGCCGCACGCCGGTGATTTTCTTCGAAGCGCCGGCTACTCGCTCGGATAGTCGCGACACCATTTTGCTTTACGGTCATCTCGACAAGCAGCCCGAATTTTCAGGCTGGCGTAATGATCTTGGGCCATGGACGCCCAAATTTGAAAACGGCAAGCTTTATGGACGCGGCGGTGCCGACGACGGTTACGCCATCTACGCGAGCCTGACCGCATTGGCCGCGCTTGATGCTCAGGGCGTCGAGCGGCCGCGCTGTGTCGGCCTGATCGAAACCTGCGAAGAGTCGGGCAGCTACGATTTGCTCCCCTATGTCGACGTATTGCGTGAACGCCTTGGCGCGGTCGGGCTGGTGGTGTGCCTCGATTCCGGCACCGGTAACTACGATCAATTGTGGCTCACCACATCGCTGCGCGGCTTGGTATCGGGCGACCTGGAAGTCAGCGTGGTCGACGAAGGCATTCATTCGGGAGTGTACGGCGGGATTGCACCGTCGAGTTTTCGCATCATGCGGCAACTGTTTGATCGTCTCGAGGACGCTTCAAATGGCAATTTGCTGCCGCAAGGCTTTCATTGCCCGATTCCTGCGTCACGTCTGCGTGAAGCGGAAGCGACCGCGCGCATTCTCGGCGACGACGTCTGGAAGACCTTGCCTTGGGCCTGTGGCCAGGATGGGCGGCAAGTCTTGCCTACCACCGCGGATCCGAAACAGGCACTGCTCAATTCAACCTGGCGTCCTTCTTTATCGGTCACGGGGGCCGAGGGTTTGCCGCCGTTGGCCGACGCCGGCAATGTGTTACGGCCGCGTACCGCATTCAAGCTGTCGTTGCGGCTGCCGCCCGTGATTGACGCTGCAACAGCCGTGGCCGAATTGAAAAATCTGCTCGAATTCGACCCTCCTTATAACGCCAAGGTCACTTTCAAGCCGGATCTGGGTGCGGCGACCGGCTGGAGCGCTCCGGATGTCGCGCCTTGGCTGTTCTCGGCCTTGAATAGCGCCTCGCGCCAGCATTACGGCGCGGATTGCGCCTATATGGGGCTGGGCGGTACGATCCCGCTGATGAATGTGCTGCGGGAAGGTTTTCCCAGCGCCCAATTTATGGTGTGTGGCGTGCTTGGCCCCAAATCGAACGCGCATGGTCCGAACGAATTTCTTCATGTGCCGTATGCGAAAAAACTGACCGCGGCGGTGGCTGATGTGATCGCTGCGGCGCCCTGAGATGCCTAATAAAAAGAGCTTTTTGGGGCTTGATATAAATATATGACAAAGATGCTTGACGGCGTCTGATGCATATTGCATTATTCGTCCCCCAGCACTGCGGCGCCGAAGTTAAGCGAAGCGGTCGGGGGACCGGAAAGCCAAGAGAG
>JAMFSV010000131.1 GCA_026225455.1 Burkholderiales bacterium | reverse complement strand
GTTGAAGCCGGCGTGGTCGATCCTACCAAGGTAACCCGCACCGCACTGCAAAATGCAGCTTCGGTAGCCGGCCTGCTGCTGACCACCGACTGCGCTGTGTCGGAATCGGCTAAGGAAGACGCTGGTATGCCAGGCGGCGGCATGGGTGGAATGGGCGGTATGGGCGGCATGGGCATGGACATGTAATTCGGTCCAGACCTTCCGGTCTTATCGAACGGCAGGCGCCTCGTGCGCCTGCCAAAAAAAAGCGCAGATTCGTCTGCGCTTTTTTTATGCTGCGAGCTGTTTCAAAAGACCCGTTCAGGGCCGCCCAATAACCGGTGGCGCGCCCCGCGGATTGAGTGCCACGCTGGCTTCGCTGCGCGATTCAGTGAGGCCTGCCGGGCCGGCCTCGATTTCGTCTTCAGCGTCTTTGTCCTCGATTTTTGCCCAGAAAAAGCGATCGGGGATATACGCGCCCATGCCGGGCCTGAAGGCGAAACGATTCACCTGGTGCAGATATTCCTGAGCTTCGCGGATCGCATCGGGCGGCTCCAGGCCATTCGCCAGCAACGCGGCGATAGCGGCCGCCAAGGTGTCGTTGGTGCCCAGGATGCGGTGCGGTTCGCGTTCCCAGCTATCCTGCCGGATCTGACCTTCTTCGCCGTACAGCGTATAAATGGTCTGCAGCGTGCCGCTATCGCCCGAAAGAATATATTCGCAGCCTTGCGACAGAATCTCGTTCAGCGCGTGGTCGAGTGAAGGCGGTTCCGCGTCGCTGTCGGGTTGCGCCAGTTGCAGCAAGTCGGCACGATCGGCAACCAGGACCGTGGTTTGCGGTGCCAGCAATTCGGCAATCGCTTCGCGCAGTTCGTCGGCGGACAGGACATGTTCGTCGTCGAGGGTGAAGTCGGGCACCAGGATCAGAGGGATATCGTCGTAGTCGGCCACCACTTCGGCGATGGCCGAGACAATTTCCGCGCGGGTTGCGGCACCGATCTTGAAGGCCGCGACCGGCATATCTTCGAGCAGCTTGCGGGCTTGCGTGGCAACGGTTTCCGGGTCGATGCTGGTGACTTCGTCGCAACCGGCCGAGTCGCTGACGGTATAGCCCGTCAGCACGGTGACGCCGTGGCATCCCATGCTGGCCAGCGTCAACAGATCGGCCTGCAAGCCGGATGCGCCGGTAGGGTCGGCCAGGCCGAAACACAGAACAATCGGGGGTGCGTCCGGGGGTGTCGCTCTAGGCATGAAGATTTTGCGTGTCGAAGCTAAGGGTTGGAACGGTACGGTGCTGGAGGAGCCCGCTTTCCAGCAGGGCAGCAACACGGTACCATCTCGGTTTTGCATTGTAACGGATCGAGTGTCCGAATCGTTAGTCCAAAGCAGTAGTTCAAAGCGACGAGAAGATGGAATACAAAAGCTGGATGTGCCTGATTTGCGGATGGATGTACAACGAAGAGGCCGGTTTGCCTGAAGAGGGCATCGCGGCCGGAACCCGCTGGGACGATGTGCCGATCAACTGGACCTGTCCGGAATGTGGCGCGCGCAAGGAAGACTTCGAGATGGTGCAAATCTAGGGCCCGCCGCGTGTAGCTGCGCTTTTCCCGAGTCGGGTTGGGCTCGGGCGGCCGCTTTTACGCGCGAACCAACCCTACGTCGGACCGCTTGCCCGCAGCCAGGGCCTTAACGGAGTGTGCATGGAGCAAGCCTCGCAGTCTGCAGTGCTGTCGTCTACGCTGGAAGCAAAACCCCCGTCGACCTCGTTTTGGGATGTGCTCCCCAATCCGCGCGGCGGGACTGTGCCTAGCGCCGAACGCGCCTTGAGCAGTGCGATCGAGGTATTTGACTCCGGCGCGGATGCGGCCGGCCCCCTGATTCTGGCTGCCAACGCCTTGCGGGCGGCGGGTTGGGCGAGCGCGCTGCGGTTTTCTGAAGCCTTGATCTTTGCGCTGCCGCACGCCACCCTCAATGGCGAGAATCGCGCCCTGTTCGGTATCGCTTTGCGCGATTTCCGGGCGGCTGTGGCACGGCATAATCTGTGGGAAGTGGCGTGCAGTTACACGCTGTTTTCACATTATCAGGCCTTGCGCGCCTTACTTTCCGACGATCAGGTGCGTCCGGCCGGCGTGACCCTCGACGAACTGGCGCTGGCGGGACGTCCCGTGCCGCCGGCGACCCTCACCACCGAGTTGAGCGATGACGCGCTGGCAGCTTGGCGCGCGCGCTATGAACGGGCTTTGCTGCCGGTGTTGCGTGCCACCGACCCCGGGCTGGCCGGGCCGGAGCTGGATATATTCCAGGAATGTTTTGTCGGATTGGCGGGGGTGGACCCTTACGACGCATGGCGGCTGGCGGGCGGGGTGTTGACCGTGCTGCGAGCGGCCGGACGGGCCTGCGACCCCGAGGCAAAACGGTTATACGCGCGTTTTAACCTGCTGCTGGCCGAACAGGCCCGCGGTTCACGGGTAGCGCCGGCGGCGACCGCGCGCACCGCGGTTGCGTTGCTGTGGCGCGGTTTTGCGCTGCATGGCGCGGAGGCGGGCGATGCCGGTGCGATCGAACTGCTGCGCGATTACGGTTTGTCGATCAATTGGCATTCGGAGCAAGACGCCGCCACCAGTTCGCTGTGGGATGCCGACGGCAATACCCGCGGCGTTTCGCTGGATCCCCCGCTGGGCTTGACCGCGATCCCGCCGATCGAGCCCGGGGTGCAGCCTTCGCGGCAGTCGTTGCGCGGTATCGGCGCGCTGCGGGTACATGTGGTGGTCTACGAAGATTTTCTGCAAACCGCCGACGCCGCGATTGCCGCGCTCAGCATGTATGCCGCGGCCAATCCGCGGCCGGGCAAGCCCGATGCCAGCGCGGCCTTGCAGGCGGGCGACGCGGCTTACCGTCTTGGCGCCGCGGCCTGCGCCGTGGGTTTGGGCGGGGTGGCCACGCTGGCCGACTCGCTGGGTCTGGCTTGGCGTCGAGTGGCCCACGCCACGGTGGGGTCCGCAACCGCGGTCGCGACCAATTCCCGCATCCTGGAAAACGGCGCCGAAGCCTTGCGCCGGATGCTGCATCAGGTCGCCGCGGGCATTGCGCCGGCCGACCCGGCGGCACCGCTGGCCGATCTGATTACCCTGATCGAATCCGATCGCCGCGCGTCGGGTGTGTTGCCGGCCTGGAACTGAAGCCTCAGGGCTTACGTCTCGTCCGCGCCGTTGTCCCGAGTACCGTGTTCATCCCCGACTTTCTTCGATTTGACCACCGCATAACGTGCCAGCGTCAGCTTGCGCGCGCTGGCATGGTCAACGATAGGTAAGGGGTAATCGATGCCCAACGCCACCCCGGCGTCGCGCAAGACCTCCGGTTTGGCCAGCCAGGGCGCATGAATTGCCTGGTTCGGCAGGGCGGCCAATTCGGGCACGTAGCGGCGGATAAACTTACCCTCGGTATCGAATTTCTCGGATTGCGTAATCGGGTTGAAAATACGGAAATAGGGTTGTGCGTCGCAGCCGCTCGATGCCGCCCACTGCCAGCCGCCGTTATTCGCCGCCAAGTCGAAATCGATCAATTGAGCGGCAAAATAGGCTTCGCCACGGCGCCAATCCAGCCCCAGATCCTTGATCAAAAAGCTCGCGACGACCATCCGCAGCCGGTTGTGCATATACCCGGTGGCGTTGATTTGCCGCATCGCGGCATCGACCAGCGGGTAGCCTGTGCGTCCCTCGCACCAGGCCGCAAAATTGGCGTCGGCGGCCGAGCCTTGTTCCCATTGGATCAGGTCGTATTCCGGTTTAAGCGCGGCATGGGCGCCGGACTGCCCGACCTGCGGGTGGTGGTGCAGCACCGAAAAATAAAAATCCCGCCAGATCAATTCGGCAAGCCAGATTTCGGCGCCCCGGTCGCCTTGGCGTTGTGCGTCGAAGGCGCAACGGGCCAGGGCCCGGATGGAAATGGTGCCATGGCGCAAATGGGCCGACAAATAACTCGGACCTTTGACTGCGGGAAAATCGCGGGTGGTGGCGTAACGTGTGAGACGCGGCAAAAACGCGGCAAATAGCTCATGCGCGCCGCTTTCGCCGGCCGCCACCGGAGGTAATTGAGCCGGCTCGAAGCCCAGCTCGGCCAGGGTTGGAATACCCTGATCCAAATCGCTCGGAACCTGGCCCAGGGCCGCCAGATGCGTTTCGGACGGATGGTGAGCCAGGCGTTCCGGCGTCAAGGCTGCCAGCCAGGCGCGCTTATAGGGGGTAAATACCGAATAAGGCTTGCCGCTGCCCGTCAATAATTCGCTTTTTTCAAAGATCACCTGATCTTTGAAGGTCAATAGTTCACGGGAGTCCGCCTCCAGCCTGCGGCCGGCTTCGGCATCGCGGGCGATGGCGCCGGGCTCGTAATCGTGGTGGGTGAACACGGCTTGGGCGCCGACAGCACGGGCGAGGGCCGGGATTTCGTCTATGCTATAACCATGCCGTACCAGGAGCGCACCGCCTGCCGCGCGCAAGCTTGCGTCAAGTTCGCCGAGGCTGGCGTGGATAAACGCCAGGCGCCGGTCGCCGGGCGGCAAAGGGGCCAGCAGCGGCTGCTCGAAAATGAAGCTGCAGTAGACGCGACGGCAGCGGGTCAGCGCGTGATAAAGTGCCGTATGGTCGGCGACGCGTAAATCGCGCCGAAACCAAACCAAGCCACAGTCGAATTCGGCCATATCGTTGCAGTGTCTTTACTAATATTAGGTTTATGTCCAAGAGTCCCGAGCGCGCCATAGAGCGCATCAATCTGACCAATCAGTTCCTGATCGCCATGCCCGGCATGGCCGACCCGACGTTTTCCGGAACCGTGGTCTATCTCTGCGATCACAGCGAGCGCGGGGCTTTGGGCCTCGTGATCAATCGTCCCACGGATATCGACCTGAAGTCCTTATTCGACCGTATCGACTTGAGCCTTGAAATCGAACCGCTGCAGCATTTGCCGGTTTATTTTGGCGGCCCGGTACAAACCGAGCGCGGTTTTGTCCTGCACGATTCGACGGAACAACACTATACGTCATCCATTTCGATCCCGGGCGGGCTTGAAATGACCACCTCGAAAGACGTGCTGGAAGCCGTGGCGCAAGGTTCCGGTCCGGCCCGCTTTTTGCTGACGCTGGGCCATGCAGGTTGGGGCGCGGGCCAGCTCGAAGAAGAAATTTCGCGCAATGGCTGGCTTACTGTCGAAGCCGAACCGGCCGTCATGTTCGATACGCCGGCCGAACAGCGCTTTGAAGCGGCTTTGTCGCTGCTGGGCGTGACGTTGTCGATGCTGTCCGGTGAAGCCGGGCATGCGTGACACGCCGCAAGCCGGATGGCGGCCGTTACCGACGCCTCCAATGCCGCCGCATGAGTTACGTCGCATGAGTGACGCCGCATGAGTGACGCCGCATGAGTTCCACTGAAACCCTGATGGCCTTCGATTACGGCGAAAAACGTATCGGTGTGGCGGTCGGCAATATGTTGCTGAAACAGGCGCAGGCGCTGCTGATTATCGATAACCGCAATCGCGAATACCGTTTTGAGGCGGTGGGTAAATTGCTGGCCGAGTGGCGCCCGCAGCATCTGGTGGTCGGCTTGCCGGTGCATCCCGATGGCGCGCCGCACGCCATGACCCAACTGGCCAAGCGTTTCGGCAACCAGCTCAATGGCCGCTTCGGATTGCCCGTCACCTGGGTCGACGAGCGTTATACTTCGGTCGCCGCGGCCGAATTTGCCGGAGACCCGGCATGGCGTGGCCTCGATGCCGAAGCTGCGCGCATCATCCTGCAACAATATTTCGACGAATATGTCAGTGCCAGCCGCGACTGATTCGACGCTTACCGCAGCCCCGGCAATTCACGATGACCCGTACCGCACCCGGTTTTATCAAAAGCAATCCGCAACTGACGCGTAGCGGCGAGCTCAAACATTTATTGAGCACTGAAGGTTTGCCGCGGGTGATCGTCAATCATCTCCTCGATACCGCGCAGCAGTATCTCAGCGCAACGCAGCATGAGGTCAAAGTCAAGCTCAATACACCGCCGTTGTTGCAGGGCAAAACGGTGTGCCATCTGTTTGCCGACGATACGACGCGCAGCCGCACCGCCTTTGAGGTCGCGGCTCGGCAGTTGTCGGCCGAGGTGGTGAATTTCGATTTCCGCTTTTCATCGACCGGGCCGGGCGAATCGCTGCGCGCTACCCTCGCCGGGATGCAGGCGCTACAGGCCGATCTGGTGGTGATGCGGCATACCGAGAGCGGCGCCCCCTATCTGCTGGCCCGGCATTGCCCGCCCCATGTGCATGTGATCAATGCCGG
>JAMFSV010000018.1 GCA_026225455.1 Burkholderiales bacterium | reverse complement strand
GGCCCGTCACGCGAGTTGAATACCAAGCTCGCCATAGACTGGTGTAAACGTCATCCTGTGTGGCGCTTGTCGATGCAAACCCATAAATATCTTAATATTCCCTGACTTTTGATGCCCCGGATGGGGCGGGCCCGAGGCCGTGCTAAAAATAACCCGTAAACTTGAATTCGATGCAGGGCACCGCATCCCCGATCACCGCAGCCAGTGCCGCAATCTGCATGGGCATCGTTATGTGATCGAGATTACGCTCGAAGGCGATCTGGTCGAGGATGTCGGGGCACCGGATCGCGGTATGGTGATGGATTTCGCCGACGTGAAATCCTTGGCCATGGAACACCTGATCGGAAAATGGGATCATGCGTTTATCGTCTATGAAGGCGATACGCAAGTGCGTGACTTCCTGGCGTCGATGCCGGATCACAAAACCGTCGTGCTCGACTGCATCCCCACCGTCGAGAACCTCGCCGTCGTCGCTTTCCGTATTTTATCCACCGTGTACGACGCACACTATGGCGTCAATCTGCGGCTCAAGCATTTGCGCCTGTATGAAACGCCCAATTGCTGGGCCGATATCGAACGCCCGGACGCGGCTCAAGGCTGATTCCAGGTACCGATTCCCGGTCTCATTTGCCTGCCCATTTGCCCGCCATACGCCGCTTTAATTGTTGCGGTATGATTCAGCATACCTAAAACAAGGAGCGAGACGACGCGCCGTTGCGGCACGCCAAGTGATTGGCGCGGCCCGGCGCGATCTCTTGGCGGGCCTCATGACGACTTTGATCAATGGTTTGAAAGCGCGTTTGACTGAGCGTCTGACCGAGCCCGACGCGCTATACGGGCTATGGCTTTCGCTGGGCAGTCCGGCGGCGGCAGAGGCGCTGACTCATGCGGGCTTCGATTGGCTGTGCATCGATATGGAGCACAGTCCCAACGATAGCGGCGAGGTGGAACACCAGTTGCGCGCGATTGCCGCCCCTCATTTGCCCAGCGAAGCCGTGGTACGGGTGCCGTCGCACGATGCCTGGCTGGTGAAGCGCGTCCTGGATGCCGGCGCCCGCACCGTGATGTTTCCGGGTATCGACACCGCCGAGCAAGCCGCGCTTGCCGTGCGGCATACCCGCTACCCGGATGCGGCCCATCCGGACGGTTTGCGCGGCGTTGCCGGTGGCGTGCGCGCGGCGGGTTACGGCGCGCGGCGCGACTACGTGCAGGATGCCAATGCGCAGATCGCGGTAATCGCGCAAATCGAGTCGGCGCAGGCGCTGGCCAATGTCGATGCGATTGCGGCCACACCCGGCATCGATTGTCTTTTTGTCGGTCCGGCCGATTTGATGGCCAGCCTCGGGCATTTGGGGGACAGCAAACATCCGGACGTTGAAGCGGCTTTCCTGAAAATCGTGGAAGCGGCTGAAGCGGCCGGTATCGCCAGCGGCATCATGGCCATGGATACGTCCGCTGCGCGCTATTTTCATGAAATGGGTTTCAGGGTTATCGCGCTCGCCACCGACGTGGTCTGGCTGGTGCGCGCAACACGGCAGGCTTTATTGGAGGTTCGGTCATGAAGGTAAGGATTTTGGCGCAATGGATGGCCAGCTCAAGCGTGTTGGTTGCCCTGAGCGTTATGACACCGGCGCATGCCGCGCCGGCTGCCGCGGTAGCCAAAGCCAGCCGCGCGACGCAGGAGGCGGTGGCCGATTACGACGCGGGCAATTTCCCCGTGGCCCGCGCCGAATTCATGGCGCAGGCGCATCGCGGCGATCGGCTCGCCGAATTTAATTACGCCATGATGTTGCTCAATGGCGAAGGCGGCCCGGAAGATCTCGATACCTCGATTGTCTGGCTGAAAAAGGCCGCGGTGGCGGGCATGTCCCACGCGCAATATGCGTATGGCCGTCTCTTCGACGACGGGCAGGAAGTGCCGCTCGATTCGACTGAAGCGCATCGCTGGTATTTGCTGGCGGCCAAGCAGGGCCACGTGTTGGCTGAACTGGCGCTGGCCAATCAATATTTCACCGGGCGCGGTACGCCGCAGGACGATGTGCAGGCGCTCAGGTGGTATCGGGCAGCGGCTCAGGGCGGCGACATGACGGCGCAATATGTGCTGGGCAGTTATTACGAATACGGCCGCGGCGGCGAGAAAGTGAATTTGAATCTCGCCCGTTTCTGGTACGCCCAGGCGGGCGCGCAGGGCGATCCGGCCGGCTTGGGTAAATTCCGTGAGTTGTCGCAAACGCTCGCGCTGCAGCATGCGGCCGAAGTGGCCAATGCTGCATCAGGCGCTGTTGCGCCGGCGGACGCCGCGTCGGCGAGTAGCGCGGTTCAGTAAAAGGCGCGGCGATCCGGGCACCGCGTGGCTTGCCTCAGCTTTGCATCAGCCGCTTCTGCCGTGCCACGCTCATGATGATGCCGATGGCGATGCCCAGCGTCGCCAAGGCGGTACCGCCATAACTCATGAACGGCAGCGGCACCCCGACCACCGGCAAAATCCCGCTGACCATGCCCATATTCACAAAAGCATAGGTGAACAAGGTCATGCTGACCGCACCGGCAATCAAGCGGCCGAACAAGGTCGAGCCGTTGGCCGCCACCAGCAGGCCGCGCACGATGATGGCCAGATATAACAGCATCAAGACAATTTCGCCGACCAGGCCGAACTCCTCGGAAAACACCGCGAAGATAAAGTCGGTATGTTTTTCGGGGATGAAATCGAGGTGGGCTTGTGTGCCTTTTAACCAGCCTTTACCCAAGGTGCCGCCCGAGCCGATCGCAATGACTGCCTGGATGGTGTGGAAACCCTGACCCAGTGGGTCGGATTCGGGATTGAGCAAGGTGCAGATGCGGTGTTTCTGGTAGTCGTGCATCATCGGCCATTGCACGGCCGGCTGGCAGATCTTGTCTTCCATCACCACCACCGAGCCGACGGCAATGGAACCTGCCACCAGCACCGGGATGATCAGTTTAAAACTCAGCCCGGCGAAATAGATCACAAACAGGCCGGCGGCCAGCACCAGCACCGCGGTGCCCAGGTCGGGCTGTTTCGCGATCAGGCCTACCGGCACGCCGAGCAGGATCAGGCCGATCAGGTAATCGAACCAGCGAATCACGCTTTCGCGGCGCTGGTAATACCAGGCCAGCATCAAGGGCATCGCGATCTTCATGATTTCCGAGGGCTGGATCACCACTCCGACATTGATCCAGCGTTTGGCGCCTTTGCGCGTCAAGCCAAATACCGCTACCGCGATCAGCAAAGCCACGCCGAAGGTGTAAAGCGGCACCGCGCAGCGCATCAGGGTCTGCGGCGGCACGTTGGCGATGGCCCACATCAGCGCAAAGGTCAGCAGGATGTTGCGCAACTGGTCTTCGACTCGTCCGGGCATGTCGATGCTGGCGCTGTAGAGGGTCACGATGCCGACGCTCAAGAGCAGGAAGACAAACAGGGCGAGCGGCTTGTCGAAGCCGACAAACAGCCGCCGCAGGCGACTGAGCCAGGCACGGGTATCGATGGGCATCGCTGGACTCCTTGATTAGTCGTCGGCGCCGGTGGGCCGCGATACATCCGGGCTCACTTGCGAGGGTTTGGGGCCGGGCGCGGCGGGAGGCGGCGCTGAGGCCGGTGCCGGTTCGGGGCGCTGCGGTGTCGGTGCGGGATGCTGAGGCGCCGGATGCGCGGCGGGTTGCGCCACCTTGGCGGGTGTTTTGGCCGGCGGCTGCGCCGCGTCGGGTCGATCAGTCGGCGTCTCGGTCGTCCCCTTGGACTCCGAGCCGGCGGTATCGGACTGTGCATCCGGCTGTGCCCCCGAGGCCGGCTGCAATTCGAAAGCCTTGGAGCTGGCGCTGACCGAGGCCGGCAGGGCTGCTTGCAATGGCGTCTCGGCACCGCCGATGACCGGCCCGTCGCTGACTTCCGCCGCCGAGGCGGCAGATGCCGCCGCCGCGATAGCCGCCGCTTCCGCGCCGGGCTTGAGCCGGTCGATCAGCCAATAATCGAGCACCTTGCGTGCTATCGGGCCCGCTGCTTGCGCCCCCCAGCCACCGTGTTCCACCACCAGCGCCAGTGCGATGGAGGGATGATCGGCCGGAGCGAAGGCGGTGAACAAGGCGTGATCGCGATGCTCCTCGGTTACCGCGTGAGCCTCGTATTTCGCGCCTTCCAGCGAATAGACCTGGGCCGTGCCGGTTTTGCCGCCGGCCACATAAGGTGCGCCGCGAAATACCGCGTAGGCGGTGCCGGACGGGTCGGTGGTCACGCCCACCATCGCCTGTTTGACAAAATCGATATCGCTCTGGCTCACATTAAGCTGGGTGCCGATTTGCGGCACGGTCAACCTGAGGTTATGCGTAATCGGGTTTTCGACTTCCTTGACCAAGTGGGGTTTCATTACCATCCCGTTATTGGCCAGGGTGGCGACCGCGTGGGCAAGCTGCAAGATGGTGAACGAGTTATAACCCTGGCCGATGCCGAGACTGATGGTTTCGCCCTCGTACCAGCGTTGCAGTTCGGGACGTTTGTAGTTGTGCCGTTTCCAGTCGGTCGACGGCAGTACACCCACTGCCTCGCCTTCGACGTCGATGCCGGTTTTTTGGCCGAAACCCCAGGGTTTCATGAAATCGGCAATCGCATTGACGCCGAGGTCATGCGCCAGCGAATAAAAATAATCGTCGTTCGACACCATGATGGCGCGTTTCATATCGACCCAGCCCTGACCGGCATGTACGTCGTTGTGGAACACGTGGCCGCCGAAGGTATAGGTGCCGGTATCCTGGAAGCCCCAATCCCGCGCGCGTTTATGCAGGGTCAGCGCGGCCAGCGCCATAAACGGTTTATAGGTCGAGCCGGGCGGGTAGGTGCCGCGCAGCGGACGGTTCAATAAGGGCTTGTCGGCCGAATTATTCAACTGGTCCCAGGTTTGCTGGTCGACCCCATCGACAAACAGATTGGGGTCGAAGCTGGGGGCCGAAACGAAGGCCAGCACATCGCCGGTGGACGGTTCGATCGCCACCAGCGCACCGCGCCGTCCGGCAAAAGCCTGCTCGGCAACTTCTTGCAGGCCGATATCGATGGATAACACGAGGTTGTTGCCGGGCACCGCCTGGGTCCGCGACAGCGTGCGTACCGGGCGTCCGCCCGCCGTGACTTCGACTTCCTCGAAGCCGGTTTCGCCGTGCAATTCGGTTTCGTAGCTCTGCTCGACGCCGATTTTGCCGATGTAATCGCTGCCGTTGTAATTGTTCGAGTCGAGCCGGCTGTCGTAATGCGCGGGGTCGCCGTCGTTTTGCTCGCTGGTGGCGTCGATGCGTTCCTGGTCGCGCTGCGAAATCCGGCCGATATAACCGATTACGTGGGCGGCGGTGGTGCCCAGGGGATATTGACGGAACAGGCGCGCGCGCACTTCCACGCCGGGGAAGCGATAGCGTTGCGCGGTCATGCGCGCCACCTCGTCGTCGGACAGGCGGGTGCGGATCGGCAGGCTTTCGAAGTTTTTCGAGTCTTCCAGCAGTTTCTTGAAGCGGCGGCGGTCGCGCGCGTCGATGGGAATCACCTGGCCGATCTGATCGATCACTTCGTCCAGCGTGCCGTTGATTTTCGAGGGGGTGATTTCCAGCGTATAAGCCGAGTAATTTTTGGCCAGCACCACGCCGTTGCGATCGGTGATGATGCCGCGATTCGGCACGATGGGGGCGACCGAGATGCGGTTTTCGTCGGCTTCCAGCGAGTACTTGTTGTAGTGCCAGACCTGCAGGAAGAGGAAACGCGCCACCAGGATGCCGAAGCAAAAAAACACGAACAGGCCGGCAGCGGCGATTCGCACGCGAAAGCGCTGCAACTGTTGTCCGGTATTCTTAAACTCGGTCATGCGGGAACTCTATCAAGGAAATGCGGGGTGTGCGGCCCAAAGATTGGTGTGGCGGACCGGCTTGACCACCCATGCAGCGCTAAATCGGCCGGGTGTCGTCCGGATCGGAGGCGCGTTTTTGCGGCGCCAGCAGCAGCAAGCTGGTGACCGGCCACAGCAGGCCTTCGATAAAACCGTTGACCAGATAACCCCAGCCCGGAAACGCACCGCCGACAAACAGCCGGATCAGGAACGGCACGATTTGGGCGATGACCAGCAAGGGCAGTACATGCAGCGCTTGGGTCCAGAGCGAGAACCACAGGACGCGGCGATGCATCATGATGGCGCCGTACGAGAGCAAGGTATAGGCCAATGCATGTTCGCCGAACAGGCTGGCGTCATGCACGTCGACCAGGATCCCCAGCAGGAAAGCGATACCCATGCCCACTTTGCGCGGCTGGTGGATGTTCCAGAACAGCAAGGTCAGCGCGACAAAATCCGGCACGCCCACCGCGTGGCCCCAGGGCAGCAGATTGAAGAGGAAGGCGACAGCTAAGCTAAACGCGATAAACGAAGTATTGACCGGCAGCAGTATGTATTGCGGACGGCTCATGGACGGGCCTCATGCGGTCCGGGACGAGATGCCGGCTGCGGGGCTGCGGCAGAGCCGCTGGCAGCAACGGCGGCGGCATGGCGGGGCGCGTGAGCGCCTGCGGCGGGTTCCGGCGTGGTTCCGGCGGGCGCTGCGGTTGCGCTGGCAGCGGCGGGCTTCTCAGCTGACTTTTCAGGCGATTTCATGGTCTTCTTGCCGGCGCTTGCGGTGTTTTTGGCGCTGTCTTTGCTGCCGCCGCCGTCCAGGTCGATCGGCGACGGCGGCATGGGGGTCTGGTATTGCAGCACCAGCAACTGGCGCGGGCCATGTACCGGGGCGATCGGGATGCAGATCACGCGGGCGAAAGCGGTGTCGGCCTGCCGGTCGACCTGGGCAATCCGGGCCACCGGCAAGCCGGCCGGGAATACCCCGTCAAGACCGCTGGTCACCAATTCGTCGCCGACCTTCACATCGGCGCTGCTGGGCACAAAACGCAGGTCGAGTGCTTCGCCGCGCGGGGTGCCGTAGATCACGCTGCGCAAGCCGGTGCGAACCAATTGTACCGGCACCGCCTGGTCCTTGTCGGTAATCAGCGTCACTTCGGATTGCAGCGGGAACAGCCGGGTGACCTGGCCCAATACGCCGGATTCGTCCAGCACCGGCGCGCCAAGCTGGATCCCGGAACTGGAACCGTGATCGATCACTACTTTCTGGGTGAACGGGTCGCGCGTGTCGTATTGGATTTCGGCTGGAATACTTTGAATGCCCGGGCGTTTTGCCAGATCGAGCAAGGCGCGCAGATGCTGGTTTTCGGCCTCAAGCTCGATGGCTTGCGACTGCTGTAAGGTGAGTTTCAGGTTGCGCGCCTGCAGGGCTGCATTTTCGATGCGCAATTCATGCCCTGAGGTAAAGAAGTCGAGCATGCCG
>JAMFSV010000130.1 GCA_026225455.1 Burkholderiales bacterium | reverse complement strand
GGAACATACTGCATGGGTATAACTATAATTTACTGCCCTGATTTTTTGCCCATAGTCAGCACGCCCTCCACAGGAGACGTCCGTCATGCAGATCCCCAACGCTACTTCGTCGTCGTCCAGCAATTTGTCCCCCGGCAACTCATCCAATATCGGCGGCGGCAGCAACAGCAGCGGCCCGTCGTTCCAGTCGTTGCTGAGCGAATTGAACAGCTACGCGAAAGCCAGCCCGGCGCAAGCCATGGAAAACTCGATTCTCGCGCAATTGGGCATTACGCCGCAGCAATTGCAAGCGATGACGCCCGCGCAGCGCGAGAAAGTCGAGGCAGAGGTGCGGGATTTGATGAAGAAGGAATTGCAGGCCCAGCAGCAACAAGCGCTGCAGCAGGCGCAACAGCAGCCCGCGCCGGCAAATTCGTCGTCGACCTCAAACTCGTCTTCGTCCACCTCCTCGAAGAAAGGCTCGACCATCGATATCGCGCTCTAAGGCCGCTTGAAATAAGTAACGTTTTTCTTGTCGCCGCAACACAATTTGCGGCTGGAAAATAGGAAAACGGCGCAGGGAAACCGCGCGAAAGTGACGCCATGCTTGCGCCGATTGATGCTTGGCGCAAGCAGGTAGAGCTTGTGCTTTAAAATAGGTCGATGACTTCCAACGCCTCACTCACCGCCCTGCTCTGGATTGTGGCGACCGGCTTTTTTATGCAGACGGTCGACACCACCATCGTCAATACCGCGCTACCGGCAATGGCCGCCAGCCTCGGTGTGCACGCGTTCGACATGAAGTCGGTGGTGGTCGCTTATTCCTTGACCATGGCGATGCTGACGCCGGCCTCGGGCTGGCTGGCCGACCGCTTCGGCACGCGGCGCATCTATTTTGCGGCGATCCTGGTGTTCGCCACAGGCTCGGTACTGTGCGCCAGTTCGCACAGCGTATGGCAACTGGTCGCGGCGCGGGTGGTGCAAGGCATCGGCGGCTCAATGTTATTGCCGGTCGGGCGGCTCGCGGTATTACGCACTTTCCCCAGCGAAGGTTATCTGGCCGCCCTGGCCTTTGTTTCGATTGCGGGCCAGGCGGGTCCCCTGCTCGGCCCGGTGCTGGGCGGCTGGCTGGTGCAAGTTGCATCGTGGCATTGGATCTTTCTGCTGAATGTGCCGATAGGCGTCGCCGGCTGCGCCGCGGTGTGGTATTTCCTGCCGCGCGAGCCCAATGCGGCGGCGGCTCCCTTCGACATGCCGGGCTTTATCCTGCTGTCGATTTGCATGGTGGCGTTTTCACTGGCGCTCGACGCACCCGTGCGCAAAAACGGCAACGGCGCCGAGCTGTTATGGAACGCCGGCTTGCTGCTCCTCAGCATCCTGGCCGCGTTGCTCTACGTGCTGCTCGCGCGGCGGCGGCGTCATGCGCTGTTTCCGCTGTCGATCTTCAAACAAGCCGGCTTTAGTTTAGGCTTGTTCGGCAATCTGGTGGCGCGCACCGGAGCCAGCGCGGTACCATTCCTGCTGCCCTTGTTGCTGCAACTGCAGTTGGGTTATTCACCGCTGCAATCGGGGATGATGATGCTGCCCGTGGCCATCGCCGGGGTCGCCACCAAACGCGCCATCACGCCGCTGGTGCAACGTTTTGGCTACACCAACTTTCTGGTGTTCAACACCGCGGTGGTCGGCCTGTCGATTGCCGGCTTTGCCACGCTTTCTCAAGCTTGGCCTTTGGCCCTGCAAATCGTGCAGTTGGCGATTTTCGGCGCGGCCAATTCTTTGCAATTTACGGCGATGAACGGGGTGACGCTGAAAGACCTGGGACGCGAATATTCAAGCAGCGGCAATAGTCTGTTTTCGATGGTGCAGATGTTGGCAATCGGCATCGGCGTCACCCTCGGCGGCGCTCTGGTACAGACCTTCTCGGCGCGATGGTCCAATCCTTTGCTGGCGTTTCGCCTGACCTTTATCTGCGTCGGGCTGGTCACCTTACTGTCTGCATTGGTGTTTGTGCGGCTGGGCACGGTCAGGCGCAGCATGGCGGCGTCTGCCTGAGTACCCATCCTTGCCGGATAAAACCGGCGTCACCGCCTCGCGCTCACCACACTCGCCTGGCTAAATCGCTCGCTTGATCCGTCGCTTGATCCTCTTGCTGCAGCAGCAGGTTCGCCGCAGAGGGATAAAGCGGCGTGTCGGTCTGACGCAGGGCGTATAACCTCAACAATTCCCAATATCCTCCGTGAATCACAAAGTTGCCGCATTTTTCGCGATACGCGTCGCGCCGCATCTGATACACCCGAGGCAAGTGGTACCAGGGCACGCGCGGCAAATCGTGATGAATCAGGTGGTAGTTGTTATTCAGGTAAAGCAGGCGCATCAGCGTTCCCGCCTCATTGATCGCAATCCGCGCTTTGGCGGCGGGTGCCGCGCGATGCTCGCGGAATGAACGCGCCATCGCCAGCGATTGCGTCGGCCACGAAACCGCCAGCAGGTAATACCAATAAGGAATACCGATGCGGGTGTCGAGCCAGACCAGCATCGCGATGACCAGCGCGCCATGCATAAGCCACATCCGAAGATAACGGAAATCGCCCTGCAGCCACTCGCGAACCGCGTCCGCCAGGAGCGCAAACACCATCATCGGCGGCCCCACCAGCAGCCGTCCGATAAAAGTCTTGCGCACGTGCCAGAGCGCGCGATGGCACTGTGACATTTGCTGCCAACGGTGGGCCTGCACATAATTGCTTTCCGGGTCCACGCCGGGCACCGTCAAATCCTCATCCCGGTGATGCGCCAAGTGCTTGTCGCGGTACAGCGCATAAGGCGACCAGATGGCAAACGGAGCGCAGCCCAGGATCTGGTTGAGGCGCGCCGAACGCGTGGGATGGCCGTGCAGCAACTCATGCTGCAACGACATATACCAGGCGTTCAAGATGACCAAGGCCAGGGTGGTCGCCGGTAAGCGCAGATGCCCTGCACCGAACAGCATCAAAGTCCCGAACCAGCCGCCGTAGATCAGCGCGAGCAGAAGCCAGGTGGGCCATTCCGTGCGCGCGGTATGGCCTTGCTCCAAGCGGATGACCGCGCGTTCGTGTTGCGCATCGAAATATTCTGACATGGTTCCTTGAGCCTGACCGCCACCATTGATGTAGACCGCTCAAGCCAGACGCGGATAAATCATTTTTTGCGCCTCGTGTTCCATCCGGGAGATCCGTTCGTACTCGGCCCACCCCAATGTGTCGAAGCGCCTCAGTTTCAGCCGCGCCGCAAGCCCCGCATCGCAGATCAAGAGATGATCGAGACTGACGCGTATCGCCTGCAACACCTCTTGCGGCACCTGGCTCGACGCGATCAGCGGCAAACCCGGCGCCAATTGCGTGTGCCCGATCACGCGTACCGCGGCAACCAGATCCGGCCGCAGGTCTCGCACAAAAGCCAAGCTGACACAGTCGATCGATGCCACGTCGGCCCGTCCATCCGCCACAGCCTGCAACGAACCGAGGTGCGAGCCGGTCGTCACCACCGCCTCGAAGAACACGCCATCCGCGGCCAACGGCGCCACCGCGTGCCGCAACGCATTCATGCCGCTATGCGAATCCCATTGGCTCACTGCCGCGACCTTGCCGCGACATGCTTCGAGCCGGTCAAGTCCACTCGCGGCAGCCACCACGATTTCGCTGCGATAGAGCGGACCGTCACATCCGGCCACCTCAAACACCGGCGTCGCCACCAGTTGCACGCGATCACGCAAGTGCCGAACCAGCGGGTAACCGCAGGTTTGCGAGAGGAGTAGATCAGGCCGCTGCCAGAACGCAAGCAGGGGGTCAGGCGGGTCGACGATGGCAAGCTCCCCGGCCAGACCGTCGCGGCGCAGG
>JAMFSV010000129.1 GCA_026225455.1 Burkholderiales bacterium | reverse complement strand
TGCTGGCCGCCTTTGTTTTTGTGGGGTGTTTTCTTTTTCCCTGGGGGGGGCCGCCTTTGGGTGTTCATCAACAACTGTTTTTGGGCGCCACGCCGTTTTTTGTGGTCGATTCACGGCCCGCTCGAGCATCCCGATGTGCTTGACGGGACGGTTTGCCCCAGGCTAGGCCGGATGGTCAAAAATGCGGCACGACCGCCTCGGCGTGCTGCGACAAGCGTAACCTCTTCTCTGAGGCAAGCGGTTGTGCCCGCCATGACACTGACGATCTTTTTTCTATTTTTTAAAAGTATACTTGTTCATGTATAAAATACGTGCGAAGATGGCTCCTGAGAAACGTTTGATTTGGGTTGGTGCCAGCAAGAAAGACTTGCTGGCCTTGCCCGAGACCGTACGAAGTACCTTTGGTTTTGCGTTAAACCTTGCACAGCATGGCGAGAAGCACGACGACGCAAAAGTGTTGCGAGGTTTTGGCGGGGCGGGTGTGCTCGAAGTGATTGAAAACGATGTAGGCGGCACCTATCGCGCGGTCTATACCGTCAAGTTCGAGGTCGCCGTATTTGTGCTTCATGTGTTTCAGAAAAAGAGCCGGTGTGGCATCGAAACACCGCAGCACGATCTCGATCTGATCCGCAACCGCTTGAGAGATGCCGCATTAATGGCTCAGGAGCTAAGTGATGAGTAAACTGACGAGCAAACCGTTGAGTAAAAAAAAGATCAACGATACCGAATTCGAAGTAAGCAGCGGCAATGTTTTTGCCGATCTCGGACTGCCTGACGCCGATAAGCTCAAGATCAAGGCCGGTCTGGTCATCGAGATCAGAAAAGCCATGCGTAGCCTCGACCTGACCCAGCAAGAGGCGGCCAAACGGATGGGTGTTACCCAACCCAAGGTATCCGATATGATGCGCGGCGATTTTTCCAATCTGTCCGAACGTAAGCTGATGGATTGTTTAAACCGGCTGGGTTACGACATAGAAATTAATGTGAAGCCCGCCCAGCAGCCGATAGGGCATTTGAAGCTCGCGGTCGCTTGAGATGCTGCCGCTGTATCTGATCCGCATGTAGCGGCGTCCGATTCAGGTCGGCCTGGCTTGGGTAAAAGCAGCATGGGCAAGCTCGGCCAAGTTCAGTTGCCTTAGGTACGGTCTACCTAGGTAGGTTCTGCCTGAGCAACCATTTCCGCCAGCGGTGTTTCATCGGGCATTTCATCGTGTGCAACATCCGGCATCGGCAGTTCGATCTGCCCCTGCGCCAGCGCACGTTTTTGCGCGGGGCTCAAACGTTTTACCCGGTATTCGGCCTTTGAGGCGCTGGAACGATCCGCCAGTTCGAAAGTGGCCAGCAGACGGCGCGGCGGCCGCGACCGTGTGTAACGTGCGCCGGTGCCGTTCAGATGTTTCTGATAACGTGCGTCGACATCGACCGTAATCCCGGTATAGATGCTGTCGTCGCTGCATTCGATCAGATAGAGAAACCAGGGCATGGCACACAGCTTGTCGTGAGGCGGTGGAGGGCATCAGGATACCCGCGGCATCAGCCGTTGGCGACTAGTCTTTGAATGGATTGCGTTCGCGCAATTCGTCGACATAGGCTTCGATACCGTCGCTTTCGCGTTCCAGAAAGCGTGCCACCGCGTCGGCAAAGGACGGATGCGCGAGCCAATGCGCGGAGTGAGTGACGGTCGGTAAAAAACCGCGTGCCATTTTATGTTCGCCTTGCGCCCCGCCTTCGAACGTGGCGATGCCTTGCGTTATGCAAAACTCCAGCGGCTGGTAATAAGCCGTTTCGAAATGCAGGCAAGGAATGTGTTCGACGGCACCCCAGTAGCGGCCATACAGCGTTCCGCCGTCGGGTTCACGCTGATATACCAATAGCGAACTGGCAACCGGCAGGCCTGCGCGTTCGGCGATCACCAGCAACAAATTATCCGGCATTGCCGCTGCGATGCGTTTGAAAAAATCGAGGTTCAGGTAAGGGCTGGACTGGTGCTCACGGTAGGTCTGTTGATAGCAGCGATTAAAAAACCGCCAATCGTCCTCGCTGGCATCGCCCCCCTCGATATGGCGGAAGGTCACGCCGGCTTCGCGTACGCGGCGCCGCTCCGCGCGAATGTTTTTGCGCTTTTTCTGCTCCAGGGTTTGCAGAAAAGCGTCGAAATCGGCATAACCCGCATTCAGCCAGTGAAATTGCACGCCGCTGCGCGCCATCATTCCGCTATCAAGCATGACCTCGGCTTCGGTTTCGGTCGGATACAGGATATGCAGCGACGACACTTGCGCCTGTTCGGCAAATGTCATCAGCGTGGCGGCCAGGGCGCGGCGCGCCTGCTCGTCCTCGGCCAGCAAGCGTGTCCCGCTGACGGGCGTGAAGGGCACTGCGCACAGCAGTTTGGGATAATAGGGCAGGCCGTGACGCTGGTAAGCGTCGGCCCAGGCCCAATCGAACACGTATTCACCATAAGAGTGCGTTTTCACGTAGAGCGGAGCGGCGGCGGCCAGGATTTCTCCGTCTTCTGTCTCACGCCATAGCGTGACGAATTGCGGCGCCCAACCGGTTTCGGGGCGCGCGCAACCGGCGGCGTCCAGTGCGTGCAGGAATTCGTGCCGGAGAAAGGGGGTGGGGCGAGCTTGACGTGCCAGCAGGCCGTTCCAGTCCTGTGCTGCAATCTCGGCCGGTGTATCGGCAATACGCGTGCGATAATTAGCTGCCATGTGTTGCTGTACCCGGTTGCGTGATTTCAGTAACGTGTGCCGGACGGCTCTTGAGCCCCGGAAATTAAACTTGATGCCGTATCCCGCGATGACGGCCAAAGCCCTGCCGTCTGGCGGTTTTGCGCTGTTGACTTGCGCAGTTGACTTGATTAAGCCGTCTTTATGAAAACCCGAATCGCTCTAGCTCAACTCAATCGGACTGTCGGTGACTTCGCCGGCAATCTGGCCAAAATCGTGCAATCCGCACGCGAAGCCCATGCGCGTGGCGCACGCATTTTTGTCGCGCCCGAACTCGCGACCTCGGGTTATCCGCCGGAAGACCTGCTGCTGCGCCCGGCATTTTATGCGCAAAGCGCGGCGGCGCTCGAACAACTCGCTCAGGAACTGGCGCCGCTGCAAGGGCTGCACGTGCTGGTCGGCCACCCGTATCGGGAAAATCCACCGCACCTGTCCGCCCATACTAATGCAAACCGGCCGATCGAGCGCGGCCTGCCGCCCGTCGATACCTTCAACGCGGCTTCCTTGCTGCTCGAAGGTCGGGTCATCGGCCGTTACTTCAAGGAAGAGCTGCCCAATACCGAGGTATTCGACGAAAAACGCTACTTTGCCTCGCGTCCGCAGCCTTTGGTGTTCGACCTCGACGGAGTGCGTTACGGCGTGGTGATTTGCGAGGATGTCTGGCATCGCTCAGCGGCACAGCGCGCCAAGGAGGCGGGCGCCCAGGTCCTGCTGATCTCCAATGCCTCGCCGTATCATCTGGGTAAAGGCGAAGTGCGCATCGACATCCTGCGCGAACGCGTCCGCGAAACCGGGATGCCGATGGTCTATGTCAACCTGGCGGGGGCGCAGGACGAACTGGTGTTCGATGGCGATTCGTTTGTGCTCGACGGCAGCGGGACGCTGGTCATGCGCATGGCGCAATTCGAAGAAAGCCTGGGCCTGATCGATTTTGTCGACGGCGTGCCGCAGCCGGCCCAGATCGTCGAACGCGGCTCGCTCGAAGCCGAGGGCTATGCGGCTTTGGTGGTCGGCGTGCGCGACTACATCAATAAAAATGGCTTTCCCGGCGCATTGATCGGTCTGTCGGGTGGGGTCGATTCGGCCCTGGTGCTGGCGGTTGCGGTCGATGCGCTGGGCGCGGACCGGGTGCGGGCGGTGATGATGCCGTCACGTTATACCGCCGATATCTCCGAAGTCGATGCGCGAGATATGGCGCAACGCGTCGGTGTGCGCTACGATGAAATTGCGATTGCGCCGATGTTCGACGCGTTTCGCGGCAGTTTGGCGGGCGAGTTTGCCGGCTTGGCGGAAGATGCGACCGAAGAAAACATCCAGGCCCGGATTCGCGGCACCCTGTTGATGGCCCTGTCGAACAAACATGGTTCGATTGTCCTGACGACAGGCAACAAGAGCGAAATGGCGGTCGGTTACTGCACTTTGTACGGCGATATGGCTGGGGGCTTCGCAGTCCTGAAAGACATCGCCAAAACGCTGGTTTACCGCCTGTGTCATTACCGCAACCAGGCCAGCGGTTTTGCCCGCACCGACATTATCCCCGAGCGGATTTTGACGCGCGCGCCGTCGGCGGAGTTGCGCGATAACCAGACCGACCAGGATAGCTTGCCGCCGTATGAAGTGCTGGACGCGATCATGCAGCGTTTTATGGAACAAGACCAAGGTATCGCCGAGATCATCGAGGCCGGTTATGCGCCGGCCGACGTCAAGCGTGTCACACGCCTGATCAAGATCAACGAATACAAACGACGCCAGGCCCCGATCGGGATTCGCGTGACGCATCGGGCATTTGGCCGCGATTGGCGTTATCCGATCACCTCGAAATTCAACGAAATGCCTTGAGCAACTGGATGCCTTGAGTAGTTAGATACCTTAAGCAGTTAAACGCTTTAAACGATTTAATCCTGAGCGCCCGCGGGTACTGCATCGCCGCCCGCATAACCATGACGAGGTCATCATGAAACGTATCACCGCTGTGATCAAACCGTTCAAGCTCGATGAAGTTCGTGAAGCGCTTGCCGAAGTCGGTCTGACTGGGCTGACCGTCACCGAGGTCAAGGGTTTTGGCCGTCAGAAAGGGCATACCGAACTTTATCGCGGTGCCGAATATGTGGTTGATTTCCTGCCCAAGGTGAAAGTTGAAGTGGTGGTCACGACCGCCCAAGTCGATGCGGTGATTGACGCTATCGTAGGCGCTGCGCGTACCGGGAAAATTGGCGACGGCAAGATTTTTGTCACCGAGGTTGAGCGGGTTATCCGCATCCGTACCGGCGAGCAGGACGAAGCCGCTATCTGACACTAGCGGGCGTCGCGCCGGATGGGCTGCGCCGGGGGCCGGGTTTTAGCGCGGCAACCTCACCCTGAATCGGTAGGTGAGCAGCCGTGCGACCAAAATAAAGCCGGTTGCGCTTGCCGCGGAAATGTCGGGCTCAATGCCGTTGCGCTGCAGCGCGATATAAACCCAGCATCCGAGGAAGGCGCAGGTAGCGTAAGGTCTTGAGTCGCGCAGGACCAAAGGCACCTCGTTACACAACACGTCACGCAAAACGCCGCCAAACACGCCGGTAATCACGCCCATCATCACCGAGGTGAACATCGGCAAGCCCATGGCGATGGCCATCGAGGTGCCGGAAATGCTGAATAGCCCCAGGCCGACGGCATCGGCGACCAGCAGCGCCCGGCTTGAGACGACGCGGGTGGTCGACTTCAGTAGAAAAGGTGCGGCGAGCGACATGGCAAACAAGATCAGCACGTAGTTCTGGTGCTCGACCCAATAAAACGGCCGGCGCTCGAGCAGCAGATCGCGCAATGTGCCCCCGCCGAAAGCGGTCAGGAAGGCGACGATAAAGGCTCCGACCACATCGAGATTGCGCCGGCGAGCTTCAATCAGGCCGGAGATGGCATAGGCAAAAATCGCCAGGGTTTCCATCGCCGACAATAGCTCGGAGATGCGCAAATGCATGTTCGCCGCGGGCACGTTCAGTTTTTGCCGGCGTGAGCGCGGCTCTGTGCCGCGGGTTGCAGCAAAACCACCACCGCGCCTGCGCCGCCATCGTGCGGCCGGGCCTGGCAAAAGGCGATCACTTCTTCTTTTTGCACCAGCCAGGCACGCACTTTGCCTTTCAGCACCGGTTCTTTATTGAGCGACCCCAGCCCTTTGCCGTGAATCACCCGCACGCAGCGCAAACCGCTTTTGACGGAGGCGCGCAGGAATTCCGCCAGCGCCTCACGTGCTTCTTCGCGGCGCATGCCGTGCAGATCGATCTGCGCCTGGACCACCCAGGTCCCGCGGCGCAGTTTGCGCACGACATCGCCATTCACCCCGGGCCGGCAAAATGAAATCGACTCGTCGACGTCGAGCAATACTTCCGGGTCATAGTCGTCGGAAATGGCTTCCGCCAGCACGGCGGCTTCATCGCGCCGGGTTTGCAAGGGCAGCGGTACCGGCGGCGATTTTTCGGACTGGATGCGCGGCGCGGCGGTCAGCGGCTGGATGGCGCCGACTTCGCGGCGGAAGACATTGGCGGCTTCCTCGGCTTCGCGGGCGTGTTGCAGCGCTTCGAGCCGGGCTTGTTCACGCTGCTCGCCGGAAATTTTCAGCGAGGCACGCAATTGTCCCAAGGCTTCGAGGGTGTGCAGGCTGCCGCCGGATGGAGTTTGCGGCGGCACCGGTTGAGCCGCGCGGGCTGAGTGGGCGTTGGCTCGCGACACCAGCTTTTCGGCTGGATGTCCCGAGCGTTTGGGGCGGG
>JAMFSV010000128.1 GCA_026225455.1 Burkholderiales bacterium | reverse complement strand
TGCCGACGGCACAAACACCGCGGACAGCACCAGCGCCACCCCGACCAAGGCGCCTGTAATCTGGTCCATGGCCTTGCGGGTTGCGTCGCGCGGCGACAGCCCTTCCTCGGCCATGATCCGCTCGACGTTCTCCACCACCACAATCGCATCGTCGACCAGCAAGCCGATCGCCAGCACCAGGCCGAACATCGACAGCGTATTGATCGAGAAACCCAGCGCCGCCATCACGCCAAAGGTACCCAGCAACACCACCGGCACCGCAATAGTCGGGATGATGGTGGCGCGCAGGTTTTGCAAGAACAAATACATCACCAGGAACACCAGTACGATGCCCTCGAACAGCGTCTTGATCACATCCTCGATCGAGACTTTCACAAACGGCGAAGTGTCGTACGGATACTGCACCACCAAGCCATGCGGGAAGTATTGCGACAGCGCCTCAACCTGCTTGCGCACCGCCGTTGCGGTTTGCAATGCGTTGGCACCAGTGGCCAATTGAATCCCGAAACCCGCGGCCGGCGCACCGTTGTATTTGGTGTCGGTCAAATAGTTTTCGCCGCCCAGCTCGATCCGCGAAACATCCTTGATCCGCACTTGCGAGCCGTCGGTATTGACCTTCAGCAAGATATTGCCGAACTGCTCCGGGGTCCGCAACAACGATGCTTCGGTAATCGCCGCAGTCAGCTTTTGACCCGGCAAAGCCGGGGTGCCGCCCAATTGACCCGCTGCCACCTGGACGTTCTGCGCCGACAAGGCGGTTTGCACATCGACCGGTGTCAAACCATAACTGGTGAGCTTATGCGGATCGAGCCAGATTCGCATCGCGTATTGCGTGCCGAACACCGTCACGGTACCGACACCGTTCACCCGGCTGATGGGATCTTGTATATGAGAAGCCACATAGTTGGCCAAGTCGTACTTGGTCATACTATGGTCTTGCGAGACGAAAGCCATGATCAGCAAGAAGCTGCTGCTGGATTTGGTGACCTTGATCCCGGCCTGCTGCACTTCCTGCGGCAATAAGGGGGTTGCCAGTTGCAGCTTGTTTTGCACCTGCACCTGGGCGATATCGGGATTGGTCCCGGCGGCAAAGGTCAAGGTAATCGTCGCAGTGCCCGAGTTGTCGCTGGTCGATGCCAGATACAACAAATGATCGAGACCGTTCATCTGTTGTTCGATCACCTGGGTCACCGTCGACTCGACGGTTTCGGCCGAAGCACCCGGATAGTTCGCGCTGATCTGTATCGCAGGCGGCGCAATGGTCGGGTATTGGGAAACCGGCAGGGTCAGAATCGACAAGCCGCCGGCCAACATCAAAATAATCGCGATCACCCAAGCAAAGATTGGGCGATCGATAAAGAACTTAGCCATGAAGCGGGCTCCCTGTTATTGCGCCTTTTGCGTCGCCGAAGCGGCCGAAGCCGATGCTGCATCGGCAGGAGCAGACGCGGGAATGGGTGCATCCACGGCTTTAACCGTCATGCCTGGCTGAATCTTCTGCAAGCCCGAGACAATCACGCGCTCACCCGGTTGCAAACCGCCGTCGACGACCCAGGCGTCGCCTTGAGTCCGAGTGGTCACCAGGGAGCGCAACGCCACCTTGTTGTCGGCCCCCACCACCAAAGCGGTCGCCTGACCTTTCTGGTCGTGTGTCACACCGACTTCCGGCACCAGAATCGCGCGGTCGTTCACGCCTTCGGTAAGCTGCGCCCGGACAAACATACCGGGCAGCAAGACATGCTTGGGATTGGGAAACACTGCGCGCACCGTGACCGAACCGGTACCCGGGTCAACCGTGATATCGGAGAATTGCAGCGTGCCGCTGACCGGGTAGGCCGTGCCGTCTTCCAGGGTCAAGATCACCTTGGCCCGGTTGTTGCCGGCCATCTGCAAATCGCCGCTCGCCAGTTCGCGACGCAGGCGCAAACCATCCACGCTCGATTGCGTCAGATCGACATACACCGGATCGATTTGCTGCACCGTCGAAAGCAGCGTCGCGGCGCTGGCTTGCACATAAGCGCCCGGCGTTACCTGCGATTTACCGATCTGGCCGGTAATCGGCGAGGTGACCGCGGTGTAACCCAGGTTGATGCTGGCGGTTTCGACCGCGGCCCGGCCCGATGCCACATCGGCTTCGGCTTGGCCTTGCGACGCTACCGCATTGTCATAGTCCTGCTTGCTCACCGCATTCGCCGCAACCAGTGTTTTATAACGCGCGGCTTGTGCTGCAACCGACACCAGATTGGCCTGCGCTTTTGCCAAGGTGGCGCGAGCACTGTCCAGGGCCGCTTGGTAAGGCGCCGGATCGATCAGGTATAAACGCTGGCCGGTCTTGACGTCCGAACCTTCGACAAAATCGCGCTTCAACACGATACCGTCAACCCGTGCCCGCACATCGGCGGACAGGTACGAATTCACCCGGCCCGGCAGGTCGGTGGTGACCGCCACGCTTTGCGGCTGAACCGTCACGGTGGTGACTTCCGGCGTTTGCGGCTTAGGTGCGGCGGCTTTTTCGCCGCAGCCGGCAAGCATAAACATAGCGACGACTGCGGCCGCTACTGAAGCAACAGGATTGATTAAACCGCAAGGAACCCGATCGACGCGCATGGAGCGACCTCTGACTGTTTCAATGGATGAATTCGAATGCCGCACGTTGCGGCTGATCCGTCCGGCCGCCGCTAACAGAACGGCTATCCGTGGACCACGTCGCGACGTACGTACCTGGGTGACACAACGCTCGCTATATAGCGCCGCCAGGGCATTACCACCTGGCGCCCTGCTCCGCAAATTGGTTCGATAAATTTACAGAACAGGTCACTGCTTGAGACGCGACTTTATCTCAAAATTACGATGTGCGGTTCCGATACCAGCAATGTGATGTGGGTTTAAGTTGAGGGTTCAAGTTGACGATGGCATCCGGCGAGTCTTTAGCAGGGCTAAAGTCTGCTCGCCTGCTGCGCATGGTTCCGCTGCGGTGACGCCCGTCAAATGCTGCGGCAAACAACACACCGCGCCGTGCAGCCGAAGACTGCGGTTAGGTCGTTTCCAAAGCGTGAGGTATTATACATACATCAATGAATGTATGCGTGCATGACTAGCACAAGCGTAACGTAATTTGGTTGGGCTCGGAAAATTACCAGACGGAACAACCGCTTAAGGCACTTGAGCCAGTCCGTCTACCAAATTACCCGGCATTACGCCGCCCCAAAATGGGCGCAAACCCGGGCTAAAACTAAACCAACGAGACATGGCCAGAAAAACTAAAGAAGAAGCTTTGGCGACGCGCAACCGTATTATCGATACGGCTGAGCATGTGTTTTATCGGAAAGGCGTGTCGCGCACGTCCCTGGCTGAAATTGCGACCGCAGCCGGCGTGACGCGCGGCGCGATTTATTGGCACTTTAAAAACAAAAGCGATTTGTTCACCGCCATGTTCGAACGCGTCAAGCTACCGCTGGACGAATTGATCGCGGCGTCGCTGGACACCCGCGAAACCGATCCCTTGGAGCGCTTGCGCGACTTTATCGTCCACTGCCTGCGCGACACGACGCAAGACCCGCAACGCAGGCGGATTCTTGAGATCTTGTTCCACAAATGTGAATTTACCGAAGATATGGGCGAGGTCATGCTGCGCCATCAATTGACGGTACGCGAGGGACGCACTCACATCGAAGGCGGCTTGCGCAATGCGGTCCTCAAAGGGCAATTACCGGCCAATCTCGATACCCGGCGCGCGGCCGCACTACTGCACAGTTCGGTGACCGGGATGCTGGGGGACTGGTTATTTACCCCGGATTGCATCGACCTGGCGGCCGACGCGGAACGCATCGTCGATGCCTGGTTCGACATGCTGCACCTGAGCCCGGCATTGCACCTGGCGGCGTCGAGCAACGATGTCGTGAGCGATTAACCTGCAGGTTAATACAAACGGCCGGACCCTCAAGGCCCGGCCAGCATGCGGTCAATACGACAAGAATCAGGCTTCAAGCGATAAAGCGGGCTTAAAGCGATAAATCAGGCTTAAAGCGACAAACCAGCTTGAGACAGGATTCGAAGCTTAAATCAAGGCTGGTTCCACGAGAAATCGAGCTTCTCATGGCCGCCGCGCTTGAGGGTCACCGAGCGCGTCTCGTCGTGACCTTCGTAAGTGGCTTGTACCGTGTAGCGTCCGGGATGCAGCTTGACCAGCATGTATGGGCCGCGCGAATCCGCTTGCAGCACCGCGTTGCCGCCGGCATCGGTGATATGGACATGAACGTCGGCCAGATAATCGCTGCCCGAGCCGGTGAAACGCATCGCCAGCGGCCAATGCGGTGCCGCCTGGCGTAGTGCCTGCGACTCATCGAGGCCCACCCCGCCCGTGACAAAGGTCAAGTCGCCTTGATGCAATTCCTGCGGCAAACCGCCGCCATCGCTATCTTGGGCGTAAGCCGTTTGCGTCAAGGCAAAACTGGATGCGAGCAGCAAAATAAGCAGGGCAAACCAGCGCTGGGGCTGTTGATTCATGGTCATGACTCCTTGGGTAACAAACCGACTCGCATCAGCGGGATGCGTCGCCAGGCCCTCACAGGCTAGATCATACGATAGTCGAGTACAGCCCGCGAGCTGTACGCGCCCTAATTCGGCATGCGAAGCCAATAAGACCATCTAACCAGGGACGAAGTTCAATAAAGCGCTGCAGCCGGATCCTTTGCCGCGCGCCGCTCCAAGGCGGTGTAAAAGTCCGCACCCCGAGGCTGTCGGCAGAGGGGCTGACCGCCCCTCAAGCCAACTTAACTCAGATCGACCGGGACAAAAATCTGGGCGTCGTCACGCTGAATCAACAAAGCGACACTGCCGTCGGCGTGGGCGATCCGGTCACGCAATTGGTCGGCCGAGGTCACCGGCTGGCCATCGATGGCCAGAATCACGTCGCCCGGCTGGATCCCCGCGTTGGCGGCCGGCCCGCTCGCCTGCATCACCAGCAAACCGTGGGAAATCGACGAGTCCTGCTTTTCTTGCGGCGTCAAAGGCCGCACCGCCACGCCGAGCTTGCCTTGCGGCTCGTCGGCGTTGGCCGAGGCCAGGGCCTTGTCCGACAACTTGACGGTGGTCACATTGAGGGTCCTGGTCGCACCATCGCGCCAGATTTGCAGTTGAGCCTGCGACCCTGGTTTGATATCGGCAATTTCGCCGGGCAGGTCGGACGAATCATTCACCTTGGATTGATTCACTTGCAAAATCACGTCGCCCGGTTTCAAGCCCGCTTTGGCCGCCGGCCCATCTTTCTCGACCGAACTGACCAGCGCGCCGTCCGGGGTCGGCAAACCGAACGATTTGGCAAGTTGCTGATTGATCTGCTGCACTGTCACGCCGATGCGGCTGCGCTCGACGTGGCCGGTCTGGACCAGTTCATCCTTGACCTTCATCGCCTCATTGATCGGAATCGCAAATGACAGGCCCTGGAACCCGCCCGTCTGGCTGTAGATCATCGAATTGATCCCGATCACTTCGCCGTTCAGGTTAAACAGCGGGCCGCCCGAATTACCGGGGTTGACCGGCACATCGGTCTGGATGAACGGGGTATAGGTTTCATCCGGCAAGGAGCGGGCTTTCGCGCTGATAATGCCCGAGGTCACGGTATTGTCGAAACCGTAGGGCGAACCGATCGCCACCACCCATTGGCCGACCTTGCTTTGGTCGGCATTGCCGATCCTGACGATGGGTAAATTCGTGGCATCGATTTTCAGCACGGCAACGTCGGACTGTTTGTCGCTGCCGATGACCTTGGCGCGATACTCACGTTTGTCGGTCAGTTTGACGGTCACCACGTTGGCGCCGTCGATCACGTGTGCGTTGGTCAGAATATAGCCGTCGGGGCTGACGATAAACCCCGAGCCCAAACTTTCGCTGGGCGCCTGATTGTCAGGCATCTGGCCGCCGTAAAAGCGTTTGAAGAGCTGATAGAACGGGTCGCTGGGGTCGAGCGGCAACTGCTGTTGCGCTTGCGATTCCTGCCGCGAAACCTTGACCTGATGCCGCGCGCTGATATTCACCACAGCACCGCCATAGGTCTCCACCAGCCCCGAGAAATCGGGCACTCCGGTCTTGGCGGCAGCTTCGGCGGGCATCATCGGCGCAGCCTGCGCCGGTTGAATGACTTGTGTTTCCAGCCCGCGATGGCCGGCATAGTACGCAGTGGACAGCCCGGCCGCAATGGTCACGGCGATCAGGGTACGGGGCAGGAATTTCGCCTTCATCATGCACTCCTCATTGATATCAGCAGAATCGATGAGAGAAAGATAGGGCCCGTCACTTAAATGAAACTTAAAGTAGGCCAATCGGTGCAAAACTTACGTCACCCGGCGTTACAGCCGCGAAGCCATGACGCCATGACGCCATGACTCCGTGCCTCAGCAGGCAATCCATCCGCCGGGCCGCCTTAAAACCTGACGCTGACGCGCAAACCCCGGCCCGCAGGCCCATCCGACAGCGTCACGGTAGCGCCATGCTGACTGGCAATGCGCTGCACGATGGCCAGTCCCAGACCGCTGCCGGCCGCAGCATCGCCGGCGTTTACCTCGCCGACGTTTGGCTCAAGCTCGCCAATGGCGGCCGCTGGACCCAGGCCGGCATCGAAGCTGACCGCCCGGCGGTAAAACCGGTCGAACACCCGCGCCCGTTCGTCAGCCGGAATGCCCGGACCGGTATCGCAAATCTCAACGACGGCACGGCCATCCTGACACAACAGAGAGAGATCGATGCGACCACCCGACGGGGTATATTTGATCGCATTGTCGACCAAATTATTGAATAACACGCGCAACGCCACCGCATCGCCCGTCACGCTCAGCGGCTCGGTCCCGGCAAAACCCAGATCCAGACTTTTGTGAGTGGCCAGGGTCATGCGCTCGCTCACACAATCCGATAAAATTTCCAGCAGGTCGACCACGCCGGTACGCGTCGAACCCGGCACAGCACCGGCCCCGCCATCGACCGCACTGCCGAGACCTGCGCGACTGCCGGCAGCGGCACCCGGCTCGGCGCGCGCCAGCGCCAGCAGTTGCTCGACCAGACGGGTCGAGCGCAGCACTCCGCGGCGCAAGTCGGCTAATGCATCGTGCCGCTCCTCGTCCGAGCGGGCCCGCTCCAATAATTGCAATTGCAAATTTAATGCCGCCAGCGGGGTGCGTAGTTCGTGTGCCGCATCGGCCACAAATGCTTTCTGGGTATCGAGCGCCACCCCCAAACGCTGGAGCAGGCGATTCAAGGCTTGCACCAAAGGCTGGACCTCGATCGGCAGACGCGCATCCGGCATCGAATCAAGCGCATCGGGATGACGCGCGTCGACCGCCTGGGTCACCCGCTGCAAGGGCAACAGGCCGCGGCCGACGGTAATCCAGACCAGCACGCCCAACACCGGCATCAGCAATACCAGGGGCCACAAGGTATGCCACGCGGTCAGGGCGGCAATTTCATTGCGGATGCTGAGCGGCTGCGCCACCTGCACCACGTTGTCGCCGATCACCGCGCCATAGACGCGCCAGTCGCCGCGCGGCGTGTGCTCAGTGGAAAAACCCAATTCCGCGTGCGGCGCCAACGGCGCACGCGGATGGGAGTAGTAGAGTTGCGTGCCGTTATGACTCCAGATCTGGATCACCACATCTCCGCCGCGCGGCGTGTCGTCCTGGTTCGCACTCAGGACCGCGGGGAAAGGCTCCGAGGGTAGCGCCGCGGCGGTTTGCTGCAACTGATAATCGAACAACTCATTGACCTCGGCCTGAGCCTGCCGATAGATCAGCCAGCCGGCGGTCACCACCCCCGCCAGCACAATGGACAACAGGGTCAATAATAAGCGGCGCCGAATCGAGCGCATCGTTCAGGGTTCCTTGGTCACAGATTTCACAGGTCTTTGGCGAGCGTATAACCGAGCCCGCGCACGTTGCGGATTAGCTCAGGCCCCAGTTTTTTGCGCAGGGCGTGGATATAGACCTCGACCGTATTGCTGCCGATTTCCTCGCCCCAGCCGTACATTTTTTCTTCGAGCTGGGCTTTCGACAGCACCGCGCCGGGGCGCGCCAACAAGGCTTCCAGCAAAGCAAATTCACGCGCCGACAAAGCCACCGGCACGCCGCTCAATTTCACTTCATGCGTCGCCGGGTCGAGTGTAATCGGCCCATGCTGAATCAATGCCGCGCTGCGACCGGCACGCCGCCGCAGCAAAGCGCGCATGCGCGCGCCGAGTTCGTCGAGGTCGAACGGCTTGACCAGGTAATCGTCGGCGCCCGCGTCCAAGCCCTTGACCCGATCCGCCACCGAGTCGCGTGCGGTCAGGATCAGTACCGGAATGCCGTTGCCTTTGCCGCGCAAGGCGCGCAACACCTCCAGACCATCGCGCTTGGGCAAGCCCAGGTCGAGCAACATCAGGTCGTAGGAATGGCTTTCGCCCACCAGCGCCAGCGCGTCCAGGGCGGCCGCCCCGTCGCCGACCCAGTCGACCGCCCAGCCTTCGCCGCGCAAGCCCTTGCGCACGCCCTCCGCGATCATCCGGTCATCTTCGACCAGCAGTACGCGCATGAATAAGCTCCGGTTAGGGGTAGGATGGGGGAAGCGGTACGGCAACATCATGGCATGATTGCCGAGTCTGTGTCGCTTGGTCAACGGCATGCCGCAACGTGCGTTAACATGCTTAATGAGGATGCTTATTGAGTATGCTTAATGAGCACGCTGACCGGGCACCGGTACCCAAACTCGGTATTGATGCACTCTGGAGGCACTCGGATTAATGCATGTGTATTGTGCCGGGTCGCGCGTCAACCTTCGCGCGCCCTATTTTATCTCTACAACGCCGAAGCCTGTTTGCCCATAAAGCAGGCCCTAAAATTCGATACCGAGCCAGGCAAGACGATTGCCTCGCTGCGTATCATGCCGTATGCACTTCAAGCCGCCGCCAAGTTTCCATGTCATTATTGCCTTCGCTCCGCCCCGCCGCCTCACGTCACCCCCATGCCCAGTCGCCATCGCCGTCAGCCGGCCAGCACCGTACAGTGCTGGCCGCGACCTGCACCGCACTGGTAGTGAGTGCCGTACTGGCCGCTGCACCCGCCGCCGCTACCACCACCCACAAAACCCCGGGTAAAGGCCGGCCGACCCTGCACCATGCACCGCGCAAAGCTGCTGCAGCCGACGTGATGGTGCCGCCCAGCGATTTACCGCCGGCCGTGGCCTTGGCTTTGGCACGCGCCCATGTGCCGCCTTCGGCCATGAGTGTGCTGGTCGAGCGGGCCGGCAGCAACAAGCCGGTACTCGAACTCAATTCGCAGCGCGCCATGAGTCCGGCGTCCACCATGAAGCTGGTCACGACCTATTCGGGTCTATCGCTGCTGGGTCCCGACTATCGCTGGAAAACCACCGCTTATGCCGGCGGTACGGTCGAGAACGGCATCTTGCATGGCAACTTGTATATCGTCGGCACCGGCGACCCCAAACTGGTCCCCGAAGAGCTGATCGACCTGGTGCAGAAAATCCACGCCGCCGGCATCACCGGCATCGACGGCTCACTGGTGCTGGACAAACATAACTTCGACGCTTCCACCCGGGACGCCGGCGCCTACGACGACGAGGTGCTGGCCCCCTATAACGTCGGTCCGGACCCGTTGCTCTACGCCTTCAAGTCGGTGTCGTTCACCCTCGCGCCCGAACACGGCAAGACCGTCGCCATCGACGTTACGCCGCCGCTGGACAACCTGACTATCGTCAACGACCTGCGCCTCACGCGGGGCCGTTGTGCCGGTGCGCTGGTGACACCGGTCATCACTCAAGCGCCCAACGGCACGGCGCAAGCGGTATTCAGCGGCAGTTATCCGCTGGCCTGCGGCCCGCGGGAAACCAGCAGCATGGCCGCACTGGACCACTCGGCGTTCTTCAGCGACGGTTTTCTCGCGCTGTGGAAACAGACGGGCGGCACCTTCCAGGGCACGATCAGCGAAGGCACGGTGCCGGTTGCCGCACGCGAGGTCGCGGTACACGAAAGCCCGGTACTCTCCGAGATCGTGCGCGACATCAATAAATTCAGCAACAACGTGATGGCGCGCAACTTGTTCCTGACCATCGGCGAAAGCGCGGGACACAACCCGTCGACCTTGGCCGGGTCGGCGCAACAAATCGAACAATTCCTGCATCGCAGCGGCCTGCCCATGCAGGATCTGGTGTTGGAAAACGGCTCGGGCTTGTCGCATGACGAGAGAATCAGCGCCGCCTCGATGGCAAACTTGCTGCAAGCTGCCAACGCCAGCCCGGTGGCGCAAGCGTATATCGATTCGTTGCCGATCGTCGGGGTCGACGGCACCATGCGCCACCGCATGCTCAACTCGGGCATCGACGGCAATGCGCATATCAAGACCGGCACCTTGCGCGACGTGCGCGCCATTGCGGGTTATGTGGGTGCCGCCAACGGCGATGGTTATATTGTGGTCAGTTTCATCAACGACCCGCGAGCGGAAGATGCACGTGCCGCGCACGACGCCTTGCTGGAATGGGTCTACAACGAAGCGCCGCAGTTTGAGCAGAGTCATGCTGCCGCGATGATCAGAACCAACCTGCCGCTCAAGGCCGAGAGCGCCAATCCGGCCTCTCACGCGGAATAAAGTGGGATAAGCCGCGCGCTCAGTCGTCCGCTCAGTCGTCCGCTCAGTCGCCCGCTTAGTCGCCCGCTTAGTCGTCCGCTCAGTCGCCCGACAAAAAAGCCGCTGCCGCGCGGCCCAGGCGATCGTTCAATGCATCCCAGGCTGGGCCCGCCGGCAAACGTTCGACAAAAATCCGCTGCACCGAGGCGCGGTCGAGCGCGCGCAGCAAACGATACAGCTCGCGCGCGTACGCCTGGGGCTGTTCCGGCGCGGCAATGAAATGCAGGTCCGGCAATGCCGCCAGCCCGCCCGACACCGAGGCACGCGCCACCACCGCCACCCGTTCACCCGGTTCACGCGCGGCCAGCGCCAGGGCAATTTCACCCAAGGTCAATAACGCCAGCGGCGTGCGCGGTGCGTAATGCGCTTTCAGCGTACCCGAGGCTCGCGGCGCCGTGGCATCGCTGCCATCGGGCAGCAACGGCGCGACCCCCAGCACCTCGGCAATCTGCTGCGGGGTAATATGGCCGGGGCGTAGCAGCGCGGCGAAACCGCGCGACAAATCGATAATCGTCGATTCGATCCCGACTTCGCATGGCCCCCCATCAAGCACTTCGACGCTGTCGCCGAATTCTTCACGGACATGTTGCGCGGTAGTCGGGCTGACATGGCCGAAGCGGTTCGCCGAGGGCGCCGCGAGACCGCCGCGCCCGCCTTTGAAGGCCGACAATAAAGCCTGCGCCACCGGATGCGAAGGGCAGCGCAACCCCACCGAGTCTTGTCCGCCGCTGACCGCGGCATGGATGTAGCTGGCGCGTTTCAGGATCAGGGTCAAGGGGCCGGGCCAGAATGCGGCGATCAATTTGTGCGCATCGCTGCCGAGTTCGCTGACCCAATACGCCGGGTCCGCCGCGGGGCTGAGATGAACGATCACCGGATGGCTCGCCGGACGTCCTTTGGCGGCATAGATGCGTGTCACCGCCGCCGGATTTTCGGCATCGCCGCCTAAACCATAAACCGTCTCGGTCGGAAAGGCGACCAGCCCCCCGGCTTCGAGATGCGCCACCGCATGCGCCAGCTCGGCCGCCGTCGGCACCGGGTCCGCGGCATGCCGGGCTGCGACCTGGTCGGCATGCTCGGAGGCAGCCGCTTTGGCGTCATGGTTTGAAGTCATCGCACGCTCAATTCAATCGTGCGGCAAATGCAGCAAGCGGGCACATTCGAGCGCCGCGCTTTGCGCTTGTTCCGCGGTGGCGGCGGCCAGGGTGATATGCCCCATTTTGCGCCCGATACGCGCCTCTTCCTTGCCGTACAAATGCAAGCGTGCCGAAGGCAAGCCGGCGACTTTGTCCCAGGCGGGTTTGATCGGGGTTTCGCCATCGAACCAGACATCGCCCAGCAGATTCAACATGACTGCCGGCGAATGCTGGCGTGGGTCGCCTAAAGGCAAACCGGTCATCGCCCGCACTTGTTGTTCGAACTGGCTGGTGGCGCAAGCGTCGACCGTATAGTGGCCGGAATTGTGCGGCCGCGGCGCCATTTCATTGGCAACCAGCGTACCGTCCGTCAACACGAAAAATTCGACACACAAGACCCCGACATAATCGAGCCCGGCGGCAATCGACAAAGCCGCATTCTGGGCTTGCTGCACCAGCGCGGCGGGCGCATCGGGCGCGGGCACCACGGTCTTGGCCAGCACCCCGTCGCGATGGGTGTTTTGCGCCAGCGGATAAACTTGGGCCACGCCGTCCGCGCCGCGCGCCACCAAGGCGGAAATCTCGTAAGCCAGCGGCAAGCGTTTTTCCAGCACGCAGGCGACGTGGCCGAGTGCGGCGTAAGCGGCGCGCGCCTCGTCGGGCGAGGCCACACTGACTTGCCCCTTGCCGTC
>JAMFSV010000127.1 GCA_026225455.1 Burkholderiales bacterium | reverse complement strand
GGTTCCTTGCAGTCATGGCTTGCGCCCGACCGCAGCGGGCGGCTGGTGGATATCGTGCTGGGGCACCCGGAGGCCGCCGATTATGCGGCGCAGCGCACTTATATGGGCGCGCTGGTGGGACGTTGGGCCAATCGTATTGCCGGTGCCAGTTTTATGCTCGACGGCATGCGTTATGCGGTCGACCCGAACGAGGGGCAGAATTTACTGCATGGCGGCTGGCATGGTTTTGACTGCGTGTTCTGGGACGTGGCCGAGGTCGACGGCGGTCTGCAACTGAAGTACGAATCGCCTGAAGGCGAGGGCGGCTTTCCGGGCAAGGTCGCCGTGACGGTAGTCTATCGACTGGATGACGACGGCACGCTGACGATAGCTTACGACGCCGTGACTGACGCGCCGACGCCGCTGAATTTCACCAATCACGCATTTTTCAATTTAAGCGGGCCGCGCACCGATATTCGCGGCCATATTCTGACCCTCGATGCCGATCATTTTCTGGAAATCGATGCGGCCTCGATTCCGACCGGCATCGCCGAAGTGGCGGGCAATGCTTTCGATTTCCGTACTCCGGCGCCGATCGGTGCCCGGCTTGACTGGCCCAATGCGCAATTGGAGCGCGCCGGCGGTTTCGATCATTGTTTTGTGTTGCGGCACAATCCCGCCGAACCGCATGCCTTGCGCCGGGTGGCCTCGTTATACGACCCGGCCAGCGGGCGGGAACTGACAGTTTCGACCACTGAAGCCGGTTTGCAGTTGTATACCGGCAACCATATCGCCGGACAAAAGGGCAAGGCCGGGGCGATCTACCGCAAGCATGACGCCGTCTGCCTGGAAGCCGGGGCTTTTCCCAACCGCATCAACATGCCGGACCCGGAAGCCGTGATCTTGCGTCCAGGCAGCCGCTACCGGCAAATCACGCAATATCGCCTGGGTGTGCGCGACGACGCGTGAGGTTGGCGGGTGGGTGCTGCCTGAGAGGGTGTGCAACAGGCACGGGCCTTTCATGCGCGCCCGTTGCACGCGCCTGTTGCGCACGTATCGTTCCCCTATTTTTGTACGACACAGGGCTTAACCATTTCTCAAAAATACTGTATAAATGTACAGTATTGAGGTGGTGCCCATTATGTCCGCAAGGGCAGGGTTCGACGCCTCTATTTGGTCCGGCATGCTGGCGTGAAAGCCCTGCTGCATAGACTGAGCCGCAAGCCGTAGCGTTGCTTGCGACGCAGTTCAGCCCGGCTTGAAACCAACCAGGAGGGCAGGGAGATGCCGGCAACCATGCTGCGGGCGGAAGTGTCGCCGCCGTTAGCCGATCTGCCGCCTCATCTGGCCCGGCAAGTGTGGCGGGGCGGCCAACTGGGGCGAACCGCGGAGCGGGTGGTGCCGACCGGGCAAGCGGCGCTGGATGCCGAATTGCCGGGCGGCGGCTGGCCTGTCGGCGGGTTGACCGAGTTACTGATGGAACAGCCCGGGATTGGCGAGTTACGTTTGCTGGCTCCGGCTTTGCGAGGCTTGACCGCGGACGGGCCGCAAGCACGTTATGTGGCCCTGATTGCACCGCCTTATCTGCCTTATGCGCCGGCATTGGCGGCCTGGGGCATCGCGCTGGAACGGGTTATCTGGATCAAGGCTGACGCCCGGCAAGCCTTATGGGCGGCGGAGCAGACGCTGAAGCACGAAGGTGTGGGCGCGGTGCTGGTCTGGCTGCCTAAAGTGCGTGCCGACGCGCTCAGGCGTTTGCAAGTGATGGCGCAAGACGGGCAGGCGCTGGCTTTTTTGCTGCGGCCGGCCAGTGCTGCAACGCAGTCATCGGCGGCGCCGTTACGCATCCTGTGCCGGGCGGGGGGCGGCCTGGGGGGGCTTGCGGCACATGCAGCAACCGCGGCATCGGCCCGGCGCAGCGGCAGTCTGGCGCACCAGGCGGCTAACCCGGACCCGGCCAACGCGGCCGATCAATACGCAAGCTACCTGCAACTCGAGCTTTTCAAGCGGCGCGGTCCGGCATTGGCGGCACCGCTGCATGTGCGCTTGCCGCTGGAAGAGTCGGCCGGCTGGCCGCGGGTTGCGCCATTGCCGTCCTGGTTCAATGATGTGCCGGAGCTTGAGCTTGCCGCCCACGCTGTCACCCCCTTGCAGGAGACCAATCATGTTGTGGATCGCCGTGACGTTGCCGGGTCTGCCGCTCGAAGCGCTCAGGCCGCCGTTACTGCCGGCGCTTGAAACGCCGCAGCGCTGCATGGTGCTGGCGCAGCACAACCGCGTTACCGTGCTCGACGCGAGGGCCGCGGCGCTCGGCATCCAGGTCGGGATGTCGCGCACCCATGCGCAGGCGCTGGTGCCCGATCTGCTGTTGCTGGGCGCCGATCCGCTGCGTGAGCATGAGGCGCTGGTTGCGGTGGCGCTGGCTTTGTTGCGCTATACGCCGCGCGTGGTGTTGACTGAAGCGCACACCATCTTGCTCGAAGTCAGTGCCAGTTTGCGTTTGTTCGGCGGCATCCGGCGCTTATGGCGCGCGCTAAGTGAAACCCTGGACGGCTTTGCTTATCGCAGCGTCTTGGCCTGCGCGCCGACCGCATGGGGTAGTTGGCTGCTGGCGCAAGCGCGGGTGCATACGCAGATGCAGGCGGTCGGCGCACGAGTCGGTGCAAGCCTGCGTTACCGTGTGTTGCGCGCCGGCATGTTGACTCGGATGCTGGAACGTCTGCCCGTCGCTTTGTTGCCGGCCGCGGCGCCGCATCTCATGGCGTTGGAGCAATTGGGCTGCGACACCTTGCGTGTCTTGCGGGCGCTGCCCGAGGCCGGGGTCGTGCGGCGTTTCGGCAGCGCGTTGCCGCAGCAACTGGCCCAGGCTTATGGGATGGCGCCTGATCCGCGCGAGTGGTTTGTCGCCCCGGCCAGCTTTGCCGTGCGGCTGGAATTACAGGCGCGGGTGGCCAATACCGAAGCCTTGTTATTTGCGGCACGGCGCCTGCTGCTGCAATTGGCGGGCTGGCTGGCGGCGCGGCATGCCGCGGTCAGCGGTTATACGTTGCAACTGGTGCATGAAACCGCGCGCAGCGGTATGCCCCAGGTGTCGGAATTGCCGGTTGCCTGGTCCGCGCCGAGTCGCGACGCCGACCATCTGGCCTGGCTGCTGCGCGAGAAATTTAATCAAACCCGTTTGCTTGCGCCGGTGCTGGAACTGCGTTTGATCACCAGCCAGGTCGAGCCCTACGCGCCCGCGTCGGATACCTTGTTTCCGCTGCCGGGTATCGAGCGCGATTCGATGCTGCGTCTGGTGGAACGGCTGGCCGCACGGTTGGGCCGTGAAGCGGTGCTGCAGATGGTGCCGCATGCCGACCATCGGCCGGAGGTGGCATTGGCCGATACGCCATGTCGCATCGCCGCGCCGCGAGCCCGTGCACGAGCCGGCGGCGCGGCGCGCACGCGTACCCATGCGGCGTCGACCGCGGCGGGTTCGGCTGGCGCTTCAGTTGCTTCCTCAGTTGGCTCTTTGGCCAAGCTCTCAGGCAGCGCCGGGCTGCGTCCGGCCTGGTTGCTGGAAACCGCGCAAGCCTTGGCCGTACGTGAAGGACGGCCGGTGTTGCAAGGCGCGTTACAGAAGCTCAGCGGACCCGAGCGTATCGAAACCGGCTGGTGGGATAGCCCGGGTGCCGCGCGGGATTATTTTGTGGCGCGCGATACGCGCGGCAGCCTGTGCTGGATTTATCGCGAATGCCGCAGCGGCCGCTGGTTTTTGCAAGGCTGGTTTGCTTGAGTCTAGGAATTTCATTCATCAAACAATTTACGCAACAGGACACTCGTGGAGTTTTTGCATGTCCTTGCCTGATTTCGACCCTGAGCTTACCGCACACGCCTTATGCGCCGCCTCGCCCGATGCGCAGGCGGCACAGCCCGCTTATGCGGAACTGCATTGCGCGAGTAATTTCTCTTTTCTGAAAGGTG
>JAMFSV010000126.1 GCA_026225455.1 Burkholderiales bacterium | reverse complement strand
GGGGGCCGGTTTGCGTCATACCTTCTAAATAAAAAACGGTGCACGCCCGTCAGGATGTGCACCGTTACGCGCCTCTCGCAGCAACGTAAAAAACCGAGTGTCTGGCACGGCCGGTCGGCATTTATTGACGACCGGCCTGGTATAGCGTGACTCAGGTACGTGACTCGTGCAAGTGACCGATGCAGCAGGTTAGCGATGCGCCCCTTGTTCGAACCATAGTGCGACGCTCGCGCGTTCGGCATCGGTCATTTGGGTGGCGTTGCCCAGCGGCATGGCTTTTAATTGCACCGTTTGCTGATAGACCCGCTGGGCGTTACGGATAATTTCATCCGGTGTGTCCAGCAGCACACCCGCCGGGGCGCTGCCCATCATGGTCGGGTGCGCCGCATGGCATTGCACACAACGCTGATTCAGAATCGGTTGGATCGTCGCCAGACTTACCGGCGCCGCGCCTGCCGCCAATACGGCTTGCGGCGCCGACCTCGGCATGGTCCAGGCGAAGGCCGCGCACATCAAGGCCACGCCAGTCAGTGGCAGATACCATAACACGCGACCGCGGTGACGCATGACAAAGAACTGGCGGATCAGTGCGCCCGCCAACATGATGATCGCGAGCACCGCCCAGTTATAGCGATTGGTATAGGTCATCGCATAGTGATTGGAAATCATCACGAATACGACCGGCAGGGTGAAATAGGTGTTGTGCACCGAGCGCTGTTTGCCGCGCTTGCCATACATCGGATTGGGTTGGTCGCCTTTGAGCAGTGCGTCGACCACTTTGCGCTGGCCCGGAATGATCACAAAAAATACATTGGCCGACATGATGGTGGCCAGCATCCCGCCCGTAATCAGGTATGCCGCGCGTCCCGCAAATATATGGCAGCTCAGCCAGGCGGCGGCCAGCACATACAGGCCGACACAGATTCCGAGCAGCGTATCTTTGTGCCCGAGGCGGCGGCACAAGGTGTCATACACTACCCAGCCGGCCGCCAGAAAACCCAGGGCTGAGGCAACGGCGACGACAGGGCCGATATCCAATACGTTTTTGTCGATCAGGTAGGTGCTGGGCGAATACAGGTACAGCACGGTGAACAAGGCAAAGCCCGACATCCAGGTGGTATAGGACGGCCATTTTGACCAATGCAGGTCTTCCGGCATTTCGGCCGGCGCGACCATGTATTTCTGCATGTTATAAAAACCGCCGCCATGGACATGCCATAACTCGCCGAACACACCGCGTTTTTGCAACACGGGATCGACCGGCGGCTTCAGGCTATTATCGAGCGCCACAAAATAAAACGACTCGCCGATCCAGGCGATCGCGGTGATCACGTGCAGCCAGCGCAGCGCCAGGTTCAACCAGTCGACAATAAAACCTTCCATGAAACTCTCCGAATCCGATAAAAAGATGAGGGTGTTGCCCAGCCGATATGCCGAGGCTCAACTGCCGCGATAGGTGCTGTAGCTCCAGGGCGAAACCAGCAGCGGTACGTGGTAATGCGCGCGGCTGTCGGCCACGCCGAAGCGCAGCACAACCCGATCGACAAAGCGCGGCGCCGGCAGCGTCACGCCGGCGGCGGCAAAATAGTCGCCGGCATGAAACAGCAATTCATATTCGCCGTTGATGAAGTCCGCGCCTTCCAGCAGGGGTTCGCTGCAACGGCCATCGGCGTTGGTGAGGGTTTCTTTTAATGCCTGTCGAACTTCGCCTTCGAGGCGGAACAGTTCGATGCGAATGCCCGAGCCCGGTTGACCGTGTGCGGTGTCCAGGACATGAGTGGTGAGTTTGCCCATGGCGTCTCCTTTGTTTGAGTGCAGTCCGGTAGATAAAACGAATCGGGTCCAAGCCGAGATTCGCCGCATGGGTCCGGACCTGTTTTAAGTATCGAGCGGAACATAGTGGGCATGTTCCGCCGTGTTTCACCATTGTAGAAAGGATGTGCCACGCATAACGGCCGGAATAACAAGAATAATGCCTGGCACATAAAGACTGCGCTTATCCGCTGGATTACCCGATAGAGTCGGACCAACGGCGGTCAAGACGGAGGCAGGTCGCCGCATCATAACCGCGTCAAAAATACCTACTATATCGCCAGCCTGAGGGGGACTATGGTTCGTTTACGTGTTGCCAGCGTAATTTTGTGCCCTCAACGTTGAGCTTCATTGCTGCCGCGAAAAATTACGGTGTTCGATCCGTGCATCCGTTGGTATGTTGGGATTACAGCATGGCGGCACCAAGCCTGGGCTGGCTTGGTCGAGCTGCATTTACCGCGCGGCGCCGAGGTTTGGTCGGCGCCGGCATCATTTCAACGGCATATTCTCGATAGCGGGTGCAAAGCGTGGCTGAACCGATACCGTACACCGTGACGCCGCAGCCCGGCGCACGCCGTGGCCGCACCATGCTGGTCAAACATGCGACCGTGCTGGTGACGATGGATGAGGCGCGGCGCGAGATCCGCGACGGCGGTTTGTACCTGGAAGATAACCGGATTGTTGCTGTGGGCAGCACCGATAGTTTGCCCACCGAGGCCGATGAAATACTCGATATGAGCGGGCAACTGGTCGTGCCGGGCCTGATCAACACCCATCACCATATGTATCAGAGCCTGACACGCGCCGTGCCGGCCGCGCAAAACGCCGAGCTGTTCGGCTGGCTGTCGAATCTTTATCCGATGTGGGCGCACCTGACGCCTGAAATGATCGAAGTCTCGACTCTGACCGCGATGGCCGAGTTGATGCTCTCGGGGTGCACCACTTCCAGCGACCATCTTTATATTTATCCCAACGGCTGCAAGCTCGACCACAGTATTGAAGCGGCCGCCCGGATCGGCATGCGGTTTCATGCGAGTCGCGGCAGTATGAGTGTGGGGCAAAAGCAGGGCGGTTTGCCGCCCGACTCGGTCGTGGAGCCAGAAGATTTTATTCTGGCCGATACCCAGCGCTTGATCGAGACGTATCACGACGACGGCGTCTACGCGATGTTGCGCGTGGTGGTGGCGCCTTGCTCGCCGTTTTCAGTCAGCCGTGACCTGATGCGCGAATCCGCCCGGCTGGCCCGGCACTACGGGGTTTCTCTGCATACGCATCTGGCTGAAAACAGCAGCGATATCGCTTACAGCCGGGAAAAATTCGGCATGACGCCGGCCGAGTACGCGGAAGATTTGGGCTGGGTCGGACGTGATGTCTGGCACGCACATTGCGTGCAACTCGATGCGGCGGGCATTGCCATGTTTGCCCGGACCGGTACCGGGGTGGCGCATTGCCCATGTTCGAATATGCGTTTGGCGTCGGGCATCGCGCCGATTCGGGCCATGCGCGACGCCGGTGTGCCGGTCGGTCTGGGGGTGGATGGTTCGGCTTCCAACGACGGTGCGCAAATGGTGGCTGAGATGCGCCAAGCGTTGCTGCTGCAGCGCGTCGGTTTTGGTCCGGCGGCGATGACGGCACGTGAGGCGCTCGAAATTGCCACGCTGGGCGGGGCGCGGGTTCTGAATCGGACCGATATTGGTGCGCTCGCGCCGGGGATGGCCGCCGATTTTGTGGCCTTCGATTTGAGCCAGCCGCTGTTTGCCGGAGCGCATCACGATGAAGTGGCCGCCTTGGTATTTTGCGCCCCGTCGCAGGTCACGACCAGTGTGATCGATGGCCGTGTGGTGGTGCGCGAGGGACAGTTGGCGAGGTTGGAACTGGGCCCGGTGATCGAGCGGCACAATCGGCTGGCGCGCCAACTTGCGCTGAGCTGAGTTAGCGGACGCTGGGTCAACAGGCCTGGCGTCGGAGGGCGCTAATTCAGGGGCAACTCAGGTGGCGCTCATATAGCGCTCATATAGCGCCCCCCGGACTCAGACGGCCGGCTGGCTTGGTTTCTGTTCCAGCAGCGTGCGGGTAGCGTCGGCAATCAGCCCGCGCAGCCAACGCACTTCGTCGGAATAATGCACGCGCTCGTGCCACAACTGGTAGTAGGGCATGGGCGGGAAGTCCAGCGGGGCGGGTAGCACTACCAGCGGCAGCAGTTTGGCGTAATGGTCGGCAAACAGCCGGGTGGTGGTGAAGATCAAGTCGGACTTGACCAGAGCATACGGGGCCAGGTTGAAGTACGGCAGGGTGACAACCACGTTGCGTTTCAGGCGCTCGCGCGCCAGGAAAGTATCGATCGCGCCGCGCTGCCCCACGGAATAAGGCGAAGGGGTCAGGTGCGGGGCTTTGAGATACTGGTCCAGCGTGAGTTCGCCGCGCTTGGCAAAGGGGTGGGTGTCGCTCATCAGGCAGACGATTTCGTCCGTCAGCAGATTCGACAGGTGCAGTTGTTCGGGCGGTTCCGGCCAGTTGCCGATCACCACATCGAGCTGGCCGGCTTCGAGCGCCAGTTCGTAGTCGAAGGATGGGCCGAGGGAATGGAATTCGAGTTTGGCATCGGGCGCGGCGCGGCGAAAGCGCTCAACCACGGTGGGGACGAACAGCACGTTCAAATAGTCGGGGCTGCCGATGCGGTAGCAGCGGGTCGAGGTGGCGGGATCGAAATTATGTTGCTGGAAACGGATCCGGTCGATTTCGTGCAGTGCGTTACGCACCGGCTCGAGCAGCCACAAACCGTAGTCGGTCGGCACCATGCCCGATTTGCCGCGCACCAGCAGCGGGTCGCCGGTGATATCGCGCAGGCGGCGCAGGGCCGCGCTGATGGCCGGCTGCGACTGATTGAGCTTGACCGCGGCACGGGTCACGCTACATTCCATCAGGAGTGTATGCATGACCCTAAGTAAATAGGTGTCGATCGCCTCGCGCTGCTGGCTCATGGGGTGATCCTAATATATCGAATGAATGATGTTGGTGGCTTTCTGTATATCGCTTTTAATATAGACATAAATCGCCGTCAAGCAAGTTCACCTGTCCGTAGAGGGCCGGAATATGCAGACGGAAGGCACAGAGAGGGACGCAAACGTGAGTCATCAAGCTATTGCAACGCCATCCGGACCAGCCGGTACGCCTGCCTCATTGGCTCCATCGGCCCCGGTGGCCTCGTTAGCCCGCTTGTCGCTGGCGGGCATCACCAAGCAGTATCCGCTGGTGCGCGCCAATGACAACGTCAGCATGGAGGTCGCGCCCGGTGAAATCCATGCGGTGCTGGGTGAGAACGGCGCCGGTAAAAGTACGCTGATGAAAATCATCTATGGCGCGGTGCGGCCCGACGCCGGTGAAATCCGCTGGGAGGGCCGGGTGCAGGAAATCGACAGTCCCGCCGCCGCCCGCAAGCTGGGTATCGGCATGGTGTTCCAGCATTTTTCCTTATTCGAGACTTTGACGGTGGGCGAGAATATTGCACTCTCGCTCGATCAGGCCTTCGACCTCAAGGCACTGGGCACCCGCATCAGCGCGGTATCGGCCGACTATGGGCTGGACCTCGACCCGCAGCGCCATGTCCATAGCTTGACCGTGGGCGAACGGCAGCGTGTCGAAATCGTGCGTTGTCTATTGCAGGACCCGCGCCTGCTGATTATGGATGAACCGACGTCGGTGCTGACGCCGCAGGCGGTACGCAAGTTGTTTATCGTACTGCGCCGACTGGCCGCCGAAGGCTGCAGCATTCTTTATATTAGTCACAAGCTCGACGAAATCCAGGAACTCTGCGACACCGCCACCGTGATGCGGGGCGGCCGCATCACGGGCCAGGTGACGCCCAGCCAGGAAACCCAGGCCACCTTGGCGCAACTGATGGTGGGCCACGCTTTGCCCGCCTACACGCGCCGTCAACATACGCCGGGCGATACTTTGCTGGCGGTGCGGGATTTGTCGCTGGTCAGCCGCGACCCATTCGGCACCTCATTGTCCGCGGTCTCGTTTGACTTGCGTGCGGGCGAAGTGCTGGGCATTGCCGGGGTTTCGGGCAACGGCCAGGCCGAATTATTGGCCGCCTTGTCGGGTGAAATGCCGCTGCCGGCCGAGGCCGGCGACCAAGTGATCCAGCTTTGCGGCCAGCCGGTGGGACGGCTTGGCGCCGGCGCGCGACGCACGCGGGGTTTTGCCTTTGTCCCGGAAGAACGTTTGGGGCGCGGCGCGGTGCCCGCGTTGTCGCTGGCAGACAATGGTTTGCTTACCGCCCATCGCCAGCAAATGGTGCGATCGGGCTGGATCAAGCGCGCTTCGGTACAGGCTTTCGCGCAGCGTTGTATTGCCGCTTTCGACGTGCGCTGTAGCGGCCCGGACGCATTGGCGCAAAGCCTGTCCGGCGGCAATCTGCAGAAATTTATTGTCGGCCGGGAAATTTTGCAGGAACCCAAAGTGCTGGTGGTGGCGCAACCGACCTGGGGTGTCGACATCGGTGCCGCGGGTTTTATCCGCCAGCAGTTGCTTGACCTGGCGGCGCGCGGCACCGCCATCCTGGTGATCTCGGAAGAGTTGCAGGAATTATTCGATATCTGCGACCGGATCGCGGTGCTGGCGGGCGGCCGTTTGTCGCCGGTGCGGGCGACCCAGGACACCAATGCCGAAGAAATCGGCTTATGGATGGCGGGTTTGTTCCCGGGCAACCCGGCGGCATCGTTTGCAGTAGAGCATTGAGCCGCGCCTTCACGTTGGCGCACGCTTTTCCCTGGACCGTTTAAGACTTGACCACGCTGCCGCTATGAATTTTCCTTATCAACTTGAAGCGCGTCCCGCCCCCTCGCGTACCATGCAACTGGCGGCACCGCTGTTAGCCGCGCTCTTGACCCTGGCTGGAGGCTGGCTGATTTTCAGCCTGGTCGGCAAAGATGCGGGAGCCGCCATGGCCGCATTTTTTGTCGAACCCTTGTCCAGCGTCGACGGCTGGGCCGAGCTGTTGCTGAAAGCATCGCCCATTTGTTTGATCGGTCTGGGTTTGGCCCTGGCTTACCGCGCCAATGTCTGGAATATCGGTGCCGAAGGGCAGATGTTGCTGGGCGGTGTCGCCGCCAGCGGGGTGGCGATTTACTTCGACGGTGCCAGCGGCTGGTGGATTTTGCCGTTGATGATGTTGGCCGGCATGCTGGGCGGCATGGTCTGGGCCGCGATTCCGGCATTCTTGCGCAGCCGCTTTAATACCAGCGAGATTCTGGTCAGCCTGATGCTGACCTATGTCGCGCCGCAATTGATTATTTACCTGGTCAGCGGGCCTTGGCGCGATCCGCAGGGGATGAATTTTCCCTTGTCCGAAATGTTCGGGCCGGATGCCTTGTATCCGGTGTTTTATGCCGATTGGCATTGGGCCTTCTGGCATGGCACCCGGATCAATGCGTCGGTGTTTATTACCTTGGCCGCGATTCCGCTGATCTGGCTCTTCATGAAAAAAAGCTTTGCCGGCTACCGGATGAATGTGGGCGGCCTGGCACCGCTGGCGGCGTGCTACGCCGGGTTTTCCGAACGCCGTACCATCTGGTCGGCGATGCTGATCAGCGGTGCCTTGGCCGGCTTGGCCGGGATGGGCGAAATCGCCGGGCCGATCGGGCAGTTGCAATCGACCTGGTCGCCGGGTTACGGCTTTACCGCCATCATCGTGGTTTTTGTCGGGCGCTTGCATCCTATCGGCATCGTGCTGGCCAGCTTGCTGATGGCTTTGCTTTATCTGGGAGGCGAAGCGGTACAAACCTCGCTGCAACTACCGCAGGCCTTAAGCGGCGTATTTCAGGGCTTGCTGTTGTTCTGCCTGCTCGGTTGCGACCTGTTCGTCAATTATCGATTGCGCCGGCGCGGCGTGACGGCCGCGGCCGCCCCGACCGTCCAGCCGCTTGAAACTTCCACCTTATCCTGAGAGAACGTTATGGATGCGAGCCAAGCGAGCGATTTGCTTTCAAGCGCGGTGATTGCCGCGATTCCACTGATGCTGGCGGGTCTCGGCGAATTGGTGACGGAAAAATCGGGGGTACTCAATCTCGGCGTCGAAGGCATGATGTTGATGGGGGCGGTGACCGGCTATGCGGTTGCGGCCAGTACCGGCCACCCGTGGCTGGGTTTTGCCGCGGCCATCGGTGCGGGCATGGCAATGGCGCTGTTATTCGGCTTTCTCACCTTGACCCTGCTGGCCAACCAAGTTGCCACCGGCTTGGCCTTGACCATTTTCGGCACCGGTTTCTCGGCGTATATCGGCAAGCCTTTTACCTCGCTTACCTTGCCGGTGACGGTCGAGATGCTGCCGCTGCCTGGGTTGTCGAAGATCCCGGTATTGGGGCCCGCCCTGTTCAGCCTGACGCTGCTGGGTTATCTGAGTTTCATCCTGTTTCTGCTGGTCGGCTGGTTTCTCTACCGCACTCGCGCCGGCCTGATGCTGCGCGCCGTGGGCGAGTCGCCGCAAGTGGCGCATGCGGTGGGGTTTCCCGTGCTCACCATCCGTTATGGCGCAACCTTGTTCGGTGGCGCAATGGCCGGTTTGGGCGGCGCTTATTACTCGATTGTCTATCTGCATCTGTGGCAGGAACAACTGACCGCGGGTCGCGGCTGGATTGCGCTGGCGCTGGTGGTGTTTGCCAGTTGGCGGCCGGGGCGGCTGATGGTGGGGGCGCTGTTGTTCGGTGCGGTGATGGCGTTGCAGTTTTATGCGCAGGCTATCGGCGTGCCGGTGCCGACCCAGTTTCTCGCGATGTTGCCTTATCTCGCCACGGTACTGGTGCTGGTGTTGATTTCGCGTAATCCGAACTTGACCAGGTTGAATGCGCCCGGCTCGTTGGGCAAACCGTTTTCATCCTTGGCCTGAGTGGTTCCAATTCTTCGTTCTGTTTGGTCCGATTAACCCGTCAAGAGGAGCATCACAATGCATGTTCAAGTTTTAAAAAAACTGGCCGCAGTGGCTGCGGCGCTGGCGTGTGCCGCAACGGCACCGGCAAACGCCGCGACGGTCGCCGGACCGCCCGGGGTAGCATTTGTGTATCTGGGCAATCCGGGCGACGCCGGCTGGACCTTTGCCCATGAACAGGGGGCGAAAGCCGTCGAAGCCCAATTCGGCGACAAGGTTAAAGTGACGCGGGTCGAGAATGTACCCGAATCGGCGGACTCGGAACGGGTGTTTCGCGATCTCGCCAACAAGGGTAACAAGGTCATTATCGGCGCCAGCTTTGGTTACCAGGATTTCGAATTGAAAGTCGCCAAGGACTTTCCTGACGTGGTGTTCCTGCACGCCACGGGCTACAAGCATGCGGCCAATTTCGGCACTTACGATGTGCGCATGTATCAGGGTGCTTACCTGGCCGGCGTGGTCGCGGGTTACACCACCAAAAGCAATGTGTTGGGTTTTGTGGCGTCGGTGCCTATTCCCGAGGTGATACGCAATATCGATGCGTACACGCTGGGCGCGCGTTCGGTGAATCCGAAAATCCATACCAAGGTTATCTGGATCAATAGCTGGTTTGACCCAGGCAAGGAAAAACAGGCCGCCGAAACGCTGATCGCGCAAGGCGCCGACGTATTGCTGCAGAACACCGATTCGAGCGCGACCTTGCAAACCGCATCGGAAAAACATGTGCATGCGTTCGGCTGGGATTCGGATATGAAGAAGTTCGGCCCGGATGCTCATCTGGGCTCGGTGGTCGGCCACTGGGGCGTCTATTACACGGCGGCGGTGCAGCAGGTGCTGAACCATACCTGGACCCCGGCTCCGATCTGGTGGGGCTTGCCGCAGCACGCGGTCGACCTGGAGGACATCAATAACGCGGCGATCCCGGCACCGGCGCAACAAGCACTGGCGGCCAAGCGCCAACTGCTTGAAAGCGGCAAATGGGATGTGTTTACCGGACCGATCAAGGATCAGTCGGGCGTAGCCAAAGTCGAGGAGGGCAAGACGCTGGGCGATGCGGATTTGCAGCGCCTGAATTGGTACGTTGAAGGTGTGGATGGGGCCTTGCCGAAGTAAATGTTATGCGCGGGGTCAATGGCGGACTGAGCCTGACCGTTGACCCGCGCGGCATGTTCTTTCGTTGTCCGTGATATTTATGGTGGCGCCGCGCTTGTTGCTTGATGGCGATGCCGCAATGCCATATCTCTGCCATTGCCCAATCCCCCTGCATGCTCCAACCTGCCTGAGCGAGATGCATGAACCGTTGGCATGATCCATGCTCTCCTTTTGCTGTAGCGGCTATGGCTAACTACTGGTGCGCAACAATCAGGAAAAAAGATTTTGAACGCGCTAAACTCGCTCCCCTGAGAGTTGGGTCATCCGTCGCTGCACCAATTGAGTGCGGATGGCCGAAGCTTCAGGCCCGCGTCTTTGCCGCTCGCCGCTGACGGCGTGATGGATCACTCGTGGATCAATCATGGATCGATCGGCGGGGGAAGTACGGACGGCCCGTCAAAGAGGATGACCCATGGTAGATGCCCAAGCGAACTTTGACGTAACCATGATTCGCCGTTTGGTCAGTGAGCGCGATTTCGGCAGGTTCTTCGAACAAGCCGCCGCCGAAGCCGCCAAACTGGTGGGCGCGGACGGCGCGGCCTTGATCGAGGTGCTGGAAGGCGGCGACATGCAGTACCGTTTTTTCCAGGGGCTGCCCGCGCTTCACCTGAAACTGGCCGCGGGCTATCGCTTTCCGGCGGCAAACACCACCGCCGGGGCGGCCCTGGTCAATGGAACGGCGATTTTCACCGCCGATTATCCCAACAGTGCGCATGCCATGGCCGATTTTGTCGCCTCGGGCCTGAAAGCCAACTTGGTGGTGCCGATCGGCCCGGCCGACGAGCGCAGCGGGGTGCTGGCGATTGCCTGGTTCAGTCAATACCCGGTGGCGGCCCCCAGCGAAGCCACGCTGGCGCTGATTATGCTGCTGACGGATTTGATGCACAGCGCCTTATACCGGCAGTCGCTCGAACAAAACCTGGCACGGCAAGCCCAGCACGACATTCTGACCGGTTTGCCCAATCGGCGTTACCTGACCGAATACCTCGACGATACGCTCTCATCCGCGCCGCCCAGCGGCATCGTGGTGGCGGTGCTCGACCTTGACGACTTCAAACCGATCAACGACAAATACGGCCATCTCGCCGGCGATCAGGTATTAAAGCAACTGGCGGACCGGCTCAAAGCCACCTTGCGTGAGGGCGATGTGGTGGCCCGCCTGGGCGGCGACGAGTTTGTGCTGGTGCTTAAACCGATGGCCGATACCGCCGCCTTGCAGGACTTCCTGGCCCATCTATGCCAAGTGCTCGACCAGCCTTATCGGCTGACCGAGGGTGTCACGGTGGAAAGTTTAAGCAGCGTCGGGGTAGCCGTGCATACGCAGGATCATGATAGGGGGGAGGATTTACTGCGTTATGCCGATCACGCGTTGTATATCGTTAAAAGCCGCAAAGCCGTACGCGATATACCCTGGGAATGTTACGAACCCGGCGCCGCGGCATTACCGGGACGTCACCGCTGAACATGACGGGTTGACGCGGGCGGCGCGCCGGTGTGGCCGGTGCGCCGCCGCCATACATACACTCAATCGTTGGCCGCCTCAGATGTCGGGCCCTTAAGCGTTGGACGGTTTCAACAAGTCCTGGCAGGTTGCATGCTGCGGATCGCCTGCCGGCAATTTGGCGCATACGCCTTCAAGTTGCGTCAGCACTTTTTTCACCGCGGCGTCATGCTGTTTGCCCTGATTCCACGCGTCCAGGCGAGTCACCAGCCGTTCCAGTGCCGCCCGATTACGGCCATAGAACGCGTCGGGAATGGCTCCGGCTTCGCTCAGCACACTGTCGGCTACCTGCGTCACGCGGGTATCGTCTTGCGGCGTCAGATCGATCACCCCTTTGACGTAGCTCACCCCCCAGCGCAGACGGGTAGCTGGGCCTTTCGAAGTATCGTAGGCTTGTTGATACCACTTCAGCGCGGCGGTTTTGTCGCCCCGGGCCGCGGCATTTCTAGCCAACCCCGACATGAAATAGTAGGGTGCCGGTGAGCGTTTCAGTTCGGCCGTGAGCAAGGTGTCGGATTCGCCAATCAGGCCGGCGGCGGTCAGGGTCTCGGCGGCATTGTCGATCACCGACTGGCGTTCATAGCCGTTGGTGGTGTTTTTATCGGCCAGCGCCACTTGTTCACGCACTGTTGCCAGCAGCGGTGCGGGCAGCGGCTGATTGGCGGGGGCGTCGAGCTTGACCAGCACCACGCGGCCGTAGACCGCCGAAATACGGTCGGTGGTCGACAAGCTGGTGTCGCTTGTCATGGTCACCAGCGTCTGGTCCCAGGCAGCCGTCAGGGCGGCGCGTTCGGGCGTGCCGGCGGTGCTCAGGTAGTGGGTCATTTCGGCCGGGTAATTGACGATGATGTCGAAATTGCTGCGCGCCAGGGCGGCATTCCCCAAAACCTGCTGCACCGCTTTCAGGCCCGCGGCGCGATCGATAGGTTCGCTCTTCGGCTCGGTGGCAGCAGCAGCGACGGCTTTCAGTTCCAGACGCAAGGCTTCAGCCGGTGCATGATCGGCTTGCGCGTGATTGGCCAAGGTTTGCAAGGTGACGGCATTTTTTTCGCTGGTCACGGAGAGTACGCCGTCATCGGTGTCCCACGAATAATCCGCCAGCAAACGCCAGTCGTCGCGGTTCAAATGAGCGCCGTCTTTCAAGCCCAGGGCCAATGCCTGTTTCACCGGGTGGATGGCATTCATGCCCAGCGACAAGGCCTGGATATAACGCGCCGCATCGACTTCGCCGGGCAAACGGGTGATCTCGGTGCCGTCCGGGCGGAACAGGATCATGGTCGGATAACCTTGGACCTTGAATTGTTCGCCTAGCTTTTGCGCGCTGGCGCTATCGCCGTCGAGGTAAACCGGAATAAAAAACGAAGCACGTTCCTTGAACGCTTGCTGATTAAAAATTGTGGCCTTGACCTGGTTGCACGGCGGGCACCAGACTGCGCCCCAGAACAGGAACAGCGGTTTGTTGGTGGCTTTGGCCTTGGCGAATGCCGCGCTGACATCGCCTTGTTGCCAGGCGATGCCGGGCGGTAGCGGGTGAGCCGACGGATCGACGGCGGCGCAGGCAAAATGGGCGATATGGGCAGACAGCAAAACGCCGCCCAGCAGGCTAATGACACGGGAATTCATTGATTACCTTCTGCTGAAAAAGTGTGCGGGCTATGCCGCGCGCGGTGTCTGAGCAGAAAGCTTACGATAGGATTTCAGCGTGACGACCGGCAGGCGCAGCATTTCCGGAGGGTGCGCTGCGACGATAGCAAGCTTTTGGCCGTTTGTGAATCGATCACTATTATTTTGCTTGGATCGATTTTGACTATACATAGATGGCGGCGCGCTACGGTCCGGCGTGAGCCTGGTGTGCCGGACGCAATGAATAAGGCGCGGCACGGTGCCGGCCGGCTGCCGGGCCGGGCATGTTTGCCGGGTGATCTTACCCGCGATTGGGGCCGTATCGCGCCGCCTATCGATTAACGTCGATAAACCGCCGCC
>JAMFSV010000125.1 GCA_026225455.1 Burkholderiales bacterium | reverse complement strand
GTCGGGGTCGTCCAGTCCAATTGACAGGCGGATGGTGCCTTCGGCGATGCCGGCTTGGGCCAGTGCCGCGGCGTCCATGCGGAAATGAGTGGTCGAGGCCGGATGGATGACCAGGGAACGGGCGTCGCCGACGTTGGCCAGGTGCGAGAACAAGGATAGATTTTCGATAAATTGGCGGCCGGCGCTGCGATCGCCTTTTAAATTGAAGGTAAATACAGCACCGCAACCTTTGGGCAACAAGCGCTGAGCGAGGGCGTAATCGGCATGGCTTTCAAGTTCCGGGTAAGCGACCGATTCGACCGCGGCGTGCGCCACCAGGAATTCAACCACGCGGCGGGTATTGTCGATATGCCTGGCCATGCGCAGCGGCAGGGTTTCGATGCCTTGCAACAATTGCCACGCCGCCTGGGGGTGCAAGCAGGCACCGAAATCGCGCAGGCCCTCGCGCCGTGCGCGCAGCAGGAAGGGGGCGACGGTGCTTTCCTCGGCAAATACCATGCCATGGAAACCGTCATAAGGTTCGGTCATTTCAGGAAAACGTCCCGATGCGTCGAAATCGAAGCGGCCGCCGTCGATCACCACGCCACCGATGGTGGTGCCATGTCCGCCCAGAAATTTGGTGGCCGAGTGATACACCAGATCGGCGCCCAGATCGAAGGGCCGCATTAACCAGGGCGTGGTGAAGGTCGAGTCGACCAGCAGCGGCACCCGATGGCTATGGGCGATCTCGGCGACCGCGGTGATATCCAGCACGTCCAGTCCCGGATTGCCCAAGGTTTCGCCAAACAGCAACCGGGTGTTCGGCCGGATCGCGGCGCGCCACGCGGCCAGATCGCGCGGCGGGACAAAGGTGGTTTCGATGCCGAAGCGGCGCAAGGTGTAGTGCAGCAGATTGTGCGAACCGCCGTAGAGCGCCGCCGAAGCGACAATATGGCTGCCGGCGCCGAGCAAGGTCACGATGGCCAGGTGCAGTGCCGCCTGACCGCTGGCGGTGGCGACGGCGCCGACGCCATTCTCCAGGGCGGCCATGCGTTCTTCGAAAGCGGCCACGGTCGGGTTGGAGATTCTCGAGTAGACGTGGCCGGCGCGCTCCATATTGAACAGCGCTGCGGCGTGGTCGGTATCGCGGAAGACAAAGGACGTGGTTTGATAAATCGGCGTGGCGCGGGCCCCGGTCGCGGGGTCGGGTGCCGCGCCCGCATGCAGCGCGAGGGTGTCAAAACGATTGACGGGCATAACGTGATGCTCTCCGTTTGTATGGGTGCCGGCGGGCCTCAGACCCTAAAAAAGGCGACTGCCCGGACCATGGACAATTACCCTAATAGCGGGTGCATGGCTTCCCTTTTATAGGGCTTTCAGCTAGGATCAAATAACTATATTAAAGCAGGAGGGGACCATGCGAGTCAGCGACATACTTAAAGTGAAGGGCAGTGCACTCTTTACGGTGACGCCGGACACCCTCTTGCAGGATGCAATCAACTCGATGGCTGAGCATGATATCGGCTCGCTGGTGGTCATGGAATACGGCGATCTGGTCGGCATGCTGACCTTTCGCGAAATTATCCTGACCTTGCGCACCAACAGCGGTATCGTCGGCAGCAACACCATTCGCAAGGTGATGGACGACCACCCGCTTACCTGCACGCCCGAAACCGAAGTCAACGAAGTGCGCCGAATGATGCTTGAGCGTCACGCGCGTTACTTGCCGGTGCTTGAAAATAGGACCCTGATGGGCGTCATTTCGTTTTACGATGTGGCGCGCGCCGTGGTTGAAGAGCAGGGTTTCGAAAACCGCATGCTGAAAGCCTATATTCGTGACTGGCCGGAACAGGAAGAGCAGGAGCAAGTCCGGTAAAGGTACTCTTATAAGCCGAGCGCGCGTTTTGCGCGCTTTTTTTTTGCTTACGTTGACTGTACTGCCGGTACTTCACCCGGCGGCTTCACCCACCCCTTAACTTCGATCCTATATTGATGAGCCTCGCACCCAGTACACCACCTGCTGCCGACTCACAGCCTGAGCATCCGAGCCAATACCGCTTGTTGCGCGAAAACCGTTTTGCCCCGTTTTTCTGGACTCAGTTCCTGGGGGCGATGAACGATAACGTGTTCAAGATCGGTTTCACCTCATTGTTGACCTACCAGGCGGTTTTATTTGGCGGGATAGACAGCAAGAGCGCCGCTTTTCTGATTTCGGCGATCTTTATCGTGCCTTTTGTATTGTTCTCGGCGACTTCGGGACAAATCTCGGACAAATTTGACAAAGCTTTCATGATCCGCCTGGTCAAGACGTTTGAGATCGCGGTGATGCTGGTCGGGGCTTTGGGTTTCTATCTCCATAGCGTGGCTTTGTTATATTTCTGTACCTTTTGCATGGGTTTGCATTCGACCGTATTCGGTCCGGTCAAATATGCCTATCTGCCGCAACATCTGAGCCGGGCCGAACTGGTGGGCGGCAACGGCATGGTCGAGATGGGGACATTTGTGGCGATCTTGATCGGCACGATTGTGGGAGGCGCCGCGGCGGCGCTCGGCGGCCACGGTGCTGCGCTGCTGGGCGGCAGTTGCATCGCGCTGGCCTTGCTGGGGCGGCTGGTGTCGGCCAAAGTGCCGGTCTCGCCGGCTGCGCAACCCGATCTGGTGATCAACTGGAATCCGTTTTCCGAAACCTGGCGCAATCTGAAACTGGCACATGCCGACCGTACGGTGTTTCTCGCCTTGATGGGGATTTCCTGGCTGTGGTTTGTCGGAGCGACCTACCTGACTTCGTTTTTTAATTTTGCCAAGTTCGTTTTGTCTGGTAATGCCGATGTCGTGACGGTGCTGCTCGCCACTTTTTCCTTGGGCATAGGCCTGGGTTCGCTGATGTGCGAACGCATGTCCGGGCGCGGTATTGAAATCGGCCTGGTGCCATTCGGCTCGATCGGCATGAGCGTATTCGGCATCGATCTATATTTTGCCAGTCGTGGCGCGCCGTTGCTCTCCCACTTGTCGGGGGTGTCGGAATTTCTGCTGCAACCGAGTCATTGGCGCGTGCTGGCCGACCTGTTTTTACTCGCCATGTTCGGCGGCTTTTACAGCGTGCCGCTCTATGCCCTGATCCAGACCCGCAGTCAGCCCAGCCATCGGGCGCGCATCATTGCCGCCAACAACATCCTGAATGCCTTGCTGATGATTCTGTCGGCGCTGATGGCCTTGGCATTGACGGCGATCGGCTTCACCATTCCTCAATTGTTCCTGACCACGGCCTTGCTGAATGTGCTGGTGGCGATATTCATTTATGCGCAAGTCCCGGAGTTCTTGCTGCGGTTTGTCATGTGGCTGCTTTTGCATACCGTATACCGCATGACGACGCGCGATCTGGAATACATCCCCGAGCAAGGCCCATGTGTGCTGGTCTGCAACCACGTCAGTTTTGTCGATGCGGTGGTGATCGGTGCGCTGGTGCCCAGGCCGGTGCGGTTTGTGATGGATCACCGGATCTATAACGTGCCTGTGTTGTCGTGGTTCTTCCGCACGGTCAAAGCCATTCCGATTGCCTCCGAGCACGAAAACCCGGCGGTGCTGGAGCGCGCTTTTCAGCTGATTGCGGCGGCACTGGAACAGGGCGACGTGATTTGCCTGTTTCCGGAAGGGCGCCTGACTGCCGATGGCGAGATCGGCCAGTTTAAAAGCGGGGTACAGCGCATCATCCGTCAAACACCGGCGCCCGTGGTGCCGATGGCCTTGCGCGGTTTATGGGGCAGCTTCTTTTCGCGGCGCGGTGGCGCGGCGATGAGCCGGCCGTTTCGCCGCGGTATGTTAAATCGCCTGGAACTGGTAGCCAGTGCGCCGCACGATCCGGTGACCTTGAGTGCCGAGCAACTGCAACGGGCGGTGGCGGAATTGCGTGGGGCATGGCGCTAAGAGCATTGGCCCGAGGGGCTATCTGGCCTCCTGTGACGAATGCCATGCAGCGATAGATAAACTTGCCGGCGCGGGTTTTTGCTCGCAGGCAGAGCAACAACGCGGGCACAGCGCAGGCCCGACGAGGTAAAATAACGTTTTTGTCGCTGAGCACGTCGAACCATGTCCGGTAATAGCTTGGGTACTCTTTTCACTGTCACCACCTTTGGCGAGTCGCATGGGCCCGCCATCGGCTGTGTGATCGATGGTTGTCCCCCGGGTATGGCGCTGAGCTCCGCCGATATCCAACTGGAACTGGATCGCCGCAAACCGGGCACCTCACGGCATGTGACGCAGCGCCAGGAAGCCGATGAAGTCGAGATCCTGTCCGGTGTGTTCGAGAATTGCACCACCGGCGCGCCGATTGCGCTGCTGATACGCAACACCGACCAGCGCAGCAAAGACTACGGCAATATTGCCGAATCGTTCCGGCCCGGTCACGCCGACTATACCTATTGGCATAAATACGGCATCCGCGACCATCGCGGCGGCGGCCGTTCGTCGGCACGGCTGACGGCGCCGACGGTGGCGGCCGGCGCCGTCGCCAAAAAATGGCTGCGCGAGCACTACGGCACCGAAATCCGCGCTTATATGTCGGCTTTGGGTCCCATCGATATTCCATTTGTGGCCTGGGATCATGTACGCGAAAATCCTTTTTTCGCGCCGAACCAAGCCATCGTGCCCGAGCTTGAAGCTTATATGGACGCTTTGCGCCATGACGGCGACTCGATCGGCGCCCGCATCCAGGTGGTCGCCAGCGGCGTGCCGGTCGGTTGGGGCGAGCCTTTGTTCGACCGGCTCGATGCCGATATCGCACATGCCATGATGGGCATCAACGCGGTCAAAGGCGTGGAAATCGGCGCCGGCTTCGGCAGCGTGGCGCAGCGCGGTTCAGAGCACGGCGACGAACTGACCCCGGCCGGGTTTCTGAGCAACCATGCAGGCGGCGTACTCGGCGGTATTTCGACCGGCCAGGACGTCATGGTGTCGATTGCGATCAAACCGACCTCAAGCATTCGTACACCGCGCCGCTCGATCGACAAAGACGGCCAGCCCGCCGTGGTCGAAACCTTCGGCCGCCATGACCCGTGTGTGGGCATCCGCGCCACGCCTATCGCCGAAGCGATGCTGGCACTGGTGCTGATCGACCATGCACTGCGGCACCGCGCGCAGTGCGGCGACGTGCTGGTCGGTACGCCGAAAATCCCGGCTGCGGCGCCCTGAACTGACGCCCCAAACAAAAAGCGCTTCAGCAAAAACCGAAGCGCTTTTTTTACGGCGGCGAAATTTGCTGCACCGCCGGCAGCCTCAGAATTGGCTTCGGCGGCGGCGCGATCCAGCTAAAGCGCCTTACATATTCGGATAGTTCGGCCCGCCGCCACCTTCCGGCGGAGTCCAGACAATATTCTGGGTCGGGTCTTTGATATCGCAGGTTTTGCAATGCACGCAGTTCTGGGCATTGATCTGCAAACGATCCGAACCGTCTTCGTTCTTGACGAACTCATAGACCTGGGCCGGGCAGTAACGGCTCTCAGGCCCCGCGTAGGTGGTCAGGTTGATGCCGACCGGCACCGAGGGGTCTTTCAAGGTCAAATGCGCCGGCTGATTTTCTTCGTGGTTGGTGTTTGAAATAAACACCGACGAGAGCCGGTCGAAAGTCAGTTTGCCGTCGGGTTTGGGATAAACGATAGGCGTATAGTCCGCCGCCGGGCGCAAGCATTCGTGATCGGCGTGCTGGTGATGCAAGGTCCAGGGGGCTTTGCCGCGGAACAGTTTGTCCTCGATCCCGACCATCAAGGTGCCCATATACAAGCCCTTGCTCATCCACTGCTTGAAGTTGCGCGCGCCATGCAATTCCTGGTGCAGCCAGGAGCTTTTGAAGGCTTGCGGGTAGGCTTGCAGCTCGTCGCCTTGACGACCGGCCTGCAACGCCGCAAAGGCGGCTTCCGCGGCCAGCATGCCGGACTTGATCGCCGCGTGGCTGCCCTTGATGCGAGGCGCATTGAGGAAGCCTGCGTCGCAGCCGAGCAGGGCGCCGCCAGGGAACACCAGCTTGGGCAGTGACACCAAACCGCCGGCGGTAATCGCGCGGGCACCGTAGGAAATACGTTTACCGCCTTCCAGGAAGGTGCGGATCGCCGGGTGTGTCTTGTAGCGCTGGAATTCCTCGAAGGGCGACAGATAGGGGTTTTGATAACCCAGACCGACCACAAAGCCCACCATCACCTGATTATTTTCCAGGTGATACAGGAACGAGCCGCCGTAGGTGTCGCTTTCCAGCGGCCAGCCGGCGGTGTGCATGACCAAACCAGGTTGATGTTTGGCCGGGTCGATTTCCCACAATTCCTTGATACCCAGAGCGTACGATTGCGGGTCGCAGTCTTTGTCCAACTGATATTTTGCGTTCAGTTGGCGGCCGAGATTGCCGCGTGAGCCTTCGCAAAACAGGGTGTATTTGGCGTGTAATTCCATCCCGAGCTGGAAATGGTCCGTGGGTTCGCCATTTTTGCCCAAGCCCAGGTTGCCGGTGGCGACACCTTTGACCGAACCATCGTCGCGATAGAGGATTTCAGCGGCGGCAAAGCCCGGGAAAATCTCGACGCCCAGCGCTTCGGCCTGGGTGCCTAACCAGCGCACCACATTGGCCAGGCTGATGACGTAGTTGCCGTGGTTATGCAAGCTGGCGGGGAGTGCCCAGCCCGGTACTTTACGGGCGCCGTCTTTGGTCAGGAACAGGAAACGATCTTCGGTGACCGGGGTGTTCAAGGGGGCGCCTTGTTGTTTCCAGTCGGGTATCAGTTCATTGAGTGCAATCGGGTCCATCACGGCCCCGGACAAGATGTGGGCACCGATTTCGGAGCCTTTCTCCAGGACGCATACGCCCAGTTCGACGCCTTTTTCAGCCGCTTGCTGCTTCAGGCGTATCGCGGCGGAGAGCCCTGCCGGGCCGCCACCTACGATCACTACGTCATATTCCATCGACTCGCGTGGGCCGTACTGCTCTATCAGATTGGTCGGGGTCATTAGTCTAGTTTTATCTGCCGGTGGGTTATGATTTTACTGGGATGTGGCGGCTAGTGCGTAAAAAACGCAGCAGCAATCCCAATCGAGCCTGAAATGCTTTTAGCACGATCGTACTATTTCATGATAGCTTAATGCGTAGAATCCATGCTCGAATTAAGCCCTTGAGCAGTTCAAACCGAAGTAAACAGAGGTCACCATGGGTCGTTCGATCAATCTTGAAGGCAAAGTTGCACTGGTTACTGGCGCGTCCAGTGGCTTGGGCAAGCGTTTTGCCCAAATTCTTTCCATGGCCGGCGCCAAAGTCGTATTGGCCAGCCGTCGCACCGAGCGTCTTAAAGAGTTGCGTGCCGAGATCGAGGCTGCCGGCGGGGCAGCCCATGTGGTTGCGTTGGATGTCACCGACCACGCCAGTATCAAGGCCGCCGTCGCTCATGCGGAAACCGAGGCCGGCACGATCGATATCCTGGTCAATAATTCCGGCGTATCGACCACCCAAAGACTGGTGGATGTGACGCCGGAAGATTTCGAATTCGTCTTCGATACCAATACCCGCGGCGCTTTTTTTGTGGCGCAGGAAGTGGCCAAGCGCATGATCATGCGCGGTAATCCGAATGGCAAACCGACGTATCGCATAATCAATATCGCTTCGATGGCAGGCTTGAAAGTACTGCCGCAAATCGGCTTGTATTCGATGAGCAAGGCGGCGGTGGTGCATATGACCAAAGCCATGGCGCAAGAATGGGGGCGTCATGGGATCAATGTGAACGCCATTTGCCCGGGTTATATCGATACCGAAATCAATCATCATCATTGGTCCAGCGAAGGCGGTCAGAAGCTATTGCAGATGCTGCCGCGCAAGCGCGTCGGCGCTCCTGAGGACTTGGACGGGCTGTTGCTGCTGCTGGCCTCGGACGATTCGCAATTTATCAACGGCGCGGTGATTTCCGCCGACGACGGATTTGGTGTTTGAGTGTTTTTTTTATCAATAGTTAGAAAGGTCGTAATCCAGTGAGTGATTTTCAATTAGTCCACACCTGCACCATGCCCATACGCTGGGGCGACATGGATGCGTTCGGGCATGTCAATAACACCAACTTTTTCCGTTATATGGAGCAGGCTCGCATCGAATGGCTGGAATCCCTGGGGCTGGCGTCCGTCGGCGACAGCGGCCCGGTGATCGTCAATGCCCAGATGACGTTTTTGAAGCAATTGCAGTACCCCGGCGACGTACTGTGTCATACCCTGGCCGGCCAGCCGGGCCGCAGCAGCCTCGAAACGCATTTTGAACTGCGCCGGGCCGACGATCCGGCCACGCTGGTGGCTCAGGGCAGCGCCAAAGTAGTGTGGGTCGACTACGCCTCCGGCCGCTCGACACCGATGCCCGATACCCTGCGCGCCAGAGTGGAGGGGGAGCGACCCTTGAAGGTCGACGCGGCCTGAAAATCGATACCCGCCGCTCCTCGCTACCCGCTACCCGGCCCCTGGGTTGGCTGCCCACGACGGATTGTCGCGGGCAGCCTTGGCTGTCCCGGCAAGCACGGTTTGTCGCCCGCGTGCAAGCAAAGCGCGGCGAGCTATGGCTTACTCTGATTGCGCAATGCACCATGCGAGGCGTACCCTATAGGGCGATCTGTGCCTGATAGATTAGACGATAGAGGGACTTAGATGAATAAACTGTATCCCAGCGCTCAAGCGGCGTTGGCGGACGTGGTCAAGGACGGCCAGACGTTCGCGGTGGGCGGCTTCGGCCTGTGCGGCATTCCCGAGGCGCTGATTGGCGCGCTGCGCGACTCGGGCGTGAAGGATCTGACCTGTATCAGCAATAACGCCGGGGTCGACGGTTTCGGCTTGGGCTTGTTGCTGGAAACGCGCCAGGTCAAAAAAATGATCTCGTCGTATGTGGGTGAAAACAAGGAGTTCGAACGCCAGTACCTGGCCGGCGAACTGGAACTTGAATTCACCCCGCAAGGCACCTTGGCCGAGAAGCTGCGTGCCGGCGGCTCGGGCATTCCGGCCTTTTTTACCAAGACCGGTTACGGCACCGTGGTGGCCGAGGGCAAGGAAATTCGCGAATTCAACGGCGAACCCTACGTCATGGAGCACTCGCTGACTGCCGATATCGCTCTGGTGAAGGCCTGGAAAGCAGATAAATCGGGCAACCTGATTTACCGCCGC
>JAMFSV010000124.1 GCA_026225455.1 Burkholderiales bacterium | reverse complement strand
GGGGGATGGCGTAACCGGCGGTGAAATCGGTGATTGCGGGCATGGGTAGTCTCCTGTGTCCAATCCAATACAGCTGATGGGTGGCAATTTGTCCAAGCATAGTTCCAGGATGCGCTCGGAGAAACCGCGAGTCCCCGGGATAAATTCCGGTCCTATGCCTTCACTGACCCAGCTCGCTTTGGCGTTTGAAGTTAAGTGGCTGCTGCGGTGTGGCATGTTGCCGTATCATGTTCGCTGTGCTGCTCCTCCTCAACTCACCGCAAATCCATGACAGTCCCGAAAATTCCCGAGTCGGTGTTGGTGATGATCCATACCGCGGCGCTGGAAGTCCTGATTATTGAACGTGCCGACCGCCCTGGGTTTTGGCAGTCGGTCACCGGCTCCAAGGATCTGCTCGATGAGCCGCTGGACCTCACCGCGATCCGCGAAGTGGCTGAGGAAACCGGGATCGAAATCGGTGGCGTGCGGGTGCCGCGCTCGGCTTTGCTGGACTGGCAGCATGCGATTGAATATGAGATTTATCCGACGTGGCAGCATCGCTATGCGCCGGGTGTAACGCGTAATACCGAGCATTGGTTTAGCGTGACTGTGCCGCGTGATATCGAAATCACGCTGGCGCCGCGCGAGCATACCGCTTACCTGTGGTTACCTTACGCACAAGCCGCTGCGCGCTGTTTCTCGGCCTCCAATCGTGAGGCGCTGTTGCAATTGCCGGCGCGCAGCGGAATCATGCAGCTTTAGGTTTGCCATCTCGCCCGCCGCGCCGATGCGCCGCTTCACTCTCCAGCGCTGGCTGCGCCGCTCGGCGTCTGCTGCGCGGCCAGTGCAAGTATTCTTTGCACTACCTGCTGAGAAGCATTGGAGCGATAAACGCGAGTTGGGTTGCCTGACGCTTCCAGGGAAGTTGAACCGTCATACTCCTGCGAGCCTATTTTAAAATGGGCTTTCTTGAAGCTATCGGGACTGGCCCGTGCGCTACTGGTATGCAGATGCAATGGAATGACCACCGGGGCTGCGCTCTGTGGATTCAGGGTGAGATGAAAAGCGTGCAGATAATCTTCTCGCGAGTCGGGCTGTAACTGATGCTGACGCAGAGTTTGACGCGCTCGGCCTGCAGCGGTCTTCGAGAGTTTGGTGCCGACTTCGGTTTGCCGGACGCTGATCGGAAGCTCAAGCCCCAGCCAATGGCGTAGCGCCGCCCAGGTCGGCCGTTGCCCTATCATGCGCGCAGCAGCGGCTTGACTCTCTTGCTCCAGGGACTGCGCCGCGAGGCGCAATTTTTTGCTTTCCTGCTGGCCTTGTGCGTATAGCGCCGCGGCTTCTCCTTCGTCGGTTCCGGATGGTGCCGACAGCCGCCTGGACAGGATGTCGGCCAACTGGGTCAAACGATGGGCATGATTCATCAGGCAGCCATGGACCGAGGAGGCCGACTGCCCCTCATCGCTTTCCAATGCACGCCGGCTGTAGCTTTGCCAGGATTCGGCATTATTTAACGCCGCTTGAGCCTGCGCCTGCCAAGTGGCGAAATACTCCTTGAGTTTGACCAGGTTCGACTCGCGCTGGGGCGTAATGGGTTCCTGATCAGGCTCCTGGGTCCAGATTTCGTTTTCGCTATCGCGCCGTCGATAGGTGCCGATCAAAGCATTGCTCTTATCGCGTATTTCCACCGTCTGCGGGTCGCGCTCGCCCGCAGTGCCGACCAAAATACCTTGATACTCGGTTTGAATCACGCGGACTCCGGGCGCTGCCGGTTTTGCAGTTGTGCTGCGAGAGCGTATGGGCGCTGCAGGCGTCACTGATAGCGTTGATAGGTCCGGCGGAAGTTGATTGAATTTATCCTTGATCAACCGGGCTAAATCCTCAGCCAATCCGACGATCACGTGAAGCTCTGCGATTACTTGTTGCGCTTGCGCCTGCTGCGCAGTGTGTACTATCTGGCCCAGCTCGATGCGAAGCGCTGTCGATTGTGCCGTCAACTCGACGTCCGGAGCGCTTAAGATTTTCTGCAGTTGACTAAATACCGGTTGGACCGGTGCCGACGTGGCGATACGCTTGAGTTCGGTCAGCAATGGACTGGGAGATTTCGCCGGCTGTTGCCTGATCAGTTTCTGCAGACTGCCTAAAATTTCCTGCTGTCCGGCTTTCGCTTCGGGCGTTTCTTGAAATTCTTCGATCAGCCACTTATACCCATGCGCCACCTTGGATAGATTTTCACTCTGACCAGCTAAAGCCATCCGCTGGTCGGCCAGGGTTAGTTGTGATAGCGCGACGCTTAACTGCGGGTCAAGACGACGGGTCGGTAGGCCTTGGTCTGTGCTGTGCTGCAGATCGTAGAATAGTGCTTTGGCGAGTGCCGCCGAGGTCAATTCGAATTGTTTGTTGATAGGCGCTTTTTTGTCGAGGAACTCGGGATGAGTCGAGTTCCATTTCTGCTCGATAAGGGTGGAGCAAAGATCAAGCTCGCCGCATTGATACATGGTTTTTAAGGGCAGCAGGCTCTCCTTGTTTTTGATTAGCGTCGCTCGATTTATGTCTCCCCCATTTTTGATGAGCGGGTGATCGAGAAACTGGTCGATTCTTTCAATTTGCTGGCCTACCCAACTTTGCAGGCGGTGCATGTTTACCCGTTGCCGGTCCAAGTCGGAGATCTTTCCCCCTGCTGTGTTGAGCGACTGATTTTCAGGATGAGCCGGCATGCAACGCGATAGCTGATTCGCGTAGGCCTTCCAACCGGTATTGAAAACATTTTGGGAACCTTCAAACAAGGCCATGCAATGTTGAGTGACGACATCTCTTCCGTTTTCTGTTAAGCCCAGCACAAGGTCCTTGGTTTTTTCCAGTGTGGCATCGACCTTGGCTAATATTTTGTATGCCCGGTCCTTGTCATTCTTGTCGAAATCGAATTCCGAGTTTGATTTTACCGATTGGTCGACAGACTTCCATAATTCGTCACAATCGCTCTGCGCGGCTAGCGTTTCGTGCCGCATTTCCTGCAGACCTCCGGCGCGGTTCTCTTGGCGCTTGGCCATTTCCTTTGCCAAGCGCAGCGCAGTGGTTGATTTGGTGCCGGTAGCGGCTGTGGTACGCATGACGTAATCTCCATTCAGACGAGGGTGGGGTATCTCACCGGGGAATATGACGATCGGACGCGGCTTTAAACCACTTTGATCTCGTGGGCCGCATGAAATGAGGCGCCACCTTGGCGATGCGCACAGGTGGATCCAGACAGGTCCGTAACCTGGTGCATAGGTGGCGATGTCGCTGCGCCGGGTTCCCGGGGGTAAACCATGGCCGTATGTCGACTTGGATTAAGCCGTGCTCGCTGAAGCCCACTGGATGCGGGCGATACACGCTTTTTATCCATCCCTAAATATTTTTTTGTTTGCCCGCCGGCCCTGCCGGCTAACGCCCGCCGAGTCCTCGGTTAGAAAGGCGTTTCTAATAAAGTACTTGTTCCCGGCCCGGTCGCCGCTAATAATAGTACGGCCGTTCGATTTTCTATATAGTCACGAATTGGCAAACAAAAAAAGTGCTGGAACACCATGCGTAAGGGCGAACAAACCCGGGTAGCAATCCTTGATGCGGCGCTGGACCTGGCCGGTCGCGACGGCCTTGAAGGCCTGACTATCGGCCTGTTGGCCGAGCGGATGCAGATGAGCAAAAGCGGCGTTTTTGCCCATTTCGGTTCGCGTGAGGATTTGCAGGTCGAAGTGATCCGTGAATACCACCGGCGCTTCGAGCTTGAGGTGTTTTACCCCAGTTTGAGCGAGGCACGCGGTTTGCCGCGCTTGCGGGCGATGGTGTGGCGCTGGATGGAAAAACGCATTCAGGAAGTGACGACCGGCTGCATCTATATCAGCGGCGCGGTCGAGTACGACGACCGTGGCGCAAGCCCCGTGCGCGAGCAGTTGGTACAAAGCGTGCAGGCTTGGCGCAGCGCGCTGTTGCGGGCGATCACGCAGGCCAGGGATGAAGGTCATCTGCGCTCCGATGCGGATCCCGGGATGATGTTGTTCGAGTTGTATAGCTATACGCTGGGGTTGCATCACGATGCTCGGTTTTTGCGTTTGCCCGATGCCGTGCAACTCACGCGCGACGTGCTGGAAAGATTATTTGTTTCGTATCAGAGCGAGCGCCGCTGAAGGTCCTTTGAGACCCGTCGGTAAAACAAGGGCCATGCCAAGAGCCAACCATTAGGCCGGTGTTGCTGGTGATTCATTTCAGGAGAAAGTAATGGGACAGTACATAGCGCCGTTGCGCGACATGCAGTTTGTGATGCACGAACTTCTCAACGTCGAAAGCGAACTCAAGGATTTGCCCAAGCACGCCGACCTTGATGCCGAGACCATCAACCAGGTTCTCGAGGAAGCCGGGAAATTCTGTTCCGACGTGCTGTTCCCCTTGAACCGCAGCGGCGACGAAGAAGGGTGTAGCTGGAACGACAGCGTGGTAACCACACCCAAGGGTTTCAAGGAAGCCTATCAACAGTATGTTGAGGCCGGCTGGCCGGCCCTGGCGTGCGATCCGGATTTCGGCGGCCAAGGCCTGCCGGTATTGGTCAACAACGCGGTGTATGAAATGATGAACTCGGCCAATCAGGCCTGGACCATGTACCCGGGCCTGTCGCACGGCGCCTACGAATGCCTGCATGAGCATGGCACAGCGGAACAGAAAGCCACCTATCTGGCCAAGCTGGTGTCCGGTGAATGGACCGGCACCATGTGCCTGACCGAACCGCATTGCGGCACCGACCTCGGCATGTTGCGCACCAAGGCCGCGCCGAATAGCGACGGTTCGTACGCCATCACCGGCACCAAGATTTTCATCTCCAGTGGTGAACACGATCTGGCCGGCAACATCATTCATTTGGTGTTGGCACGTTTGCCGGATGCGCCGATCGGCACCAAGGGCATTTCGCTGTTTGTCGTGCCGAAATTTTTACCCGATGCGAGCGGCAATGTAGGCGAACGCAACGGCATCAAATGCGGCTCGATCGAACACAAGATGGGCATCCACGGCAACTCGACCTGCGTGATGAATCTCGACGATGCGCGCGGCTGGCTGGTGGGCGAAGCCAATCGCGGTTTGAACGCGATGTTCGTGATGATGAATGCCGCACGCCTGGGTGTGGGTAGCCAAGGTTTGGGCCTGACCGAAGTCACCTATCAAAATTCGCTGGTGTACGCCAAAGAACGTCTGCAAATGCGTTCGCTGTCGGGGGCCAAGGCGCCGGAGAAAGCGGCCGACCCGATCATCGTGCACCCGGACGTGCGCCGCATGTTGCTGACGCAAAAAGCCTATGCCGAAGGCGCGCGTGCTTTTTCGTACTGGACCGCGCTGCAACTCGACAAAGAGTTGTCGCATGGCGACGAAAGCGTGCGCAAGGAATCGGCCGATATGGTGGCTTTGCTGACGCCGGTGATCAAGGCTTTCTTGACCGATAACGCGTATGAAGCAACCAATCATGGCGTGCAGGTGTATGGCGGCCACGGTTTTATTCGCGAATGGGGCATGGAGCAATACGTGCGCGACGCGCGGATCAACATGATTTACGAAGGCACCAATTCGATCCAGTCGCTCGACTTGCTGGGCCGTAAAGTGCTGGGCGACATGGGCGCGAAGCTGAAGAAATTCGGCAAGCTGGTAAGCGACTTCGTCGAGGAAGAAGGCGTCAAGCCGGAAATGCAGGAATTTATCAACCCGCTCGGCGATATCGGCGACAAGGTGCAGAAGCTGACCATGGAAATCGGCATGAAAGCCATGGCCAATCCGGACGAGGTCGGTGCGGCGGCGGTGCCTTACATGCGTACCGTCGGTCACCTGGTGTTCTCGTATTTCTGGGCTCGGATGGCGCGCATCGCGCTGGACAAACAAGCTGGCGGCGATCAGTTCTATCAAGCAAAACTCGCTACCGCGCGCTTCTACTTCGCGAAATTGCTGCCGGAAACGGCATCGACAATTCGCGCGGCGCGTGCCGGTGCGAAACCGATGATGGATGTCGACGTCGCCCTGTTCTAAAAGCATAGGCCAGGCCGGCAACGGTCTGGCCTATACGCTGCGAATGTTAGAAGTTACTGAAATCAGGTGTGGTCTGCATCTCCCATTCGGCCCGAGCATGCCATGGCGTGCCCAGCCGGGCCATCCGCGGAAGCTGCGCGGGGTGGTCGGGATGCCCAGCCTGAAAAAATGGCTATAACCCCAGGAGGAATTCCGTGAGCAATCTGATCATACGCAAGGTCGCCGTACTCGGCGCAGGCGTGATGGGCGCCCAAATTGCGGCGCATCTTGTCAATGCACGTGTGCCGGTGGTGTTGTTCGACCTGCCGACCAGCGGTCCCGCCAAGAATGCAATCGCGCAAAAAGCGATTGAAAACCTGAAAAAACTCAAGCCCGCGCCATTCGGTCAAAAGGACGACGCCAAGTATCTTGAGCCGGCCAACTACGAAGACGACTTGGGCCTGCTGGCAGAATGCGATCTGGTGATCGAAGCCATTGCCGAACGCATGGACTGGAAACACGATCTGTATAAAAAAGTGTCGGCGCATCTGGCGCCGCACGCGATTTTCGCCAGCAACACCTCGGGTCTGTCGATCAATGCTTTATCCGACGGTTTCTCCGACGAACTCAAGCAACGGTTTTGCGGCGTGCATTTCTTCAACCCGCCGCGCTACATGCATTTGGTCGAATTGATTCCCACCGCGCATACGCGCGCGGACATTCTCGACAACCTCGAAACCTTCCTCACCAGCGTGATCGGCAAGGGCGTGGTCCGGGCCAAAGATACGCCCAACTTTATCGCCAACCGCGTCGGTGTGTTCTCGATTCTGGCCGTGATCGCCGAAGCGCAGAAGTTCGGTTTGGGTTTTGACGTGGTCGACGACCTGACGGGTGCCCGTCTGGGCCGCGCCAAATCGGCCACCTTCCGTACCGCCGACGTGGTGGGGCTGGATACCATGGGCCACGTGATACGCACCATGCAGGACAACCTCAAGGACGATCCGTTCTTTGCGGTGTATCAGACGCCGGCGGTGCTGGCCAAACTGGTCGAACAAGGGGCGTTGGGACAAAAAACCGGGGCCGGTTTTTACAAGAAGGACGGTAAGGCGATCAAGGTGCTGGACCCGGTCAAGGGCGAGTACGTGGATGGCGGCGGCAAGGCCGACGAATTGGTGGTGCGGATCCTGAAGCGTCCGGCTGCCGAGCGCTTCAAGCTGTTGCGTGAAAGCACGCATCCCCAGGCCAAATTCCTCTGGTCGATTTTCCGCGATGTGTTCCACTATATCGCGATCCACCTCGATACCGTAGCCGATAACGCCCGCGATATCGACTTGGCGATACGCTGGGGCTTCGGCTGGAACGAAGGCCCGTTCGAAAGCTGGCAAGCCGCCGGCTGGAAGCAGGTGGCCGAGTGGGTCAAGGAAGATATCGAAGCCGGCGAAGGGCTGTCGCAAGCACCGTTGCCGGACTGGGTTTTTGCCGGCCCGGTGGCCGAAGCCGCCGGGGTGCATGGCGACGCGGGTTCGTGGTCGGCCAGCGCGCAAGCCTTTGTACCGCGCAGCGCCTTGCCGGTGTATCAGCGTCAGGTATTCCGCGCGCCGATTATCGGTGAATTCGCGGGTGAAAACGGACACAATCCGCTGAGTTTCGGCAAGACCCTGTTCGAAAACGATGGTGTGCGGGCTTGGGTCGATACCACCGCGGGTCAGGACGATGTGGTGATTGTCTCGTTCAAGAGCAAGCTGAACACCATTGGACCCGAGGTGCTGGAAGGTTTGGTCCGCGCGGTTGAAATCGCCGAAAGCGATTATCGTGCGCTGGTGATCTGGCAGCCGACTTCGTTGAAGTTGGGCGCGCCGGGCGGTCCGTTCTCCGCAGGCGCCAACCTCGAAGCCGCGATGCCCTTGTTTATGACCAAGGGTGCGGCCGGTCTGGAGCCTTTTGTGCATGGCTTCCAAACCACCATGCAGCGCATCAAGTACGCGAATGTGCCGGTGGTTGCGGCCATTTCGGGGATCGCGCTGGGCGGCGGTTGTGAGTTGAGTCTGCATTGCGCGCGCCGGGTGGCGCATTTTGAAACCTATCTCGGCCTGGTCGAAGTGGGGGTCGGTCTGGTGCCGGCCGGAGGCGGTCTGAAAGAAGCCGCGATTCGCGCCGCGGATGCGGCACGGGCAACCAGCGCGCCGGGTAATCTGTTGCCGTTCCTGCAGGGTTCGTTCGAGAACGCGGCGATGGCCAAAGTTTCGGGCTCGGCGATCGAAGCGCGTGAAATGGGGTACCTGAAAGCCACCGATCCTATCGTCTTCAACGTCTTTGAATTGCTCGACACCGCCCGTGGCGAAGCGCGTGCCCTGGCCGCCAGCGGTTATCGCGCGCCGTTGCGCGCCAAGGCGATTCCGGTCGCCGGCCGTTCCGCGATTGCCACCATCAAGGCCAGTCTGGTGAATATGCGCGACGGGCGTTTTATCTCGCCGCACGACTACCTGATTGCCAGTCGCATCGCCGAAGCCATTTGCGGCGGTGATGTCGAGGCAGGCAGCCTGGTTGACGAAGAGTGGTTGCTGGCGCTTGAGCGCCGTGCATTTGTTGAATTGCTGGGCACCCCCAAGACCCAGGAACGGATCATGGGCATGCTGCAAACGGGCAAGCCGGTCCGTAACTAACAGGTCGCTGAAAGCACACAGGAGTAAAGAGATGAGCAAGATGCTGCAAGATGCCTATATTGTCGCTGCGAGCCGCACCCCCATCGGCCGGTCCGGACGAGGTGTATTTCGCCATACCCGTCCCGACGAACTGCTGGTCGCCGCACTGCGCGCAGCGCTCGCCCAAGTGCCGGGCCTGGACCCCGCACTGATCGAAGATGCGATTATCGGCTGCGCCATTCCGGAAGCCGAGCAAGGCCTGAACGTGGCGCGCATGGGCGCACTGCTGGCTGGCCTGCCGAAATCGGTGGGCGGGATTACCGTCAACCGCTTTTGCGCCTCGGGTGTTTCCGCACTGGCGATGGCGGCCGACCGGATTCGCGTCGGCGAGTCCGAGGTGATGATTGCCGGCGGCTGCGAATCGATGAGCATGGTGCCGATGATGGGCAACAAGCCGTCGATTTCGCCGCATATCTTCGATCGTGACGAAGATATCGGTATTGCCTACGGCATGGGCTTGACCGGCGAACGGGTCGCCGATCAATGGAAAATCAGCCGCGAAGCGCAGGATGCGTTTGCCCTGCATTCGCACCAGAAAGCGATTGCGGCCCAAGAAGCCGGTGAATTCACCGACGAAATCGTTCCGGTCACGGTGCTTGAGCGGCGTCCCGACCTGGCTACCGGCCAGATCGTCACCGACTCGCGGATTATCACGCTGGACGAAGGTCCGCGTCCCGATACCAGCCTTGAAGGCTTGGCCAAGCTGCGCCCGGTGTTTGCCAACAAGGGTTCCGTGACGGCGGGTAACAGCTCGCAGACCTCGGACGGTGCCGGTGCCATGATTCTGGTGTCGGAGAAGATCCTGAAGCAATTCAACCTGACGCCGCTGGCGCGTTTCGTCAGCTTTGCGGTGCGCGGTGTGCCGCCCGAAATCATGGGGATCGGCCCGAAAGAGGCGATTCCCGCGGCGCTAAAGGCTGCCGGCCTGAAGCAGGACGATATCGACTGGATCGAGCTGAACGAGGCGTTTGCCGCGCAGTCGCTGGCGGTGATCCAGGACTTGGGTCTGGACCCGAGCAAGGTCAACCGCATGGGCGGCGCGATTGCGCTGGGTCATCCTTTGGGCGCGACCGGTGCGATTCGTGCCGCAACCGTGGTGCATGCACTGCGCCGTCACAACCTGAAATATGGCATGGTGACGATGTGTGTGGGTACCGGTATGGGTGCGGCGGGGATTATCGAACGTATGTAATGCCGTCGCCACGTCAGGCAATTGTCTAATGCAGTTGTCTAACCTGGCAAGCGGGTGCCCGTGTTATGCCAGCCGGCGTAGTGCCGGCACCCGCGGTGCTTTTCAGCGCACCCTATCTCCTTAAGCGAGAACCAAATGGACCACGCAAGCGTAGCGAATTCAGGCGTCGTGATTGAACAAGCCGATGGCCTGCTGATACTGGGTTTCGATCGCCCGGAAAAGAAAAATGCCATTACCGGGGCGATGTATCAGTTGTTGGCCGATGCACTGGCGCGTGCCGAAACCGACCCGGCGGTGCGCGCGATTTTATTTCGCGGCAGCGACAAGATTTTTAGCGCCGGCAACGATCTTGAAGATTTTATGCAACGGCCGCCCAGCGGCCCGGATGCGCCGGTGCTGCAGTTTTTACGGCGCATCAGCGGTGCCGGCAAACCGCTGCTGGCAGCCGTAGCGGGCCCCGCGGTCGGCATCGGTACGACCCTGCTGCTGCATTGCGATATGGTGTATGCAGCCGATAATGCGCGTTTCTCGCTGCCGTTCGTACCGCTGGGTTTATGCCCGGAAGCCGCGTCGAGCTTGTTGTTGCCGCGTATCGCGGGTTATCAGCGCGCGGCCGAAAAACTGCTGACGGGCGATGCCTTCGACGCCCAGGAAGCGCTGGCGATGGGCATCGTCAACAAGGTCTTGCCGCCGGCGGAATTGCTGGCCTATGCGACGGCCCAGGCACGCAAGTTGATTGCCCTGCCGGCGGCGTCGTTACGCGTTACCAAAGCCTTGATGAAAGGCGGTACGGCGGGCGCGGTCGAAATTGCCACCACCATGGATGCCGAACTGACCCGTTTCTCGCACATGCTGCGAGCACCGGAAGCGCGTGAAGCCATGACGGCATTCTTCGAAAAACGCAAACCGGACTTTTCGCAGTTCGATTGAGCTTGGCTTGCGGTTTGCTTGAGGTTGACTTGCGCTTCAATTGAAATTTACCTGGGGTCCGGCTTAAGTGCCGGACCGGGGCGCCACCTCACCGGCCCCATGCCCCGGCGTGTATTCCACATAACCGTTTTCACGGCAAAAGCTGACCAGGCGCACACCGGCCTGGTGCGCGATCTTGACCGCCAGCGACGACGGCGCGGAAATCGTCGCCAACATGGCAATATCCATCCGCGCAGCCTTGCGCACCAATTCATAACTGGCGCGGCTCGACATAAAGACGAAGCCCTGCTGCAGCGACTCCCGTTTGAGCACCAGGTGGCCGATCAGTTTGTCCAAGGCATTATGCCGACCGACGTCCTCGAACACCTGGCGCACCGTGCCTTGCGCATCGCACCAGGCGGCCGCGTGCACCCCGCCGGTGAGTTTCATCAATGCCTGATGGGCCGGCAACTGGTGCGCGGCTTGCCGCACGGCGTCGGGCGACAGGGTGCGGAGAAAACCGTGATCCGAGACGTGTTCCGGCTGTAAATCCAGCAGTTCAATGCTTTCGATGCCGCATACGCCGCAGCCGGTGCGTCCGGCCAAGGCACGGCGCTTATCCTTGAGACCGGCGAACGCCTGCTGCACGATGGTCAGATGCACGGCTGCCTGATCCTCGCCGAACTCGACTTCGATATCCTGAATCTCGCGCCCGGAAGCGACGATGCCTTCAGTCAGGGCAAAGCCGGCGGCAAAGGCTTCGAGGTCGCACGGGGTCGTCATCATGACCGCATGTGAGATACCATTGAATACCAGCGCCACCGGCCATTCTTCGGCGATGCGGTCGACCGTGGGCTGGGGGGCGCCGGATTGATAGCGGACGGCGGCATGTTCCAGCCAGCCGGTTTTTTCTGTCTCGGATTCGTGCGGCATAATATTCCTGGCTATTCCCGGCCTAAATGTATACGCGGCGCTGCGATGTTTTAGCGGCATCGCAGCGCCGGGGCAAAACCCGCCTAATTGTTGCAATGCTCAATCCTATGCCACTTCGCGCTCACCCGCTGTTGTTCGAATTCGAAATCCTGTCGTCGGAAAATCTTGGTTTTATTCCGATGTGCATCCGTTTTAACCTGGATCGTTGCGGTATCCGCATCACGCTGGCGCAATGGCAAGCCTTGCCGCATGCCGAGCGCGTCGAGTTCACCCGCTATCCGCTGGCCGATTCGGACGCGGCGGCGCAGACTTTTGCCCATGCCCTGGCCGCACGGCTTGCCGCCGCAGCTTTGGGCGCGCCGGCTGCGGCCGCGGACGCGCCCGATTTGGCCTGGACCCGCACGACTCAAGTACCGGCCGGCTTGCTGCAACAGTATGCTTTGCATCATTTGGCGCCGATAACCGAGCCGGTGTGGGGACATTTGCCGGAATTCCAGCGCTACGTGCTGAATAAATTATCTCGGCGCGCCACGGCAAATCACGATTTTTTGGCGGCTTTAAGAGAATTTGGCTTGCCGACGGCTGCCTAGTCGCCTTTTATCACCGAACCTCATTAAAATGAGATGAGCCGCGCAAGCAAAGATTTACCGTGGCGACCGCCGCGTCGAGCTGTTTATCCATAAGATAAACACGCTTGCCATTTTTTTAAGTCAGCATCTTGATCCAGGGCCGAACCGGGACGCCGGGGGCGGGTGCTGCCGTAAGGTCCAACCAAAAGCTTGGAGCCGTGATTTACCACGAGAAATGATGCCATCCAACCTTCAGCGATGTGACGTAATGCCGGGTTGTGCCGCCCAGACGAGCGGGACATGATGCCGCATTGGCTTGATCTCATCCATTGGCCGGGTGCGCCGCTGCAGGACGGGCAGAGCGGGTTGTTCGAGGGCCGGCTGCTGTATTTTCAACATGCTGTCGAGGCGGTCTCGGGCACGGGCGCCGCACAGGCCGCCTCTTATAGTCACGAAATCATTGCCGCGCTGATCGGTTTTATCGTCGCCACCCTGTGTTTCAGCACCTATCGCAGCCTGGCTCAAGCGCAGTTCAATTTATGGCGTTTTTTATTTGGCCAGGGTCATCCGCGCCGGCGCGAGCGCGACGCGCGCTTTCGTGAAGTCTTCGACGGACACCCGGTGCCGATGTGGGTGTACGACAACGAGACCTTTCTCTTTCTGGCGGTCAACACCGCGGCAGTACAGCAATACGGCTATACCGAGCGCGAGTTTTGCGAAATGTCGATTCGCGGCATTTGCGCGCCGGAAGATCTGGCGCGGCTTGAATTCCATCTGACGCGGCATGATCGTGTTGCCGACGACCGGGTACACAGTGCGGGCGGGGTATGGAAACAATTGCGTAAAGACGGCAGCCTGATTAATGCCGATCTTTCCTACCACGGGCTGACCTTTCACGGACGGGCTGCGGTATTCGTCCTGGCCAACGATGTGACCGACTATATGAATGTCGAGGCGCAAGTGCATCGCGCCAACCAGATGCTGGAAGGCATCATCGATAACATCCCGCAGCGGATCTTCTGGAAAGACGAACACTCAAGATTTCTCGGTTGCAACCTGGCTTACGCGCGCGATGTCGGGTTGGTCTATCCGGAGCAGATCATCGGCAAACAGGATGCCGATTTGCCGTGGCGCAAGCAGGCGGATAAATTTCTCGCCGATGAGCGGGAGATCATGAACAGCGGCATCCCCAAGATGAATTTCGAAGAGTCCTGGGAAGATAGCGCCGGGGTGCATCGAACGGTGCTGACCAGCAAGATTCCCCTGATGAACAGCGAGGGCAAGATCTTCGGCATCCTGGGTGCTTTCAGCGATGTCACCGAGCAACGGCGCTCCGACTTGGCCCTGCGTTTGCAAAGCCGCGCGCTGGATGCCAGCGTGAATGCGATCATGATTACCGCGCCGACCGAGGGCGGCAATATCATTGAGTACGTGAACCCGGCTTTCAAACGGATCACGGGTTACGACGCATCCGAGGCGCTGGGCCACGATTGCCGCTTCCTGCAGCGGGACGACCGCGACCAGGAAGGGCTGCAACTGATACGCGATGCCTTGCGCGCCGGCCGCGAAGTGAGCGCGGTACTGCGCAATTACCGCAAGGATGGGGTGTTGTTCTGGAATCAACTGTACATTGCGCCGGTGCCGGATGCCGATGGGCTTACGACGCATCACATCAGCGTGATCAACGACGTCACCGAGCTGATTCAATACCAGGAACAACTTGAGTATCAAGCCAACTACGATACCTTGACCCGCATGCCCAATCGTAATTTGCTGCGCGATCGGCTGGAGCAGGCATTGGCCCGGGCCGGCCGGGTCCAGGGGCGGTTGGCGGTGATTTTTATCGATCTGGACGGATTCAAGAACGTCAATGACGGCCTGGGCCATAGCGTGGGCGATAAGCTGCTGGCCGTGATTGCGGAACGTCTGGCGCAGTGTGCCCGTTCCAGCGATACCGTGGCGCGCCACGGCGGCGACGAATTTGTGGTGGTGCTGAGCGACCCGGCCGACGAAAATGCGGTAATGGCCTGGATGGAACGCGCCCGCATTGCAATTGCCGAGCCGATGTGGATTGACGATACCGAGCTGTATGTCGGTTGCAGCATGGGGGCGAGCCTGTTCCCCCAGGACGGCAACGATCCCGAGACTTTGCTGAAAAAAGCCGACTTGGCGATGTACCGCGCCAAAGACATGGGACGCAATACCTATCAGTTTTACCAGCCCGAGATGAACAGCACGGTCGGCACGCGGCTGGATCTGGAGCGGCGGTTGCGGCGCGCTTTGCGCGATGGGGAATTCTTGCTGCATTATCAACCGCAGGTGAATTTGCTCACCGAGCAGATTATCGGTGTCGAAGCGCTGGTGCGTTGGCAGGATCCCGAAATCGGTTTGATCATGCCGGGCGGCTTTATTACGGTAGCCGAAGAATGCGGCCTGATCAGCCTGCTGGGCGAATGGGTGTTGCGTGAAGCATGCCGGCAAAACAAAGCCTGGCAAATGGCAGGCCTGCCGCCGGTATGTGTTTCGGTGAACTTGTCGGCGCGGCAATTCCATCAGAAAAATATTGCGGCACAGGTCAAGGCGGTGCTCGAAGAAACCGGCCTTGAGCCGCAATACCTGGAGCTGGAGTTGACCGAAAGCGCCATCATGCGCAACGCCGACGAGGCTGCCGCGATGCTGGCCGAATTACGCGCGGTCGGCGTGGGCCTGGCCATCGACGATTTTGGCACGGGCTATTCAAGCCTGAGTTATCTCAAGCGATTCCAGGTGGATCGGCTTAAAATCGATCGCTCGTTTGTCAGCGATATCGGGCGCAATGCCGACGATGAGGTGATCACCTCGGCGATCATTACGCTGGCGCATTCGCTGCAGTTACGGGTGATTGCCGAAGGGGTGGAGACGGCGGAGCAACTCGCCTTTCTGAAACAACGCTCATGCGACGAGATGCAAGGCTATTATTTCTCCAAGCCTCTGCCGCATGAGAGTATCCCGGCCTTGCTGACGATGCCGCGAGCGGCGTAATTTCTGCGTAATTTATAAAGCGGGCAACTGGCGTGGTTTGCGGTCGTCGCCGGTGGCGACATAGGTCAGGGTTGCTTCGGTGACTTTGACGGTACCGCCCATCCTCATCCGCTGTGCATACACTTCGACCGAGACCGTGACGGAGGTGTTGCCGGTTTTAACGATATCGGCGTAAAAACTCAATAAATCGCCGACAAATACCGGTTGCTTGAACAGAAACGAATTCACCGCGACCGTTGCAACCCGTCCATTGGCCCGCTGGGTCGCCGGGATCGAGCCGGCGATATCGACTTGCGCCATGATCCAGCCGCCGAATACGTCGCCATGGATATTGGCATCGGTGGGTTGGGCCATGACACGCAAGGCAGGTGATTTTTCGTTCGGCAGTGTTAAGTTTTCTTCAGTCATGGTCCGATCTCTTCTGATTATATAAAATGAGCGCCCGCCTGTGGGTCAGCTACTCTTCTGCGACAATACACCTAATTCTACGCAGCACGGACCTCGCTGTCCGATCCTCTCTTACCGCAAAGAACTGACATGCGCCGATATGCTGCAAATGCCGAACCCGCGGCCCCCGTAATCAGCCGCTCGCGTAGCGATTGGCAGACGATACTGTCGCTGATGCCTTACCTGGCCGCCTACAAGATGCGCGTCGGTTTCGCCTTGGCCTGCCTGATCGCGGCCAAAGTCGCCAACCTCGGTGTGCCGATTGTGATGAAAGCCATCGTCGACCGCTTGACCCCGGCGGCGCACTTGAAACTATTGCTCGGCAGCGGTGCGCCCGGGGTCGCGCTGATCGCGGTCAGCGGCATCGGTTTGCTGGTGGTGGCGTATGCCATGGTACGGTTATCCACCGCGATTTTGACCGAACTGCGCGAAATCCTGTTTATCAAAGTGACGCAGAGCGCGGTGCGCCAACTGGCGCTGCAGGTATTCCGCCACCTGCATTCGCTGTCGTTGCGTTTCCATCTGGAGCGGCAGACGGGCGGCATGTCGCGCGATATCGAGCGGGGCACGCGCGGAATCCAGACAGTGATTTCCTATTCGCTCTATAGCATCTTGCCGACCCTGATCGAGGTCGGTCTGGTGCTGGGGTTTTTTATCATCAAGTACGAGGCGTATTACGCTGTCGTCACCTTGATCGCCTTGGTCTCGTATATCGTATTTACCATCAAGGTCACCGAATGGCGCACCCATTTCCGGCGCACCATGAACGATCTCGATTCGCGCGCCAATACCCGCGCCATCGATTCGCTGCTGAATTACGAAACCGTCAAATATTTTGGCAATGAGGAATACGAAGCGCAACGGTATGACGAAAATTTGCAGCACTTCCGTAGCGCTGCGATCAAGTCGCAGAATTCGCTCTCGTTGCTAAATGGGGGCCAGCAGGCCATCATCGCCACCGGCCTGGTCTTCATCCTATGGCGGGCGACCCAGGGCGTGATCGCCGGCAAGCTGACCCTGGGCGACCTGGTGCTGGTCAACACCTTTATGCTGCAGTTGTATATTCCGCTGAATTTCCTCGGCGTGATTTATCGCGAACTCAAGCAAAGCCTGACCGATATGGATCGGATGTTCGCCCTGATGGAAGCGAATCGCGAAATTGCCGATTTGCCGCAAGCTCCGGAACTTAAGGTGGGCGGCGCGCAAGTTGCTTTCGAACAAGTCGATTTCTCTTATGATCCGGCGCGCCAGATTTTGCATCATGTCGGTTTTACCATCGCCGCCGGTACCACCACGGCGGTGGTCGGGCATAGCGGCTCGGGTAAATCGACCCTGGCCAGATTGCTGTTCCGGTTCTACGATTTGCCGCGTGAAGGCCGTGGGCGGATCACGGTCGACGGCCAGGATATTCGCGATGTGACCCAGCATTCGCTGCGCGCGGCGATCGGCATCGTGCCGCAGGACACGGTCCTGTTCAACGATACGATCTATTACAACATTGCCTACGGCCGGCCCGAAGCCTCGCGCGAGCAAGTCATCGCGGCGGCGCGCGCAGCGCACATTCATGACTTTATCGAGAGTTTGCCCAAGGGTTACGAAACCTCGGTCGGCGAACGCGGTTTAAAACTGTCCGGCGGGGAAAAGCAAAGGGTGGCGATTGCGCGGACCCTGCTTAAAGATCCGGAAATTCTGATTTTCGACGAAGCAACGTCGGCGCTGGACTCGCGCTCGGAACGCGCGATCCAGCATGAGCTGGATCAGATCGCACGGAATCGCACCACCTTGATTATTGCGCACCGCTTGTCCACCATCATTCATGCGCAACAGATTATCGTGATGGATCACGGCCGCATTGTCGAACGCGGAACCCACGCCGAACTGCTGCTTCAGGAAGGTTTGTACGCCCAGATGTGGGCCTTGCAGCAACAACGGGCTCAGGTTGCCCAAGCGGTGGAAGCGCTGGCCGATGAGTTGGGCGATGCGTTGGCAGATAAGCCGGCGTTGGCCGTCTTGCCGGGGATTTCAGCTTGACCCCGCGCTCGCGTCCGGCCGGCATGAGCCGGGGCCGGCAAAGGGTGGGGCTGCGGCGTGACCTTGCTGGTTTGATGCAACCCAGGCGGAGTATCCGATGGATTTAAAGTGGCTGGAAGATTTTGTCTCCTTGGCCGAAACGCGCAGCTTCAGCCGCTCGGCCGAATTGCGGCATGTGACGCAGCCGGCTTTTTCGCGGCGCATTCAAGCACTTGAGGCTTGGTTGGGCACCGAACTGATCGACCGCTCGGTGTATCCGACCCGCTTCACCCAGGCCGGCCAGGTGTTCCATGAGCAAGCCCTGACCCTGTTGTCGCAAATGCGCGAGACGCGGGCGCTGCTGCGCGGCCAGGCGGGCGCCGCGAACACGACCATCGAATTTGCCTTGCCGCATACCTTGTCGCTGACGTTTTTCCCCCGTTGGCTGCAGCGCATCGCCGCCCGGCTGGAGACTGCGTCCGCGCCTGATGCCCTGAGCGTTTCGGCCTTGAATACACGCTTGCGCGCCTTGAATGTGCATGATGCCTTGCTGTCGTTGGTGGAGGGCGGCTGCGATCTGGTGATGGGTTATCACCACCCCAGTCATCCGGTGATGCTGGACCCGGCGCGTTACGACATGGCGGTGCTGGGCCGCGAGACCATGAGCCCGTTTTCCGCGCCCCTGGGCGAACCCGTGCCGGGGGGCGGTGAACCCCGCCACGCGCTGCCGATCATCGGTAACAGCGAGAAAATTGGCGCGGCCGGCCAAGGCGCTACCGCTACAGCTTCCGGCAGCGGAAACGCCAATGCCCGCGCGCCCTTTTTGGCTTACACCCTGAATGCCTACCTGGGGCGCATGACCGCCTACATCATTGCCAATACCCCTGTGCCCCTGGGTCTGGAGAAGGTCTACGAGACCGACATGGCGGAAGGGTTGAAAGCCATGACCACGGCCGGTCACGGCATTGCCTTTTTACCGCATAGCGCGGTCGCCGATGAATTGCTGAGCGGGCGGCTGGTGCGGCTGGATGCGCCGGGGTCGGGGCCATATGCGGAAAAATTGACGATTGCGATGGAAATTCGCTTGTATCGCGACCGGCTGGCGGCCCAAAACAGCGACGCGCACCAAGCGTTGATCAGCCGGGTATGGGAAGTAGCGCTTGCCGAGGCGGCCGAGGTGAGCGCCCGCTGACGCAATTTTTTGCCGTGCCGCCCCCAAAATGGCTGGGGATCGAAGCATATACGTGCGGCAAGCGGGCGTTATCGTTGAGTTTTATCCGATTATGCAAAAAATGCATAATCGGATAAGCAAACGGCATTGGATTTCAATTCCAAGTTTTTTGACAATGGCGCCACTCGTTTCGAGTCACGACCGTCGGAGAAAAGCTTGATGTCGCAAGAACAGAAAGTCGAACACGCCATTCCTTCGTACCTCAACCCCGACCATCTCGGTCCCTGGGGCGCGTATTTGCAGCAAGTCGATCGCGTCGCACCCTATCTGGGTTCGCTGTCACGCTGGATCGAAACCCTGAAGCGCCCGAAGCGCGCGCTGATCGTCGATGTGCCGATTCATCTCGACAACGGCACGGTCGCCCACTTCGAGGGTTACCGGGTTCAACACAATATTTCGCGAGGTCCGGGCAAGGGCGGCGTGCGTTATCACCAGGACGTCACACTGTCCGAAGTGATGGCCTTGTCGGCCTGGATGTCGGTCAAAAATGCGGTGGTCAACGTGCCTTACGGCGGTGCCAAGGGTGGTATCCGGGTTGACCCGCGCAAGTTGTCCAAGGGTGAGCTGGAGCGTATGACGCGCCGCTACACCAGTGAAATCGGCATCATCATCGGACCGAACACCGATATTCCGGCACCGGACGTCAACACCAATGAACAGGTGATGGCATGGATGATGGATACCTATTCGATGAACCAGGGGCAAACCTCCACCGGGGTCGTGACCGGCAAACCGATCTCGCTGGGCGGCTCGCTGGGCCGTCGCGAAGCGACCGGCCGCGGAGTGTTTGTGGTGGCCTGCGAAACCGCTCGTCATCTGGGTCTGGAGATTGCCGGAGCGCGTGTCGCGGTGCAGGGTTTTGGCAACGTGGGCGGGATTGCCGCCAAGTTGTTCGCCGAAGCCGGCGCCAAAATCGTCGCGGTGCAGGATCATACGGGCACCATCGCCAAACCGTCTGGCCTCGACGTGACAGCATTGCTGGCTCATGTGGCGGAACACGGCGGGGTCGGCGGCTTTGCTCAAGCGGAAGCGATTGCCGCGGACGATTTTTGGGGCATTGAAACCGAGATCCTGGTCCCGGCCGCGCTTGAAGCGCAAATCACCAGCCGCAATGCCAATCGGATCCGCACCAAGATCGTGGTTGAAGGCGCCAACGGCCCGACCACCCCTGAAGCCGATGACATTTTGAGCGACAAGGGCATCATGGTGATCCCCGACGTGATTGCCAATGCCGGTGGGGTGACGGTGTCGTACTTTGAATGGGTGCAGGATTTTTCCAGCTTCTTCTGGTCGGAAGAGGAAATCAATCTGCGCCTTGAACGGGTGATGCGTGAAGCCTTTACCGCTGTGTGGCAAGTTGCCAGCGAGCACAAGGTATCGGTTCGTACCGCGGCGTTTATTGTGGCGTGTACCCGGATCTTGATTGCGCGCGATTTGCGCGGTCTGTACCCCTAAGTTCTGCTGCGCCCCTAGCGCTGGATGATCAGGCCACATACAGATTAGTCATTTCTGTATGTGGTCTTGTTGTTTCACGGCGCGACACAATAGCGATATCATCGTGATGCTCGATCCGCCCACGCAACAAACGGGGGCGATACCCTTAACCAAGGTTGGCACGATGATTTCCCTGAAAAACGTTTCCAAATGGTATGGCGCTTTCCAGGTGCTGAACGATTGCAGCACCGAAGTAAAAAAAGGCGAGGTAGTGGTGGTCTGCGGCCCGTCGGGCTCGGGCAAGTCGACCTTGATCAAGACCATCAACGGGCTTGAGACGATTCAGCAAGGTGAGATTGTCGTCGACGGAATCTCCGTCGGCTCGCCCCAGACCAATCTGCCCAAGCTGCGCGCCCGCGTGGGCATGGTCTTTCAGCACTTCGAATTATTTCCCCACCTGTCGATTACCGAAAACCTGACGCTGGCCCAAATCAAAGTATTGGGCCGCAGCCGCAAGGAAGCACTGGCCAAAGGCGCCATGCTGCTGGAGCGGGTTGGGCTCAATCCGCATGCGGATAAATTTCCCGGGCAGCTCTCGGGCGGTCAGCAGCAACGGGTTGCGATCGCGCGGGCTTTGTCGATGGATCCGATCGCCATGTTATTCGACGAACCGACCTCGGCGCTCGATCCGGAAATGATCAATGAAGTGCTGGATGTGATGGTCGAGCTGGCGCAGGACGGCATGACCATGATTTGCGTGACCCACGAAATGGGTTTTGCCAAAAAAGTGGCGCATCGGGTGGTATTCATGGATCAGGGCGCGATCGTCGAAGATGTGCCCAAGACCGAGTTTTTCGCCAATCCGCGATCGGAACGAGCGCGGGACTTTCTGGCGAAAATCCTGCATTGACCCGTGCAGGGCGCCCCCGAGTCAATTAATACTCGACATCCTCGCAATCCACCGCCAGTTCAATCAGCGGTTCGGCCGGCAGCGCCGGCGAGAGCGCGCCCGCCGCGTCGGGCACGCCGCGGCACAGCGGCTTGCCGGCTTTTTCAAGCACTTCGGGCGGCACCGGAATATTGGTTTTGAGGGTCAACTCGCCATCCTGGAACATGGACAGGTCGCCGGGTTTGAAGGCGGTCCAGATTTCGTCGTCGGTCAGGGGCTGAGTGGCAATCACCGCAACCTGGTCTTCCGGCGTGGTGTAGCGGGCAAAGTCGATCGACATGTCGGCATCGATCAAGTGCGCGGTCGAAAACGGCCAGCGGCGCACCAGATATTGCAGATGCGTCGAACAATGGGTGAACTGAGCCTGGCCGTTCGACATCAGGAAATTGAATACGCCGTGCTGCGTGATGACCCGGGTCAAGTCGGCAAGCGCTGCGAACAGTTCGGGCAAAGGCGGCTGTTCCGCACCCGGGAAACGTTCGCGCAAGCCCTGCAAAATGCTGCAGAAAGCGAGCTCGCTGTCGGTGGTTCCAACCGGCTGGTAATGGCCGGTCAAGGTCGGCGCGTAATCCTGAAGATCGCCGTTGTGGGCGAAAATCCAGTGCCGGCCCCATAATTCACGCATGAACGGGTGGCAGTTTTCCAGCTCGATGCGCCCTTGTGTGGCTTTACGGATATGGGCGATGGTGTTTGTCGACTTGATCGGATAACGCTTGATCAAGTCGGCAATCGGCGAACTGCATGAGGCATGCTGGTCGATAAACAGGCGGCAGGCCTTGTCTTCGAAGAATGCAATACCAAAACCGTCTGCATGATGATCGGTGACCCCGCCGCGGGCCGCGAAGCCGGTGAACGAAAACGTCACGTCGGTCGGGGCAGCACAGTTCATTCCGAGAAGTTGGCACATGGGTTACTTTTAGATCAGTGATACAAGCCAGCATGACGTTACCGAGGCACACAAGCCGGTACAATCAGCATGTATAGAGGATAGCACCGGCCTCACCGCGGCAAAAGCCGAATAAATGCTTTGATGCGCTGAAAACAGCATAAGGCGCGGTTTTACCGCAACACCCGCCGGGTTTTAGCCGATTGGCCGGCCGATCTCCGGCAGTAAGCTCCGGCAGTAAGCTCCAATAACCGATAACTTGATACCAACATCGTCAATGACAGCCGCTCCCGCCCAGCCCAGTAACCCTAACGAAACCCAGACGCTGCCTCAGACGCTGCCTCAGACATTGACTTTCACCCGCCCGGATGACTGGCATTTGCATGTGCGTGACGGTGCGATGCTGGCGGCGGTGCTGCCGCATACGGCACGGCAATTCGGCCGGGCCATCATCATGCCTAATCTGCGCCCGCCCGTGACCACCACCGAGCAAGCCATGGCTTATCGGCAGCGGATCCTGGCCGCATTGCCGCCGGGTGCCGTGTTCGAGCCGCTGATGACTTTGTATTTGACCGACAATACGCCGCCTGAGGAAATCCGCCGCGCGCATGCCTCGGGCCTGGTCCATGGGGTCAAGCTTTACCCGGCGGGAGCCACCACCAATTCCGATGCGGGCGTGACCAGTCTGGCGAAATGCGCCAAGACGCTGGAAGTGATGCAGCAACTGGGCATGCCGTTACTGGTGCATGGCGAAGTGACCGACAGCGACATCGATTTGTTCGACCGCGAAAAAGTATTTATCGACCGCGTGATGATTCCGTTGCGTCGCGATTTTCCGGCCCTCAAAGTGGTGTTCGAACACATCACCACCCGGGACGCGGCGGACTACGTACGCGATGCAACAGCGGCACCGGGCACTTTGGCCGCCACCATCACGGCGCATCACCTGCTGTATAACCGCAATGCGATTTTCCAGGGCGGCATCCGCCCACACTATTATTGTTTGCCGGTGCTCAAGCGCGAAACTCACCGCGTCGCGCTGGTGCAAGCCGCCGTCTCGGGCAGTCCGCGGTTTTTTCTGGGCACCGATAGCGCCCCGCATGCCAAGGGTTTGAAAGAGCATGCTTGCGGCTGTGCCGGTTGCTATACCGCGCTGCATGCACTGGAGCTTTACGCCGAGGCGTTCGACGCGGCCGGCGCGCTCGACAAGCTTGAAGGTTTTGCCAGCTTCTTCGGCGCCGATTTTTACGGTCTGCCGCGTAATCCCGGCAGCGTCACCTTGCGCCGCGAGAGCTGGACCTTGCCGGCCGAGTTTCTCGCCGATGAATTGCCGGTGGTGCCGTTGCGCGCCGGTGAGTCTATCGCTTGGCGTTTGCTCTGAGCCCGCGCGGTACACATTGACGCCGGGTGCCGCATGCTAAATCCGCATCCGGCACCCCACGCCTTGAACCCTGAGGCCGGCGTGCAGCTTGCCGACCAATTGCGGGCGGTCGACTGGACCTGCGCCTGGCTGACGGCAGTCGCCGCGCGCAGCCGGCAATGGCAGCAGGTTTTGCCCAGCGGGGCGCCGGCTTGGCGCGCGGAAATGAACCGCCAGGCGCTGGCGCAACAACTGGCAACCGAGGGCGGCGCGGTGCCTCTGCCCGCCGCATCGGAGGCGGTACAGGCGCGTGTCGCGGCGCCCATGCCGGTGCGTTTTGTGGCGCAGGACGAGTTGCCGGCGGGCAGGGCCTATGAAGCACATATCGCGGCAAGCGGCGCGGTACCCACCCGCGCCAATCTCCATGATTTTTTCAATGCGGCGATGTGGTTTGCGTTCCCGCAAATCAAGGCCGCATTAAACGCGCGTCAGGCCCGTCAGATTGCCGTCGACGGGATCCAGCCGACGCGCGGCGGAGTCCGCGATGCGCTGACCTTATTCGACGAGAATGCGATTCTGCTGGCCTGCGCCGACCGTTCACTGAGCGATGCGTTACGCGGTTTCGACTGGCATACGCTGTTTGTCGAGCGACGCGACGCGTGGGGGCGCTTGTGCGAAGCGCGGCCATTCGGCCATGCTTTGCTGGAAAAACTGGTTGCGCCGTATAAGGCCATTACCGCCCATACCTGGATCGTCGAGGTGCCGCCCGCTTATTTCGGCTGGCCCGAGGCGCAACGGCAGGCTCATCTGGACCGGGTGGCGGCGGCTCAAGTGGCGTTGGTGCAAACCCCGCGCGATTTTGCGCCGCTGCCGGTGCTGGGTATTCCCGGCTGGTGGGCGGCCAATGCCGATGCCGCGTTTTATGCCGACCCGCAGGTATTCAGAAGTCGCCGCCGCGTCTCGGCCTGAGGCGGTAGCGGAGGGTGCGGTGGATACGTTGCGGGTCGCCGCGCACCGCCTGCCGTGCTACACTCGCGTCGCAAAGCGGGCCAGACAGTCGCCGCCTTCGTTAGAAGGGGGAGGAAAGTCCGGACTCCAACGGGCAGGGTGATGGCTAACGGCCATCCGTGGCAACACGCGGAACAGGGCAACAGAAAGCAAACCGCCGATGGCCCGGGCGCAAGTCCGGGATCAGGTAAGGGTGAAACGGTGCGGTAAGAGCGCACCGCGGCTGTGGCAACACAGACCGGCACGGTAACCTCCACCCGGAGCAATTCCAAATAGGCAGACGCGCATCGCTTGCGATGCAGGACGGCGCCTCCGTCTCGTCTGCGGGTAGGAAGCTTGAGCGCGTCAGTAATG
>JAMFSV010000123.1 GCA_026225455.1 Burkholderiales bacterium | reverse complement strand
GCGAATGGCCCACTGCGGCTGGATGCGGCATATTCCCTGGTCGACCAGCCGGCCAGCGGCACCGCCGGCGCGGCACCTTCGGACAACTATTACAGCTTGTCCTCTTCGATTATCAGCGGCGTTGCGCGCAATCAGGTGTTTGGTGCCGGCGGTGCCTACACCGTGGGCTTGGCGACCATTGCATTGCTTTATACCAATTCGACGTTCGACATCATTTCCGGCGGCGCACTCAAGTTCGCCAACTATGAAGCTAGTGTGCGTTACCAACTTACGCCGGCAACGCTGCTTACCCTGGGCTACATCTATACTAGCCAGCATGCCAATACCGCCACGGCCGGCAATGCGAATTACAATCAGTTGAGCATCGGCGGCGAATATGCCCTGTCCAAAAGGACCGATCTCTATCTGAACGGCATCTACCAACATGCTTCAGGCGCCCATGCATGGATTGAAGGAATCGGTAGCGCGTCGAGCGAAGACGGTCAATTCGTTACGGTCGCCGGCATCCGCCACCACTTCTAATATCGTCGTTGCGCACACTCCAGGGAGGTAAACATGGGATCCGTTCACGGAAGCCTGTTGTTGGTCTATGCCGCGCTCGCAGTGCTGGCACTCATCGTCTTGATCGCCCGCTTCAAAATGAACCCGTTCATCACCTTGATGATCGTTTCAATCGTCCTGGCGCTGGCCGCCGGCATGCCTACCGCCTCGATTTTGAAATCGTTCGAAACCGGCGTCGGGGGCACACTGGGTCATATCGCCATCGTTATCGGTCTCGGTACCATGTTGGGCAAGATGATGGCTGAATCGGGCGGCGCCGAACGGATCGCCGGCACCCTGATCGGCCTTTTCGGGCCGAAGAATGTGCATTGGGCCATGATGTGTATTGCCTTCGTGGTGGGCCTGCCGGTGTTTTTCGAGGTCGGCTTCGTGCTGCTGATCCCGATCGCGTTCAATGTGGCGAAACGTACCAATACCTCCATGATCAAGGTCGGTATTCCCATGGTTGCCGGCCTGTCGGTGGTGCATGGTTTGGTGCCGCCGCACCCGGCGGCCTTGCTTGCGGTGACGGCATACAACGCCGACCTCGGCCACACCTTGTTTTATGCGCTGCTGGTGGGCATTCCGACCGCGGCGCTGGCCGGGCCGCTGTTCTCCAAGTTGATCGCGAAGTATGTGGTGCTGGAAGGTGAAAACCCCATGGCCAGCCAGTTCGTCGAACAGGATGCACAGGCACGCGGACGCTCTCTGCCGGGTTTCGGCATTACGCTGCTCACGGTATTGCTGCCGGTCTTGCTGATGCTGATCGGCGGCTGGGCCGACCTGATCGCCGCCCCCAACAGCACCGCGAACAATGTTCTGCGGATGATCGGGCACCCGGACATGGCTCTGCTGCTGGCGGTGCTGCTGAGCTTCTACACCTTCGGCAAGACGCGTGGCTTCGCCCGCGAGACGATCCTGAAGTTTACCAACGAGTGTCTGGCGCCGACCGCCAACATCACCTTGGTGGTGGGTGCCGGGGCGGGTTTCGGACGCGTTCTGATCGATAGCGGCGTGTCCAAGGCGATCATCGAAGTCGCCACCGGCGCGCATGTGCCGCTGCTGCTTCTGGCATGGCTGGTGGCGGCCCTGATCCGCGTGGCGACCGGCTCGGCAACCGTGGCCATGGCAACCGCGGCCGGCATCATCGCACCGATCGCATTGGCTGCGGCGGGTAGCGCCGGCGGAGTGCGTCCGGAGTTGCTGGTGCTCGCTACCGGAGCAGGCTCGCTCATCTTGTCGCATGTGAATGACGGCGGTTTCTGGCTGGTCAAGGAATACTTCAACATGACGGTACCGCAGACCTTCAAGACCTGGACCGTGTGTGAGACGCTCATTTCAATCGTCGCCTTGATCCTGACTCTGGGTCTGTCGACGGTGGTGTAAAAGCCCCTCGACGATTCGCCCGGCAACGGCCGATTGAAGCCCGGCGAAGACCTGAACGATCTTCGGGCACCGGGCAACCGTTGAAGGAAGCGCCTTGATCGCCGGGAATCTGTCGCGTACCGCGGGCGCCATTCCTTGTCAATTGGACACATTCGACGGCGTGGTGTCTCGCGCCGCGCGTTTGTGCGATGATTAACCGCGAAAAGTCGAAACACCCTGGGTCGAAACACCCTGGCCTTTGAAAGCTTGCCGCCACTGGGTAAAATCGACTAAAAACCGTCTGAGCGGATCAAGCCGCCGGCGCTGCCCGTTAATCGATATTGGGGAAAACACCATGGATATGCCCGCGCACCAACTCAACATGACCGTGTTGATGACACCTGACATGGCCAATTTTGCCGGCAACGTCCATGGCGGCACCATCCTCAAACTGCTGGACCAAGCCGCCTACGCTTGCGCCAGCCGCTACGCCGCCAGCTACGTGGTGACGCTCAGCGTCGATCAGGTGATGTTCCTGCAACCCATCCATGTGGGCGAGCTGGTCAGTTTTCTGGCCAGCATCAACTTTACCGGGACCTCGTCGATGGAGGTCGGCATCAAGGTGATTGCGGAAAACATCCGCACCCAGGTGGTGCGCCACGTCAATAGCTGTTTTTTTACCATGGTCGCGGTCGACGACGAGCGCCGTTCGCTGGCGGTCCCGCCATTGCGCCCCTCCACCCCGGAAGAACAGCGCCGCTTTGAAGCCGCGGGCCTGCGCAAAAAACTACGGCATGAGCTGGCATCGCGTTTTGAAGCGGCACGGCGGCCGAACGAGTAGGGAGTAGGCGATATATGGGGGCCGAAGCGCTTCGCGCCGCAGTGCATATTTTCGCGGATCGCATGGCCGGCTGGGATCGCGCAGCCGATACTCGGTTCCTATATCAACTCATCGCCGGTGCGGTCGAGCACCGGGACCACTATGCAGCCACTAGACCGCTCAGGGCCACACGCCGACTTCCAGGATATCCGCGACAGCACAGCCGATGATTGGCGCATCATCGTGCGGGAATTCATTCCTTTTGCCGCAGGACTGGCGGGACGTGTTTTATCCCATCTCAAACTCCTGGAGGGGGATTATGGCGGCTACCCGGTCGACCGCCTGACGCATTGCCGCCAAACCGCGACACGCGCATTGCGCGACGGCCGCGACGACGAGTATGTCGTGTGTGCCTTATTGCACGATATCGGCGACACGCTCGGCACCTTCAATCATCCGGATATCGCAGCGTCTATCCTGAAGCCTTTCGTGTCCGACGAAAACCATGCCATCGTGCTGCATCACGGAGCATTCCAGGGCTATTATTATTATCATCACATCGGCCGCGACAAGCATGTTCGCGAGGATTTCATCGGGCAACCCTTCTTCGATGCAACCCGTGATTTCTGCGAATATTACGATGCGCCGTCTTTCGATGCGTCCTACGATGCCTTGCCGCTGGAGGCATTTGAAGCGATGGTCAAGCGTGTTTTATATTGCCCGCGCTCGATGCGGCCGGTGCCCAAACCCACCGCGCAGGCCACTCATGAAGAGCACTGACCTGTCACCCGTCGACACCCCGGACGCGCAACTGATTCGGCGTTTTCTGGCCCTGATCGCGGAAGGTTTTGAAAATCCGGAAGGCATCGAAGCGGTGTGCCAATTAATAATCGTCAACGGCACGCGCCAGTATCCCATCGTGTTGCGGATCAGCCGTGATGGTGTGCATGTGAGCGAGGGCCTGCACCCGCAACCACAGACCCGGGTCGTCACCGAGCTGAAAACCATTGCCTGGCTGGTGCAGGAAAATCACCGCCTGGACTATCGTGCTCCCGAGTTGACCCGGCAGTTTCGCGTGGAAGGCAGCGCCGAACTCTTGTTCATGCTGGTGGTCGCCCTCTTGCGGCCCATCCCCGAACTGGCGCAACAGTATCAGGCAGCCACCGAACAGGTGCGCCCCGCTTATCGGGCCACTGCCGTCGAGCGTATCGCGCAGCCCACCGCGGAGTGCATTGAAGCTGCGTTGTCGCTGAGCCAACCGCTGATCGCAACCGGCCTGGATCTGCCCACGCCATATCAGCATTGGGGCCTGGATCGACTGGCGCAGCGCTATGGCGAGTTGCCGTTGATCGAACGCGGCGCGCAGTTTCGCGAAACCCTGGGGCAATTTGTCGAACGGGTAAAACAACACGACACCGCAACCGACCGCATGCTGCGCGGCCATCATCCGGCCTATACCATGGGCTGCGTGCTGCCGGAAGCGATGCGCGCCGATTTCATTCCGCATTTTTTCGGCCCGGAAGCCTACCGTCAACCTCAGCTATGGCTCGGTGCCGTAGCGCCGCACGTGGCAGCGACGAAGTTGCATCGCGATCCGCGCCCAGCCCTGCTTTACCAGGTCATCGGTCGCAAGAAATTTACCTTGTATTCGCCCGACCAGGCGGCGGCGCTTTACGTGATGCGCGCTTATAACAATCATCAGCGCTGCTGGGTCCGTCCCGAGGCGCCCGACTATCAACGCTACCCGGCGTTCGCCCAGGCCCGGCCCATCGAAGTCTGCGTCCACCCCGGAGAATTGCTGGTGTTGCCGGTCGGCTGGTTCCACGCAGTTTATTGCCTCGATTCGCCGACCATGTCGGTTACCTATTTCCTGAAAAATTCACATTTACCGAGTGACCAGATGATGCGGGCGGCAGCTTAGCTTGAGCAACTGGCCCAGGTATCCCGACACCACGTCGGTATACCTGGGGACATTGGCGTGGGAAGTTAATTCCACGCCATGCTACACGTTGCGGTTTTAAGCCCTTACAGTTTCAAGTGCCTTCATATCCTAAATCCTTGAAAGCGGCTTCTTTGGCTGCGCCCAGCTTCTGGAATTTATCCGTTCTTTCGTCTATTTCCTCCTTAGTTGCCGACGCAGGTGCCCTGTCGGGATGACATTTGAGCGCCGCGGCCTTGTATGCCTTTTTAACGTCCGCCACGTTTGCATCCGGCCCCAGCCCCAAGATGCCGCGCCAGTCAGGTTTTTCGGGTGGAGGAGGTCCTTCGGCGCCGTGCGTTCCGGACGTATGCGCATGTTCACCGCCCATGCCGCCGGGGGGATAAGGTTGGCGCCACGCCCCCTCGTAGGATTGCTGATGCCAAGTGCCGGGGTTCGGCATAAAGTAGGGGCGTTCCTGCGGAAAATATCCGCCGTAGCCCCAATGCTGGGGATAGTGCCCCGGGATCCCCATCGGCGAGCCGTAAGAGGAGCCGAAGCGGAACGGGGACGGACCGTAAGGTCGTTCGTAACCACCGCCGTAAGGCATACCCCCTCCCATCGAATAGGAAGAACCAAAGCGGTTCGATCTGCGGTAGCTCAGGGCCGCCCCCGCCGCGAATCCCGCCATGCCGAGTAACTGGCCGCCGAAGCCGAAACTGCCGGGCATCAACAGGTTACCCGCCATCATCCCAAGGCCCATGCCCATTCCAGGCAACATCATGCGCCCCATCATGCCGCCGCCGAAACCACCGCCAAAGCGGCCGCCGAAGCCACCGAAACCACCGCCATAGGACCCGCTGCCAAACCCGCCGCCGTAGCGCATCCTGAGCGGACGGGGAAAACCGAAATAATGCGGTTGCGGCATGTCGGGGCGGCCGTAGTCGAAACCGTCCCGCGGCCTGTCGGAGGCGCCCCGGGCTTTATCCGGGGGCGCATTATTGCGCGTGCTCCCTGTCGGTCTCGCGCTGCCTGTCGGTCTGGCGCCTTCGGTTGGATTACTGCGACTGGTGCGCGGTGCGCTTCCAAACGAATCGAAAAACGAAGAGAACCTGCTGCGCGCGCTTGAGCGCGGACCGCCACCACCACCGACGCCTTCGTTGGCGGCGGACGGCTCCGGCGTTGTGTCCGCCGCGCCGCTTCGATTGACCGGATCTACCATGCACAACTCCCGAACGTGCCTGCGGAAATAATGCCTTGAGTGTGCCCGTGCCGACGCGGTTGTGTGCCGCCGGAAGCGAAGAGCTCAAGCGCCCGCCGAAGCGACGCGTGTACAGCCATGTCGGTACGGCATCCTGAAGTCCGCGCCGCACGGTCGGTACTGTGCGTTGATGTTTCGTTTGGCGCGACGCCAATTCGCCCCGGCTCGCGACTACCTGCGCGCGGCCAACTAAGCTGACACTACCTACCCTGCCGCGTTGCCGTCCGGCCAAGGCTCAGGCGGCAAACCCGCTTGAAACATGTCGGATTGGCCGGCATGCCAAGGTAAACATTCCTATCGATATTCCGCACTTCCAGCGAGGCGCATTGTGACCCAATTGCTGATCAGCTTCTGTTTTACCAGCCCACCCGGCTATGCCTTGGCCAAATTCGACACCGACAGCGAAGCCCTGGAATGGGTCAAGCTGGATCAACCGGGGCTGCCGGTCTATGGCGGCATGGGCATCTGCCCACGTGGCGACGGGTATATCGTGATCTTTCATGCGGTGCGCGAGATGCACAGCATCAGTTGCATCGGCGAACTCGATCACGATTTGCGTTTGTGCCGGATGGCGGAATTAAAGCTGGTCAGCGACGGTCACTCGGTGATCGAACATGACGGCGCTCTGCTGGTTGTCAGCAGCGGCACCAACCAGGTGATTCGCGTCGATTGGCCGGCCGGCGGCGAACCCGAAGAGCGTGTCTATTTCGAACTCGAACCGGGTTTCGATACATTGCACATGAATTCGCTGCGCCAACACCAAGGCAAGCTTTATCTGTCGATGTTCGGACCACGCACCAACGGGTCCTGGCGCAACGCAACCCAGGGCCAGGTAATCTGCCTGGACGACCGGGCCGCCTCCGCTCAAGGAATCCATCATCCACACGGCTTGTTTGCTATCGGCGACGAATTGCTCTGCGTCGGCTCGATGTCGGGTTCGGTCAGACATGTCGCCGGCCCCGCGCGCGCCGCCTTCCCCAAGCTCGACGGTTACCTGCGCGGTGTCGCCTGCGACGCCCATAACATGTATGTCGGCACCAGCCGCATTCGCGACCGCAGCAAGAGTAGCGGCGACAAGGTAAGCCCGTCGTCGGCAATGCCGCGCGGCATCGGCTGCGGTTTGCACATTCTTGAACGCGAGACGCTGCAACCGCGCTGGCTGGATCTCAGCCCATTCGCCGCCGAAATTTACGACATACACGTATTGCCCCCGGGGACCCAGGTGAAGGGTACCCGGCGCGACGCCATGGCGAGCCGGCTGCATGCCTTGAACGGATTCACCCCGCGTTTGCTGGAATTGGCGCAACAAGGCGGGCGGCATGCGAAGGAATTGCAGGATGTGGTGCGTAGCCTGATCGATGAAGATCGAGACTATCAGAACGCCGCCCAATTATTGCAGCGTCTCATGACCGGCCCGGTCAAAGTGGAAGCGGATTGGTATCTGGACCTGGCGTTCTGCAAATTCCAGCAAAACGACGTGCATGCAGCGCTTTATCAGCTTGAGTTGGCGCTCTCGGAAACTCATCCGGAACTGGTCCAGTTGCAAAAAAACGCCCGCGCCAGTCTTGAGTTACGCGATTTCGAGAGCGCGACCGGCTACCTCAAGCAGGTCACACAAATGCTGCGCCGCAAGCTTGCCACACCTGCAGCAACAAGCGCGGAAGACCCGCAGACGAGCGGCATCGCTGCATAAGGCGTAATGACCACAGCACTTTCCCGGAGATAATATCAATGTCGACATTACTGATCGGTTTTCAGGATTCGATTGCACCGCACCATGTACTGGCAAAACTCGATAGCGCGTCCGAACGGCTCGAATGGGTCGAACTCGACGCCATCGACTCGCAAGTTCATAGCGTAAGCGGCCTATGTCCATTGCCCAACGGCTATGCCGTGTTATTGCAAGCGATTCGCGGCAGCGGCACGATGTGTTATCTCGCTGAACTGGATAGCACTTTGCGCCTGCGCCGCAGCACCGAGCTGGTCAAAGTGCGCGAGGGATCGGGTCCAGTACTGCATGATGGGGCATTGCTGCTGATCGACCGCCTCACCGACCAGGTGATTCGTATTACTTGGCCCGAACACGCGGCAACGCCGACCGAAGAGCCGATATTTTCAGCTCGGGCCGGCGGCCACGGGCGTACCTTGAGCGCTATTGCATCGTTTCAGGAACGCCTTTATCTGTCGCTATCGCAGTCAGGCACCGGGGTCTCGAATTCCGATCCATTGGATGTCATCCACGAGACGGACGCCAACGGCACGATACTTGAATTCGAGTCCGGCGCCGTGGTGGCGCAGCTCGCTCAAGCCGGCGAATTTGTCATCGTCGCAGATACCTTGTATTGTCTGAACGCCGCGGCTCACGCCTTGGTCCCGGTAGCGGGTGTTACGCAAGCCGCGGCCATCATCGACACCGATGATCGGCTGCATGGCTTCGCTCATCATGGTGGTTATATCTACATCGGCGCCAAAAGCAATGTGCTGCCCGGCAACGATGCCGCTTCGGTGCCGTACGATGCCGGCTGCGGCCTCTACCTCCATAGTTGCGAGCAGCATCCGACGCGGCGCATCGATATGAGCGGGTTCGCCACCGCGATCGGCGCGCTGCTGGTCCTGCCGCAGGCGCTGGCCCCGGCGGCCGACGCCGATGATCCGCTGCTGCAACGCCTGCGTGTGCTCAATGCCCATACCGCCGAACTGCTGCGGCGTTATACCCACGCGGACCACTATCACAGCGAATGCGAAACCCTGGTGCGCCAGTTGATCGACGAATATGGCGCATACGTCACCGCGGCCCGATTGTTGCGGCGCTTGCTGCAACATGCGGTCAAACCGAGAGCCGGCTGGCATTTCGACTATGCCACATGCCTGATGCATGTCGGCTCGGCGCAAGAAGCCGTGCGCCAGTTCCAGCTAGCGTTGGCCCACGGTCATCCCGCGGCTCCGGTCATGCGGCCGCTGGCCCGTGCACGCGCGGCGGCCGAAGGTCGTACCGGACTGCCGTTGGAAGCTGCCGACGAGATCGCCCCAGCCGCTACACGCGGGAAAACCGATCGCACAATAGCGATCGAAGCCGATACGCCCAGCTTCAGCACACAATGGTTGCAAGCGGAACGGACTGTTGAATTCGATATGGCCGTGCTGGAATTGATGGCCCTGCTGCACTCGCCCGACGCCGCATAGAAATATCGAGGACAAAATCCCCGGCGCCAGTTTGGGCCGGGGATTTTTCGCATTAAGGTTTAGCCACCAGCCAGCTCTGCAACTCGCTCTTGATCCCGGTCAAAGCAATCTGGCTATGCACCTGGTCGATCACGACGCCTATCAGGAAAGCCAGCATCATCACTGTCAGCGCGCCTTTTACCGGGTGTGCGAGCGAATCGATGTCAAGCTTCTGCGCAGCCTTGCCCACCACCGCAAAACCGATATCCACCAGCAGCAGAATCATCATCACCG
>JAMFSV010000122.1 GCA_026225455.1 Burkholderiales bacterium | reverse complement strand
CCGCCCTGGGTGCTTTGCTGCTGGGTGTGATCACTATGGCATTGGTGGTACTCCGGGTATCGCCGTTCTGGGAACAAGCGATTCAAGGGGCTTTGATTGTCGCGGCCATTGCCGCCGATACGCTGCTGGCCCGCTCGGTCCTGAGCCGCATGATGAGGAAACACCGTGATGGATAAAATCGTTCTGGCTGATTCGGGTACCCCGGCGGCAGGCACCGCCGCTGCGAGCGCAACCGCGGCGGCACGCCCGGCGCTGCAGCTTCGTGCCGCACGTCATTTCGATCTGCGCTGGGAAGGCATGCTGGTGATTGTGCTGTTGCTTTCGCTGGGTTTGGGCCGCAGCCTGTCACCGGATTTTTTTGCCCCGACCAACCTCGGCAACTTGCTCGCCGATTTTACTGAAATCGCCTTGATGGCATTGCCGTTGACCCTGATTATCGTGGCCGCGGAAATCGATCTGTCGGTGGCTTCGGTGCTGGGCATGGCCAGCGCCCTGATGGGTGTGTTGTGGCATCTGGGTCTGCCGATGCCGCTGGTATTGCTGCTGGTGTTGTCCGCGGGTGTGCTGGCCGGGCTGATCAACGGCCTGCTGATCGTCAAGCTGGGCCTGCCCTCGCTCGCCGTAACCATCGGCACCCTGGCCGGTTATCGCGGCTTGGCTTATGTCTTGCTCGGCGATCAGGCAATTGCCGATTTTCCGGCGCGATATACCGATTTCGGCATCGGCACGCTGGCGAATTTCCTGCCGCTGCCGTTTATTCTGGTCATTGTGGCAGCGGCGGCGTTCACCGTATTGCTACAGGCCACGCCATTCGGCCGCAGCCTCTATGCAATGGGTGCCAACCCGGTCGCGGCGCGGTTTTCCGGGCTCGATGTCGATCGCACCAAACTCAAGTTATTCGTCATGTCCGGCGCCATGAGTGCGCTGGCGGGCATTATCTATACGCTGCGGTTTTCCAGCGCGCGGGGCGACAACGGCGAAGGTTTCGAACTCACGGTGGTCGCGGCCGTCCTATTCGGCGGCGTCAGCATCTTCGGCGGCAGCGGTTCCCTGTTTGGCGTGTTGTTCTCGCTCCTGATCATCGGCGTGCTGAAAAACGCTTTGACCTTATACGACGTCTCCAGCGAAGTGCTGACCATCGTCACCGGCATTCTGCTGCTGTCATCGGTACTCATACCCAATCTGGCGCAACGTTGGCGCAGCGGGCGGGATCGACGGCAGATCGCGGCAGAACTGGCCCGGAAATAGACAGCACCCGGGCAACGGAGCAGCAGGCATGATCGCAGTGGTTGAGTTGAAGGTTGTAAGCGGCACATGTTTTAAACGGCGCATGTTTTAAACGGCGCATGTTTTAAACGTCGGTAAACACCAAGCATGACTCCCACGCAGGGGCATGCATCAATCCCAGGAGACCTAAGATGATGAAAAATTTCGCAGCGCTGACGCGGCCGGTGGTACGCGGTGCATTAAGTGGCGCTTTGTGCCTGACCTTCGCCGCTGTCAGTTGCCAGGTGATGGCACAGACCAGCGACGGGCTCAAAAAAGACTTGAAGATCGCTTTTATTCCCAAGCAGATCAACAACCCCTACGAAGTGATTGCCGATGACGGCGGCATGGCCGCAATCAAGGAACTCAGCGGTGCGGGCAAAGTTGTCGGCCCCTCGGATGCCGGTGCATCGTCGCAGGTTCAATACATCAACACGCTGATTACGCAACGGCAAAATGCCATCGTGATTGCCGCCAATGACCCGAACGCCGTGGTGCCTTACCTGAAAAAAGCCATGGCGCAGGGCATCAAGGTCGTGACCTTCGACTCGGACACCGCACCGGATGGGCGGCAAGTCTTTATCAATCAGGCCAATGCTGAATCGATCGGACGCGGCCAGATCCAGTTGCTGTCGAAACTGATCGGCGGCAGCGGCGAATTCGCGATTTTGTCGGCGACGCCCAACGCGACCAACCAGAATACCTGGATCAAGTACATGCAGGACGAGTTGAAAAAACCCGAGTACGCCAAGATCAAACTGGTCAAAATCGCCTATGGCGACGATGACGACCAAAAATCGTTTACTGAAACCCAAGGATTGCTGCAGGCTTACCCGAATCTGAAAGGCATTGTTTCGCCCACCACCGTCGGCATCTCGGCCGCGGCACGGTATCTGTCGACTTCGCCGAAAAAAGGTCAGGTAGCCATTACCGGACTGGGTACGCCTAACCAAATGCGCGCCTTCGTCAAGAACGGCACGGTGCAGGCGTTCCAGTTGTGGAATCCGAGCGACCTGGGTTATCTTGCAGCGTATGCAGCCGCCAACCTGGCTTCGGGCAAGATTACCGGTAAAGAAGGCGAAACCTTCGCCGCAGGCAAGCTCGGCTCGCGCACCATCGGCAAAGACGGCGAGGTTGTACTCGGACCGCCGACCACCTTTGATGCCGGCAATATCGACAACTTCAATTTCTAAATCGATTCAAGTCTTCACCGCGAGCCGCGGCGGGTAATCCGCCGCGGCTCGCCGGCTTATCCGCTTTAGCTCCCGAGCGTCACAGAAAATTCCACCAGCGGCGCCTTTGAGCCGTTCGGCACCGCGCTACGCATGGGCTTGCCCAATGTGCCCTGCGCGCTGACATAACGCCCTACCTGAAAGCGCAGCCCCGCGCCCGTGCTCAACAATGAACTGTTGCCGACCTCGGCCGGCTGGTCGATGCTGGTCCAGACATGTCCCGCGTCGACAAAGATAAAAGGCTGCACGGCCGCACTGCTTGCGCCGAACGGAAAACTCGGGCTGCGCAATTCGGTTTGCAGATTCCAGCCGCGGTCGCCCAGTACAACATAGGGATCATAGCCGCGTACGCTGCTGTCGCCGCCCAGCCCAAGCTCCTCGCTCGGCAGCAAGGTGTCGGGCGTCCATTGAAACAAGCCGCGCAGTGTCAACGACACGCCTGCGCCCAGCGTCACATCGCGCTGGCCGGAAAGTTGCGAATAAACATAACGCGACTTCGCGCCGAAGCGCGCCGCATTAAAAGCACTGTCGTTATTGTCGCCGTCCAGCCCACCCGGACTCATCACCAGCATCAGATTTGCATGGTTTTGCCCAAGCGCATCGGGACGGGTCGCATCGTAGGCCACGAGAAACTGGTGAATATGCGTATTCGAATTAAATACCTGGAAACCGCCGAACTCCAGATTGTTGTTGGACCGCTTGAAGTCGTAGCCGAACTGGGTCTGCTGCCGCCAGCCGGCGGCCATCGGCAGCAGCCAGTCGTAACGCGCGCTGACTTGGGCGGATACGCCGGTCTGAGCCAAGCTGTTGGGCAAGCTTGGGGTACTTTGTGCAAAAACCCCGAACAGTTCGAGTCGATCATGCCAGGGCAACGGTGCCACGTAGTTGATTGAATCGGCCACAAACCTCGGCTTGCCGGTGCCGCCATCGGTTGAAGGATGATTGCCGAAAATGTCGTTGCTGGCGGTAAATTGATAAGCGATCTGCTGGTCCAGGCCAAACAGGTTGCCATAGTCGATGCCGGCGGAATAACGTTCGCGCCCGAGTTGCGGCACCCCGGCGTTGTCATAAGCGGCATTCACCCGCAGCGGCAAACGATCCTCGGCTTGCAGTATCACGTCGGTGGTATTTGGCGTCGCGCCCGGCGCGTAGACCACCTCAACCTGTCGATAGGGATTGTCATTGAGCAGCACCAGGCCGGATGCCACATCGTTTTCGCGGATCGGCGCACCCGCCGCAAGCGGCATCTCGCCAACCAGCAAGGCACTGGAAAAATAGCGGTTGCCGCTGACGCGCACCTGGCCCAAGTGATAGATCGCGACAGCAATACGCACTCTGCCGTCCGTCACGTCCTGTTCCGGCAGGTACACGTCAACCAGCGGCTCGCCAGCGGTGCGGTAGCGCTGGATCACCGCGCGCCGGATCTGCGCCAGCCGCGCAAAAGTCAGCGGCCGGCCGAGGTCGGCATCGAAGCTGTGCAGAAACGCAGCATCGAGCAGCGGCAAATGGTCAGCCGTGACGGCTGCCTGAGCGGTCGCAGACGGCGCCTGCGCGTTTGCTTCGGCGGCCGGGACGAAAGCCAGGGCGCGTAGCGACGCGACGGCAATTTGCGCCGGCTTGCCCGATGGTTGGACTGGCGCTGGCGGCGCTGCGGGCCGATTGTCCCTGGGCGGCGGCACCGGTGCCACGTCGCGATATGACTGTGCATAAACAGCCGGGGCAAGTGCGCCCAGGGTCATGCACGCAGCCATGCCGGCGAGCAGAGCCGCCCACGCCGAGGCTGCGCGAACCGCGCGCCGCATTCCCTGCCGACTAGTCAAACTGCCGGCCCGGCGTTGAATGCGACATAGCGCCGCACGTGTCGGATAGTTGCCTCCCGCTCACTGAGCCAACTGCCAACGCAAGATCGGATAGGTACCGCCCGCCGGGATGGTCCATACGCCGGTCGGACTGAAGTCCCACGAAGCGAAGCTTGAGGGCACACTCATCTGCGCCGTGGTCAGGCCGTTGGCCGCGGGCAGTTGGGTGCCGCTGCCGGAGCTTTGCGTCAACCCCGTCGTCTGTGCGTCCCAGTAGACGTCGTTGTCAATGGTGCCGCTATTGATGCCGGCGATGGCGCCGTTGTTCTGGGTAACACCTTCAAGCGTGCCGGTCACGAACGACTGGTTGATCACCCCGCTGCTTTCATTGTTGGAAACCAGTCCGCCGACACCCACCGCGTTGAAGGTACGGTCTACGGCATAGGATTGCGTTATGGTGCCGTAATTGTCGCCGACCAATCCGCCCGACGACACCTCGTCCGCCACCACCACATAGGACTGGGCAATCGTGCCGTAGTTGCTGCCGACCAGCCGGCCTTGTATGGTAGTCGCGCGATTGCCAAAATTGGTCGCACTGCTCCAGGAGCGCTCGATCAGGCCACGGTTGACCCCAACCAAACCGCCGATGGTCGTGTTCTGATCGTTAAAACCCAAATAACCGGTGGTGTAGGTATTGACGATGGTGCCCAGGTTCTGACCGGCCAGCATGCCGACCACGGTGGGGTTGTCATTGGAATAGATTTGGACGTTGGTCACACCGACGTTGCGCACCACACCGGCGGCACCGATCACGCCGAACAACTCGCCGTACGTTTGCGGCAGTTGCGCCGTCACCGACGCCGAAAGCTCATCGATGGTGTGCCCCATGCCGTCGAATTGCCCGGTAAACGGCGTTGCAACGCTGCCGAGCGGATTAAAGGTAAAGGCATTAAAACCTTGCGGGTTGAGCCTATCGTCGAGATTGACCCCAAGCGCATACACCCCGCCGAGGTCAAGCGCCACGTTCTGCAAATCCGCCATCGAATTGACCAGCTTGTAAGTGGTGATCTGGCTCAACAGGCCGCTATACGGCGCGGCGGCCCATGCCGGGTTGGAGCGCAGGGTACCGGGCGTGTCGCTGCCGTTCATGTCGTACAACATGCTGACAATACCGCTGCTGCCCGACCAATCCACGGTGCCAAAGTTGGCTACGCTGCCGCCATTGTCCTGCGCCGAATTATCGGCGCGCAGCGTCAGATTTCCGCTGCCGGTATTTTGCAGCACTTGATGCGGATCGACGATCACGTCGTGATTCGCGTCCAAGCTCAGCGATGCGGCACCGTTCCATTGCAGGTTCGAAGCGACGGTTATGTTGCCTTGCGAGCCGGTTCCGGTGGCGGTCAAATCAATCGAAGTTCCCGCATTCAAGCTGCGCGTAAAACTCGGCGTGGTGCTGCTATCGAGCGTAAACAACGGTGTGGCCAGCTTCCAGGTGCCGGCCGATACGGTGGCACCGTCGACCGACAAAGTATTGGCATCGGTTTCGACGGTGCCGCCCGTACCGTCGGCATTGACCGCTTTCAGGGTGCCGCTCGCCGTCACTTGGCCTTGATCGGCCACCAGCCAGATATGGCCGTCGCGCGTCGCGGTACCGGTCGCGCGGATTGCCCCATCATTGCCCGCCAGCGCGTAGACATTGCCGTCCGCCGCTTGCAGGCTCACCTGGGCCGCACTGATGGTGCCAAGATTTAATACATTGCCGGCGCTGCCGGCCAGCACCGACACTTGCGGGCTGCTCGACGAATCCTGCAATAACACTTCCTGGCCCACCGCCAATTCGGCGCTGCCGTTCGGCACAATGATCGCGCCTTGGTTGACTACTTCGTTGCGCGCAATCAAAAACACATCGCCGCCGGTCGAACTGATGGTACCCAGATTGACTACACTGGCGGTCGAGTTACCCGTCAATGTCAGCGGGCCGCCTTGCATAAATGCATCGTTGCCGGTATCGAGGGTCGAGGCCACAAATCGGCCGCCGGTGCTGACCAGCCCCGTCGGTCCAACCACAATGCCTTGCGGATTAATCAAGTAGAGACTGCCGGTCGCCGACAGCGCACCGATAATCACCGAGGTATTGCCGCCCGTAACGCGGTTCAGCGTCGCCCCGCTGCCGTTGTTAAAGACGACATTGTGCCCATTACCGATCGAAAAACTATTCCAGTCGATAATGCCGCGCCCCGACGGCGAGCTTTGATTGATGGTCAGAGTGGTCCCATTACCGCCGATCGTGCCGCTGCCGGCCACAAAATGACCGCCGCCCGGCAATGCTTGCGCAGAGGCTTGCGAACCGCACCATAGACCCACCGCCAACGGTACCAGCACGGCCAGGGTGACACGGCGCAGATGGGATGGGTCACATAAAAAAACCGACATCGAAGATGTCGGTTTGGATCTCGATTTAAAGGGGTCAGCATCAAGGCATCGTGTCGCCTGCCGGCCGGCACGATGGGACAGCCTGAGTTTCAGGAAATCGCCCCGCTCCCATCGCGGCGGTACCTTCGATAAAGATTGCGCTTGCATCACGTCGGTCATGGTTATCTCCTGATTGATTGGTCCCCACTAAGCCTGCGACGAACATGGCCCCTCTGGTGAAATTCATTTTAGGCAATGATTAATACAACTTTGTAAGTTAGTTGTCTTAAATTAGTAATCTCCTGGAGTGGGCGGCAAGGCCGTATATTTTAATTAGGGTTCGTTCAAATGACTGATGTCTATCGATGTGTAGAAAGACAATCCGACGCGAACCTTCTAGAGACCTAATAGTCGTTCAGCTCATCGCGGAGCCTATCATTTGACGGCTACAGTTCTGCGGCACAGGAAGTAGGCCTCAAGGCGCAGGTGCGCACCCGCCCCGGCATGTCGCTACACCAGTCGCTATATTCTGCGGTATATTACGCATTAAATTTGGTCAAGGTTTGCTTCGATACCGCCCGGTGCTTGCGCCAGGGTGTATCAATGCCGAATATATCGCTCGCATACCGAGCCTTGGCCAGCCTTTGATCCACCCGGAGGTAGGTGATGGAACGTCCCCCTTTCAAGCTGGCGCAAGCCCAAAGTGCCGGCCGCGGCGAGCGTCAAGAGAGTTATCCGCGTTTGGCAGACCCCTGTTGCAAACCGGACAAACCGCTTGCTGTCGTCTCGCGGCAAACGCAAGCGCAACGGCTGCGTTTGGTCGAACTGGATGTCAATTTCCTCTGCTCGATCATCGGCACCTGCTTGACCACCGCTGAACTGCGCAAGCTGGTGCCGCGCTACGCGGCATTGGATCGCGACCAGGCGACCGATCTCGAGATCCACCACACAGCAGTGCAATTGGCCAAACAAGGCGGCGAAGCCGCCAAAGCCTTGCAAAAAGCCATGGATCTTCGTTATGACATCACCCTTAAGCGTTTTAAGCCGGCCGCCAGCGATGCGGCCTTAAACACCCTATGGCATGCGGCGCTGGATAGCGGTGAAGTGCCCGGTGCCTACTGGGCGCTGATGACTCACCCCGGCGCCAGCATCGAACTCCGTCAAGCGGCGTTCGGCGAAGTACATATGCTGTCGCACTTGGTCGGTGCGGCGAACCGGGCCGATATTCGCCGTTTGGTCGCATTCGAAGCCGAAGCCGCGGCACTCAAAGACAAAGTCGAGCGGCAGCAGGCGCGGTTGCAGGAAATGAGCCTGCAGCGCGAAACCACGCAAAAGCAACTCGGCGCACAAATCACGCAACTGAATGCACGCCTGGCTCGCCAAACCACCCTGCCCGACACAGAGCTGGCAGCCGAGGTAACACGATTGCGCCAAGCGCTCGACGAACGCGACCAACGGCTCGCCTTATTTACCGCGCGCCGGCAAGAAGCCGAACGCCAAGCGCTGCAAAGCCAGCAAAAAAGTCGGCAATTGGAAGCCACCCTGGAACAGACCAGAACCATTGCCGAAACCACCGCCGCGGAATTGCACGCGCTCGAAGAAACCTTGTCCAACTCATTTGCATCGGACGATACCGATACCTCAGGCACCCTGGCAGGTCTCAAAGACAAACATATCGTCTATGTCGGCGGCCGGCCGAACTCGAACGCGGTACTGAGCCGTCTGGTGCTCGCCTCAGGCGGCGAATTGACCCTGCACGACGGCGGCATCGAAGATCGCCGAGGTTTACTCGCCGCCGTCCTGCCGCGCGCTCATATGGTGGTGTTTCCGGTGGACTGTATCGGCCATGACGCAATGGCTACACTAAAACGCGTCTGCGCCCGGCATGGGGTTGATTACCATCCCCTCAGAACCGCCAGCGTCGCCAGCTTCATCGACCTGATCAAACGCCTGTCGGCCGGCACACCCGTGCCGCAGCCGAGTGCGCCGATCTCGCACTTTTGTTTGCGGCATGGGTGATTAGAGGCATCGAGGGCTGCTTCGCAAAACCGGATTACGAGCGTGTGTAGGCACCGGACATCAGCTTGCCTGGTTTGCGCGGCGTCATGACGGTGATCAAGCGAGCAATGCAATAGGCCGCAACCGGGCTAGTTCTGCGCACTGCGTTTTCCGCGCAAACGCGGCTGCACATTGATCAATTTTTCCCGCGGCCGCCCATCCAGCCCGATCCCTTTTTCGTGACAATCAAGCACATGTTGCGCCCCAAGCGCAAAAAATGCGCTATCCAGACGCATAACCTCATCGGCAAACTGATCGACCTCCTGCGCCGACAAATTAGCCTCCGGCAAATTCAGCAGGCTTAACGACTTGCGCGACACCGCCCGCGACAACAAAATAAAATCCAGCACCTCAACCAAGGTATCGGCGCGCGCAATCAAACTATGCAGATCATGCTGCCACAGCGTTTTGGGCATGGTTGCCAGCAGCCTTAAGCGATCCAGCAAATGCTCAAGCGAGCCGCGCGTCCGCTTGGCTGAAATCGAGCCCGAACCTGAACCCGCCGCCTGACCGTCGAACAAAGCAACCAGACGCTGCAAGGTGTCCTGCAATTGCTGAAACGCCAGCACAGCGTGACCGATAGCCAACGCCTTCGGGTCGATTTGCTTGGGCGCGCTATCGGGCATAAACCGTTGCGTCAGCCGCTGATAAATATCCCCGAACTCGACGTTCGGTGACTTCGTATTCGTTTCCACATTAACCTCGCACTATTTCATGCCGTTCATTTAGGCTTATCGTTATATACCGTAGGATATAGCGAAACGCAGCAATTGGGGAAGATCGGCGTGATGCTTGAGTTGGTTTAGCGGGTGGGTTTCGCCTGCTGCTTGCTGTGGGTTGCCTGTTGCTTACTGCCACCGCTTGAGCTTGACCTCAAGCACGCTTGAGCCCCCGGGAAATCAGGGCGCAGCAACTTCGCGTCTTAAACGCTTGGTGATCGCCGCGAGCGGTTTCTTCGCCGCCACTTGAGCCGCCGTTTCGGCTTCACGATAAAGCCGGACAATTTCCTGGCCAAACTCAGTCAAACTCGCCCCGCCCCCGCCTTTGCCGCCCGTCGCGGTGCTCACCAGCGCTTCCTCAAAACAGGCATTAACCTGCTCGATCAACAACCAGGCTCGCCGGTAAGACATCTCATGCTCCCGGGCCGCGGCGGAAATGGAACCGGTACGGGCAATGGATTCAATCAACGCAATTTTTCCGGGTCCCAGCGCGATGGACTCGTCAAGCATAAAGCGCAGCCGGAATTGAACGCGTATGGGCATGGGGTGAGGACCGGGGGCTGGGAATGGGGGTTAGTTTAACTGATGGGGAGGACGTCAATCGCAACAACGAGTTCTACTTTTAAAATGTCAGCTTGACGGGTGAGCTTACGCGCCGGCGCGAAGACATCCGTGAAACTGGCGGTCACCAGCACGGCGTCGATCTTCGTCGCTAGCACTTTCCGCCCTCCACCATCGATCACTACCCAGTGTACGAACAAAGCCCCAACTCAATACCGATAGAAACTTTGTCTTGCCATGCAATCCTTTTTATCCTCATTAAATCGAGAAGCGGTTAACTTACAGTTTTCCGTTACATACAAGTTCCAATTTACGTCGTCGTTAACTAGCGCTTTATTTGCCAATTTTTCAATGAATCGACTCCTGTCCCCTCCTTCGTAGTATTTAGAAACCACATCCGTAGCATGAAAAAAATCGGTCATATCCGATGAAGTATCGAGATACTGCAATTCCCTTGTGCGAGTTTTTGTAATTTCATCAAGGCAGGTCCATTTATCTACTCCCGCTTCCTCGCCAGGGCTAGTTGCATCATAGGCGCCTTGACAAGTTTTTTCCTTGTATGCTATCCAAGCTCTTTGAGCCTTCATGAGCGTCTGCCTATCTCCCTCTGAAAATTTTAACGCTATATCTTTATAGGCACCATTCAACTGTTTATCTGATAATTCAAAATTATTTTTGGCGCACGTCTCAAGCTCGCGGGTTACTTTGCTATTGCATAAAGTTTCAGCCATCGCGACACGTGAAAATGCCAGCAGAAGCAATAGACACAAAATATTATTTTTCACAAAATTATCTCCAACAATTACAATTAATTCCTTTTTCAAAGAGAACTGCTTCATTTTCTCGACGAATCAACAAGCCCCCTTGACCACTTCCAGCCCAAAGTGCTTTCATTGCTCTCAACTGAACCGGCACATCTATAGAGTTATTAGACGCGACGTCGCTTCTAATTTTTCTCATTTGTGCCCGTGTCTTTTGGTGGGGCTCATCTACCATCCCTGGACCGCGATTAATCACGAGGCTCAGAAGGGCACCTTGGCAGTGGGGGTGAAGATTCCTAACTCCTGGAAATGCGTCGACCGTTTGCTGCGCGTACCTTCTCTTCATCACCACCGCCAATCGTAGCGCCATATCCTTAGTGACAGGTATGTTTTCCAATGAGGGCTGTAGCTGTCGCGCTTGACTTCCATGCTTTCCCGCAGCTCCTTGGAGTCTCGCAATTTGTTCAGCGGAGAAAATACCACTTAGATCCGTTGCAATTTGCGCAAAGCTCTGTTGTCCCAGATCGTAGCCATAGCCAACCGTTACGCCGCTTGACTGATCGCCGTCCGGCACATATGGATGATCTTTATATCCCTCTGCCGCCAGAATGAATTCAAAAGCCTCTTTCGAAATTATGAAAGCTCCCTCCGTGGTATCAAACTGGAAAATTTCCGTCTTACATGTCGACGGACATCCGCTGAAATTCCCCACCAACCCCACCGGATGACAATGATAAACCTTAGGCAAAGCCGGAAACCCCTTCACCGCCGCAACCTGCGGCCAGAATTTCAGCTTCT
>JAMFSV010000121.1 GCA_026225455.1 Burkholderiales bacterium | reverse complement strand
TAAAGAACCGGCCACCGCGCTATTTGCCGCCTACCTGGCCGAAGTGCCGCGAGAAGCCACCCGTAGCGTCGATTTTCTGGTGGCCTTGAATCAGCGGGTACAACACGATGTCGCCTACACCATCCGCATGGAACCCGGCGTGCAGACGCCCGAAGAAACCCTGGAAATAGGCACCGGTTCTTGCCGCGATACCTCGTGGCTGCTGGTGCAACTATTGCGCCACCTCGGGCTCGCAGCCCGCTTTGTCTCGGGTTATCTGATTCAACTGGTGCCGGACGTGAAATCGCTGGACGGTCCATCGGGCGCCACCACCGACTTTACCGACCTGCACGCCTGGTGCGAGGTCTACTTGCCCGGCGCCGGCTGGGTCGGCCTGGATCCGACCTCGGGTTTGCTCGCCGGAGAAGGGCATATTCCGCTGGCCTGTACCCCGGAACCCACGTCCGCCGCGCCGGTAACGGGCGTTTCCGATCCCTGCGAATGCGAATTCGAACACACCATGTCGGTGACCCGGGTCTGGGAAGCACCGCGCGTCACCAAGCCTTACAGCGACGCACAATGGCTGGAAATCGAAGGCTTGGGCCAGCGCATCGACCACGACCTGAATGCGTTGGATGTGCGCCTGACAATGGGTGGCGAACCGACTTTTATTTCGATGGACGACCCCGACGGCGCGGAGTGGAATACAGCCGCGCTGGGCCCGACCAAACGCAAGATCGCAGGCAAGCTATTTCACCGCTTGCGCGAAAAATACGCCCCGCTCGGCTTGGCGCATTTCGGTCAAGGCAAATGGTATCCGGGCGAACAATTACCGCGTTGGTCGCTTAACTGCTTCTGGCGCAAAGACGGCGAACCGATCTGGACCGACCCGGCACTCTATGCTGACGAAACCAAAGCCGGTACCGCCGATGCCGCGCTCGGCGCACGCTTCCTGACGGAAATTGCAAAGCGGCTGGGACTCGACCAGAAGTATGTTTTCCCGGCCTTCGAAGACGCGTTTTATTACATGTGGCGCGAACGCCGCTTGCCGCTCAATGTCGATATTTTCGATAACAAACTCGGCGATCCGATGGAGCGCGAGCGCTTGAGCCGGGTGTTCGAACAAGGATTGAGCAAGGAGGTCGGCCATGTGCTGCCGCTATTGCGCACCCCTGCGGGAGTGTGGCAAAGCGGCCCGTGGTTTTTGCGCAGCGAACGCTGTTACCTGATGGCGGGCGACTCGCCTATCGGTTATCGCTTGCCGCTGGTGTCGCAACCCTGGGCCACCGAGACCGACTTTCCCTACGTCTATCCGCCCGACCCGCTGCAACCCGTGAAACCGTTGCCTACTGCCGCGGCATTCAAGCCGCAGGCACGTTCGACCCGGTTTAGTGCGGCTCCGGCCTCAACCAAGCCGACAGCACCGGGCCGCAAACCCGCGCCGACGCCCGATACGATCCCGGCCGCCAAACAATCGGCCGGCTGGGTCACGCGCCGGGCGCTCTGTGCCGAGGCACGTAACGGCATTTTGTATCTGTTCATGCCGCCCACCGACACGCTGGAAGATTATCTGGCGCTGATCGCCGCGATTGAAGCAACGGCTGCCGCACTCGCCACGCCGGTGGTGATCGAAGGTTATGAACCGCCCGCCGACCCGCGCCTGACCCAGTTCCGGGTCACGCCCGACCCCGGCGTGATCGAAGTCAATATCCATCCCAGTTCAAGCTGGGATCAACTGGTGGAACGCACCACCCACCTCTACGATACGGCTCGCGAAACGCGTCTGCTGACCGAAAAATTTATGCTGGACGGGCGCCATACCGGTACCGGCGGCGGCAATCATTTCACCTTGGGAGCCTCGGTTCCGGCCGACTCGCCTTTCCTGCGCCGCCCTGATTTGTTGCGCAGCCTGGTGTCGTATTGGCATAACCACCCCTCTTTATCCTTCCTTTTTTCCGGTCTGTTTATCGGGCCGACCAGCCAGGCGCCCCGCATC
>JAMFSV010000120.1 GCA_026225455.1 Burkholderiales bacterium | reverse complement strand
GGCGGCGGTTTCTGCTGGCTTTTGCTCAACACCCAACGCTGGATCCCCGAGCCGCTCCAGACCTTGCGCCAACAACAGCCGGTCGCCTTCGGCGCCCTGTGCGGGCTGGCCATTGCGGTGGTGGGGGTGGCCTCCGGCGGACATACTTTCGGTAGCGGTTATGCCGAAGCGCGCGGCCTGCTCGACGGCAGCGAGCATCTCACGGTGCTTTACCCGTTTGTAAAAATGTTCTCGATGGTGGGCTCTTACCTGCCGGGCATTCCGGGCGGTATCTTTGCGCCTTCGTTAGCCATCGGCGCCGGCTTCGGCAACATCTTGCACATGGTCTTCGACCACATGTCGCTGCCCTTGCTGATCGCCTTGGCCATGGTCGGTTATCTCGCCGCCGTGACGCAATCGCCGATTACCGCGTTCGTGATTGTGATGGAAATGATCAACGGACACGCTTTGGTCATCTCGCTGATGGCGACCGCCCTGATTTCCAGCCGTGTTTCGCGCCTGCTCGCGCCGCCGCTTTATGACGCCTTGGCGCAGCGTTACATGCCGGCCAAGGCATTGGCCGCGCCCGAGGTGCCCGGCACCGAAACGCCGCCTTCCACATAGCACAACGCGCCAGGCGGTTAAGCCTGACGCGTTGGTTCAATCATGCTCCGGTGCTTGACCGGGGCGGCGTATCGACTACGCTCAACGTGCCCAATGGCCGTCGACATAACGCCAATTCGGACCGTGCTGCGCCCAATGTGCCGGCACCCAATGCCAACCGAGACGCTCGGCCTGCCAATGTCCCTCAACCCAGACATACTGGCCATGGTCCCAACGCCAGTGGCCCTTGTCCCACACATAACCGTGCGCGACGGGCGGCGGCGGCATCACTTCGACGCGCAGCGGCGGCGGTGCGCTCGGGGCTTCGATAAACACTTGGGCGTAAGCAGCCCCGATGCTGGCAGCGCTCAATGCCGCCAACAACGCTGCGCGCAGAAAAGTTGCAGATTTCATAGTTTTCCCCCGATTGTTAAATAATCGCAAAAGCATCATGCAAAAGTGCGGTGCAACAGCCGTTCCAACCCGCCCTTGCAATGAGTGGTATTGAATCGCGTTCGATCGCTTACGTCGAGTAGCAATCTGTTAAAACCCACATCAAGTTGTGACGGCATATTTTTTGCACAGACAATACCGGCAGCGGCGCTTTGCTTGCACGCCGCTTTCCGCTTGATCGTCCGAAGCCATCCGACTTGATAAAAAGAGCGTGCCGCTGCCGCATCGCACGCGATGCAGGTGCAGCTAAGACTGCGGAATTTCGATTTTGACTTCGAGCACTTCGAGGTTGTCCTGACGCTCAAGACTGACCTTGATATCCTCATTCGAAATTTTCACGTACTTTGAAATCACCGCGACCAATTCACGTTGCAAGGCCGGCAAATAATCGGCCGGCGCGGCCGTAGTGCGTTCATGCGCGATAATCAGTTGCAGACGCTCCTTCGCAACCGAAGCAGACTTCTTCTTTTCACCCAGTAAAAACGAAAGAATAGACATGCCGGCCTCTTACTTGTTGCCGAACAGGCGCTGCAGCAGACCCGGCTTTTGGTATTCGGTGAAACGCATCGGCTTTTCTTCGCCGAGGAAGCGGGACACCACGTCTTTATAGGCTTCCGATACGTCGCTGCTATCGATATGAATCGCTGGAATACCCTGGTTCGATGCATGCAGCACCGATTCCGATTCAGGCACCACGCCAATCAACTCGATGCGCAGGATTTCCTGGATGTCTTCCAGCGACAGCATTTCGCCGTCGTTGACCCGCTTGGGGTTGTAGCGCGTAATCAGCAAATGCTCACGGATCGGTTCGCGACCGTCGATCGCACGTTTGGTCTTCGACGAGAGAATCCCGAGAATACGGTCCGAATCGCGCACCGACGATACTTCGGGGTTGGTCACAATCAATGCTTCATCGGCAAAATGCATCGCCAGCAAAGCACCGGACTCGATCCCGGCGGGCGAATCGCAGACGATATATTCGAAACCCATGGCGATCAGATCGTTGATGACCTTTTCCACGCCGTCCTGGGTCAATGCATCTTTATCGCGGGTCTGCGAGGCCGGCACAATGTAAAGATTTTCGCACTTCTTATCTTTGATCAAGGCCTGGTTCAGATTCGCTTCGCCCTGAATCACATTGATCAGGTCATACACCACACGACGCTCGCAACCCATGATCAAGTCGAGGTTACGCAAGCCCACGTCAAAATCGATTACCGCTGTCTTATGCCCGCGCAATGCCAGCCCGGATGAAAAGCTCGCGCTGGTTGTCGTCTTGCCGACGCCGCCTTTGCCCGAGGTCACCACTATGATTTTTGCCATGCCTATTTACCTTGCGTGTTTGTCTTGAGATTGCGGTCAATTAAATCGGAGACCTGCCTGGGTGAACTGCGGCGCAGCGCGCTCAGGTCAGTCTCAGCGTTTCGATAATCAATTTCTCGTGTTCCAGCCTGATCTGCACCGATTTACCGAGTACATCTTTGGTCAGCGGATTTTCGGTGGTACGGTAAATTCCCGCAATGGAAATCAACTCGGGTTCCAGGCAGGTACAGAAAATTCGTGCGTCGTGGTTGCCGCGCACCCCGGCCAGGGCACGCCCCCGCAACGGGGCATAAATATGGATATTACCTTCCGCGATCACCTCGGCGCCATTGCTGACCAAACCGAGCACCACCAGATCGCCCTTCGAATAAATTTGCTGACCCGAGCGCAAGGGGCGATCGATCACCATGGTCGGGGTCGCCACCTGCACCACCCGCTCGGTGACGCGTTCAACCACGCGCTCGACCGCTTCAGGCGCCGGGACGGCTAAATCGGCCGCTACATTTTTAGGCAAAAGCGCCGTCTCACCGTCGCTCGCGGCATCCGCCCCCGCTTTGGTTGCACGGCGATCGCGCCCCTCCAGCACGGGCAAACCACAGGCTTCGACCCACGCCAACTGCGCCGGGTTCGCCATCACGCCAATCGGGCGCAAGCGCGCCTGATCGAGCAAGGCAGCCAAGTCAGCCAGGGGAATGCGATCGTCGGGTTCAAGGCGGCGTACATCGATTGCCACCACGTCATGAGCGAAAAATTCGGGGGTGGCTTCGAAACGGCGTGTCAACTCTACCCGTAAAGCATCGAGATCGGTTGTTTTGACGACAAAAACCAGCGTATCAACAGAGCCACTGCGAATTTCGAAGAATGGCGACTTTTTGAGCGACATAGGCTTTAGTTGAAATTTTCGCCTATTTTACAGTGCCGCACGCCCAATCAGTATCCCCTGTGACGCTTGCCGGCCTTTTTTTGCTGTTATCGCGCCCGGTTGCGTCAACTAAGCCGTCCGGTAAGCGGTTTCGACGCCATTGCCGCGATAGGGTGGGATCTCGTCCGGGTAACCGTGCTTCAGCTTGAAGCTGGCGGCGACCTGTTCCATGCGCGCCGCTTGCTCCTGCAGGGAAGAAGCGGCGGCGGCGGCTTGCTCGACCAAAGCCGCGTTTTGCTGGGTCACGCCGTCCATTTGGGCCACTGCGCGATTCACTTGTTCGATACCGCGGCTTTGTTCCGTCGACGCGGAGGCGATTTCCTCCATCACGTCGGCGACCCGCCGCACCGCCTGCGAAATTTCCTGCATGGTTTCGCCCGCGGTACCCGCCAGCCCCGCGCCGTCGTTAATCGACGCCACCGACGCCCCAATCAGGTTTTTGATCTCCTTGGCGGACGCGGCCGAACGTTGGGCCAGGCTGCGTACCTCGCTGGCCACCACCGCAAAACCACGGCCTTGCTCGCCGGCGCGCGCCGCCTCGACCGCGGCATTCAACGCCAGAATATTGGTCTGGAAGGCAATGCTGTCGATCACCGCCGTGATCTCCTCGATTTTGGTCGAGCTGGCTTTGATCCGATCCATGGTCGACACCACGTTCATCACAATCTCAGTACCTTTGCCCGCAATCGACGCCGCATTGTCGGTCAGGCCCCGGGCATTCTGCACATGACCGGCGTTCTGCTTGACCGCGGCAGTCAAGGTATCCATGCTGATCGCCGTACGTTCCAGCGATGAAGCCTGCGCCTCGGTACGCTCGGATAAGTCCTGGTTGCCGGCGGCAATCTGGCGCGCCGCCGTGGCGATCGACTCGCTGCTGGTGCGTACCGTATTGACCGTATTCGCCAAATTCTTCTGCATCTCCGCCAGACCGCCCAGCAAGGCACCCATTTCATCTTGCGATTCGATATGTATGGTGCCGGATAGATCGCCGGCGGCAATTGCCTGGAAATGTTTGAGTGCTTGCCCGATAGGACGCGAAATCGCGCGCTGCAGAAACACGCCGCATAGGATGGCGCACAACACGCCCGCGAAAATACCCGCAACAGCCACTTCGGTAATCAAGTGATAGCGGCTTTGCGCCGCCTCGAACTGCTCTTGTGCGTATTGCTGCTTGAAAGCGATCAGCGCATCGCTGGCTTTCACATACTGATCCTGCAGTCCCGCCATTTTATTCAGGGCAATCTCATTCATCAGAGTATGGTCGCCCGCGGCGATGGCCGCGTCCAAAGCCTCGAAACCCACCTGAACAAATTGATCGCGGCGGCTGACCACCGCATCGCCCAGAACCTTTTCCTCGGGAGAGCTGGGCAAGGCCTGATAGTCTTTCCAGCTCTTCTCGGCCGCTTGCAGGAAAAACTTGCTGCGGCCCACCGCGGCTGCGATGCCCTTGTCCGCGCCTTGCGAATCGGCCAGCACCAGCGCCTTGTCGAGCACGGCGCGGGCATGCTCCATATGAATCACGCCGGTGTCGATGGCGTTCAACGCCACCATTTGCGTGGTGTAAGCGTCCTGTAGCGACAAATTGGCATTACGCAAACCAACGATGCCCAGCACACCGCCCGCAACCAGCAATACGCTCAAGATGGCCATCGTCAGCCAAAGCTTGGCGCGTATCGAGATGTTTCGAAACATGGCGAGCCTCGCGAGATTTCTTCCTATCATGCATAACCGATGCATAGACGGTGCATCTTGATGCTGATCTCTTGGCCGACCCAGGTGAATCCACGTAAACCTGCATGCACCGGCGTCAAGCGCGGCGCAACGCGTCAAATATCAACTTCAAACCCAAAGCGCCGATCACGCCCGCAGCGGTCCGGTCCACGCTGCTTTTGAGTTTCAGGTAAAACGCTTGCGGCCGGCGCGCGGAGAAACTGAAGGCCACCACACTATACCAACCGGCTTCGACCGCAAACACCAGCGGCGGCAATACAACACAGGCCCAAGCCGGTACGTGACGCGGCAGCAGCGCGGCAAAGATACTGGCGTAGACCAACGCCGTTTTCGGATTGCTCAATTGCGTCGTCAAGCCCAATCCCAGCGAGGTGCGCAAGCGGACCGGCGCGAGCGCCAAGCCCTCGACCACCAGAACGCCGGCGGCGCCGCGCCAGATTCGCGTGGCCAAATAAACCAAATAAGCACCCCCGGCGACTTTCAAGCCTAAATAGAGCCAGGTGATTTTCATCAGAAGCGCGTACAGGCCGCCCACGGCCAGCGCGGCAAAGATGGCGCCGCCCAGCCCCATGCCCAGCGCCGCGGCAAAACCGGCGCGCCGCGATAGCGCAATCGAGGTGCGGGCGACCATCACAAAACTAGGTCCCGGACTGATTGCGCCGATCAGCACAGCACCCAGGATGGCAAATAGTGAAGCGAGCATGGTCATGAACAATCTCCAATAGCAGGCACTGCATCGATACGCCGATACGCCAAGCACCAACATGCAACGGCGGGCGGCCCCAATAGCTGAACCAGATAATAACGAGATCCAGGGTGCAAGCCCATCCCCATATGCGGGTTCCGGGCATCGCGTGGACTTTTACCCGCATTGAAAAAATCCGCTATACTCGAATTGTTGAACGCTTAGTCATTAAAAAGCCAAAAATACCATGAGAAGCAATACCTCCTCACCTTCCCCGCGCGCACCAGCCGAACGCGGCCGCCCACGCGAGTTCGACCCGGCGGCGGTACTTGCGGCCGCCGGCAAAACCTTCCGCGAGCAGGGTTATCACGCTACCTCGATCGACGACCTGTGCCGCTCGACCGGCTTATTGCGCGGCAGCCTGTACAGCGCCTTCGGCGACAAGCGCGGTATCTTGCTGGCCACGCTCGATCACTACGGCGAAGGCGTGGTGGCACGGCTCGGCACCGCCCTGAATGCCGCCCCGCCCGGCCGCGACAATTTGCGCGAAGCCCTGCTGGAATATATCCGCATTGCCGCTTCTCTGGCTGGATTACACGGTTGCCTGGTCACCAACAGCGCCATCGAAATGCTGCCCCAGGATCCAGAAGTCAGCGCCAAAGTGCAATGCATCTTGCGCCGCATGGCAGGCTTACTCTCAGCTACCGTGATTCGCGGCCAGGCCTGCGGCGTATTTAATGCCGAACTGGACGAGCGCGCGGTCGGCACTTTTCTGATGTGCATGCTGCAGGGGCTGCGGGTGCTCAGCAAAATATCCGAAGATGAACACGAGCGACGTGCCATCGTGGATCTCGCTCTGCGCGCTTTGATCTAGTTTTTTTAATATTTATTGAACATTCAGTCATTAAGTAGAGCACCAAGATGAAATCCATTTCCGCTACTTCGCCCACAGCGAGCGCCATCGATTCCGCGACCGACCGGTGTCCGCCGCCGCAACCGCTGGAGGCGCAGCGCCACCCATTGATCCTGCTGGTGTTGCTGGTCGGGGCTTTCCTGCCGCCGCTGGACTACTTTATTGTTAACCTCGCCCTGCCGGCCATCCGCAGCGGGCTGCATACCAGCGGCGCCGAATTGCAATTGATTATTTCGTCCTATGCCTCGGCCTATGCCGTGTTCCTCATAACCGGCGGCCGCCTGGGCGATCTATTCGGGCGCAAACGCATGTTCTTGACCGGCATGGCCGGCTTTGTCCTGGCCTCGGCCTTATGCGGACTCTCGCAAAGCGGCAGCGCCTTGATTATCGGCCGGGTGTTGCAAGGCCTGGCGGCCTCGGTGATGGCGCCGCAGGTTCTGGCCACCCTGCGCACGGTGTTTTCGAGTGCGGAACAGCCCAAGGTAATGAGTCTCTACGGCTCGGTGTTCGGCTTGGCCGCTGTCGTCGGTCAGTTGGGCGGCGGCGCCCTGATCACCTGGCATCCGCTGGGCCTGGGTTGGCAAAGTATTTTTTGGGTCAATGTACCGATCGGGATCGCCGCATTCGTGGGCGCCGTCAAACTGATCCCCGAAAGCCAACCCAAACGCGACACCCGCATCGACCTGCTCGGCGTAGCCTTGCTGTCGGTATTCCTCGGCTTGCTGATCTATCCGCTCACCCGCGGCCGCGAAGACGGCTGGCCGGCATGGACTATTATCTCGCTGCTGGCCAGCGGCCCCGCGCTGGCGTTATTCGTCTGGGTCGAAAAACGCATCGCACGCCGCGGTGGCGACCCCTTGGTCCATATGGAGTTATTCGACAATCGGGCCTTTGTCATCGGCCTGGCGATGACCTTCCTGTTCTACTTCCTCAGCGCGTTTTTCCTCACCTACGGCATTTTCCTGCAAAACGGCATGGGCATGTCGCCCTTGGCTTCGGGCCTCGCGGTGATGCCTTACGCGATTGGTTTTCTGATTGGGCCGCTGGGTACGCCCGCAGTCGCCCGGCGCATCGGCAACCATATCCTGATCCTCGGTTTCAGCCTGATCGCCATCGGCTTTACCGTGGTAATCGCCACGCTGTATTGGGGCCAACCCCTGAGCCTGATCTTTTATGCCGGCCTGTTGTGCGCCGGCATAGGCCAGGGTTTTATCTTGCCGTCACTGGTGCGGATAGTCTTGTCCGAAGTCCGCCCGGAGCGGGTCGGCATTGCATCCGGGCTGGTGACATCGCTGCTGCAAATCGGCTCGGCGGTCGGCGTGGCGCTGGTGGCCGGGGTGTTTTATACGGTGCTGGGCAATCATGGCGACATCAGTGCCTACAGCCACGCTTTTGCAGCTACCCTGCAAATCGTGGTCGGATTGATGCTGGTTTGCCTGGTGCTGGGCAGCATTCTGACCAGCCGCCACGGAACCTCACCCGGCACGCGCCGGTAAACGTGGCACCGCATGTGGCACCGCATGTGGCACCGCATGTGGCACTGCCGACTGATCCGCCATGTTGGGGGTTGGGCCGCGAAAGTTGAGCGGCCCGACAGCTTTAAGCCCCAGGTAACGCAGGCACGTTACCCGCAAAAACGAAGCAAAATTGGTCGCTTCGCCCAGGTAGGCCGACACCTCGCCATGCAATTTGGCGATTAATTGATTGGTGGTCATTTCATTGTCGCCGGCAAGTTCCGACAAGGTCTGCCAGAACATATTTTCCAGCCGGATGGTAGTAATCACCCCAGCGATACGCACCGAACGTGCCCGGCATTCATACAGAATCGGGTCGGCGTGAGAATAAATACTGCACATACCACTCTCCTTCCAGGGCACAGCGCCCGCTGATACGGGCGCGCCCCATTCAAGCTACACGTTACAAGACGATCTGTGTGCCCAGCGCCGCCAGGAACAACGCCAGCCAAGCGGGGTGCGCGGGCCACGCAGGCGCGCTGACCAGATTACCGTCACGATGCGCTTGCGTCACCTCCAATTCGATAAATTCACCGCCGGCCAACCGCACCTCGGGCGCGCAGGCCGGATAAGCCGAGCATTGACGTCCCTTCAACACGTCCGCCGCGGCCAATAATTGCGCTCCATGGCAGATTGCGGCGATCGGCTTTTGCGTGCTGGCGAAGTGACGCACGATCTCGATCACCTTGGGGTTGAGACGCAAATACTCCGGCGCGCGACCGCCCGGCACCACCAGGGCGTCGTATTTACCGGCTTCAATTTGACTGAAGGTGGCGTTCAGGGCGAAGTTATGTCCGGGCTTCTCCGAATAGGTCTGGTCGCCCTCGAAGTCGTGGATGGCGGTGCGTATTGATTCTCCCGCCTTCTTGTCCGGGCACACCACATCGACCTGATGTCCCACCATCAACAGCGCCTGATACGGCACCATTAATTCATAATCTTCGACGTAATCACCTGCGAGTATCAAGATTTTCTTCTGGCTCATGACGGTCTCCGTGCCGGCCTCGGGCTGGCGGCTGTAGTAGTGGGTTTGCGGCGCAATGCGGCCGGCTGCTGCAATTTGGGCCAGGGACGTTGCATGCCGGGTTCATCCAGCAAATGCGTAGGCGGCCCAAATTTCGCGGCGCGGGGTCAGATCTGACCGAGCCGGGCCGCATTCAGAGTATGCGAGCTTGAGTCGAAAATAGGTAATAGCCCGCTATTACCTAGCCACCCGACCATCGGCGTGAAACCGGTGCCCACCCTACCAGCGGTAGCGCCGGCCCTTTGTACAGCGGCCCCAAGCGCTTGATTGGAAAGCCATCTTTCGCTTCCCAACGTCGAACATTCTACTTAGCAAAGCAGATTTTGGTATTTTCCTTTTCCCTGACCCGGTGTTTGAATAAGCACCAGCAGATCCGGCATTCCTTATTCTCTCCACGAGGTCGAACATGACACACGCCGCAAGCGCATTACACGATTCGCTCCAAGAGCCGGCCATCGCTTTGGACATCCGCCGCGTGGCCGGCCGCATCGGAGCCGAGATCCGCGGTGTACGGCTGACAGCCGATCTGGATGAAACCAATATTTCTGCAATTAAATTAGCACTACTAAAATATAAAGTACTGTTCTTTCGCGGGCAACAGCACCTGGATGACACAACGCAAGAGGGCTTGGCACAACGCTTCGGGGAACTGGTCGCTCACCCGACCGTACCTAAAATCGCCGGCACCGGTCATCTGCTGGAACTGGATTCCAACCACGGTGCTCGCGCGAATTCATGGCATACCGATGTCACTTTTGTCGAAGCCTACCCCAAGATCTCGATCCTGCGCGCCGTGCTGATTCCGCCCTATGGCGGCGATACCGTCTGGGCCAATACGGCCGCGGCTTATGAGCACTTACCGCAAGCCTTGAAAGATCTGGCGGATGGTTTGCGAGCACTGCATACCAATGCCTACGATTACGCCGCCACCCATGTCGATGCCTCGACGGAATCGCTTAAGCGTTATCGCGAAGTATTTACCTCCACCTTGTACGAAACCGAGCATCCGGTAGTGCATATCCATCCGGAGACCGGTGAGCGCAGCTTGATCCTGGGCCATTTTGTCCAGCGTTTGCAAGGCTTGTCGAGCTCGGATTCCAATCATTTGCTGGCGCTGTTCCATGACCACATTACGCGCCAGGAAAATACCGTGCGCTGGAATTGGACCCAGGGCGACGTAGCGTTATGGGACAACCGCGCGACTCAGCATTATGCGATCAACGACTATGGCGACGCACATCGCATAGTACGTCGCGCCACGGTACAGGGCGAGGTGCCGATAGGCGTTGACGGCCGACGCAGCGTGGCACTGAAACCATCTGGCCCGGCCAAGGATCGGCCGCGCCACGATGCCGTGCCCCCCGCTACGGCTTAAGCGGATTCGCCTTACTCCTTTACACGGTCATTCAGGATTCCGATGAGCCCATTTTCCACCCTGTGCGGACTGCTGCCTTTGCTGCTGATCCTGCTGCTGGCCTCGACCGTATCCGCTGAGGCACTGGCAGAAAAACCCGCGGTCATCCGTATCGGCGTGGCCACCCAAGGCGCGGGCGACCCGCCGACTTTCGGCGGCTCACCCGCAGCCACGGTACAACAACAAGGCTTGCTCGAAAAAGAATTCCAGCCCGACGGGATCAAAGTCGAATGGGTTTTCTTCAAAGGTGCGGGACCCGCGGTCAACGAAGCGCTGGCCAATCATCAACTCGACTTTGCCTTTGAGGGCGATCTGCCGGCAGTGCTGGCGCGCGCCAACGGCATCAAGACCCGCTTGTTACTTGCCAGCGGCGTGCGCAGTGACGTCAAGCTGGGGGTGCCCGCCGGCTCCGAGATTCATTCGATCAAAGATCTCAAAGGTCATAAAGTCGGCATTTTTCGCGGCACCAATATGCAACTGGTGGTCGATGGTGTGCTGGCGGCCAACGGATTGTCTGAACGCGATCTGCAAGTGATCAATCTGGATACCTCCAGTGCGCTTGCCGCCCTCGCCGCCAAAGGTATCGATGCTTCGTTCAGCGACTTTAGCCTGTACAAACTGCAGGATCTGGGCCTGATCAAGGTGATCGACGAATCCAGCAGCGCGGGGCCGCAGTTCACCCGGCAAGGACACTTGCTGGTACTCGACGATTTCGATAAAGCGCATCCCGACCTGGTCCAGCGCGTCGTCACTCAATTCGTTCAAGGCTCGCACTGGTCCTCCGAGGAAAGCAATCGCGCGGCGCAGTTCAAACTATGGGCGCAAAGCGGCATTCCTGAAGCCGTATGGGCCACCGAATACAAAAACGATCAGTTGAAGGTGCGCAACTCGCCCTTGATCGACCCCTTCCTGATCGCCCGTTATACCGCAGTGGCCAACCAGGCTTTACAACTCAAACTGATACGCCAGCCGGTCGAGATCGACACCTGGTTTGAACCGGTCTATCTCGACCACGCCTTACACGAACTCAAGCTGGAACATTACTGGACGCGTTACGACGCGAGCGGTAAGGCGCTGAGCTAGGTCTGGACCATGAGCGATACCGCCCTCCACCGCATAGCGACTGCGCCGCGCGCGATCAACGCCGAAGCCGGCAACCGAAGTCTGCTTGGCACGCTGGGCTGGCATGCGTTGCCCTGGCTGTTGCCGGTACTGTTATTTGGCTTATGGCAGACCGGATCGTCACGCGGCTGGATCGCGCCGCAAATCTTGCCGCCGCCGGAGCAGGTCTATGCCACGCTCGCCGACCTGGTGAGAAGCGGCGACCTATGGCATAACGTCGCCGCCAGCCTGAGACGGGTATTGGTCGGCTTTGCCGGCGGCACCGTCCTGGGTCTGGTGTTGGGTAGCGCGCTGGGTTTGTCGCGCACCCTGGAAATCTATTTGCTGCCCAGTTTTAACGCCCTGGCGCAAATTCCGCTATTGGGCTGGTTGCCGTTCCTGCTGTTGCTGGTCGGGATCGGCGAACCGCTGCAATACCTGCTGATCGGGCAAGCCGCACTAGTGCCCGTTACCTTAAGCGCCTTGCAGGGCTTCAGGCAAACCCCGCAGGCCTACTACGAAGTCGCCGATTTATTCCAATACCGGCGCTGGCAATTGATCACCCGGGTGATCTTCCCCTCGGCCCTGCCGACCCTGGCTACCGGCATCCGCCTGGCCTTCACCAAAGCCTGGTTGGCTTTGGTGGTGGTCGAACTGGTCGCCTCCTCGGAAGGACTCGGTTATTTGATTGTGTATGGCCGGCAATTGTTTCAGCTAGACCTGGTGATGGCGGCGGTGATGGTGATCGGCGCGCTCGGTTACACCATGGATCGACTGTTGAATTGGCTTGAACTGCGCCTGACGCGCGGCCGGCCTCAGGCATCTTGATGCGAGAATATTCATGGCACAGTTGATGGCACTCGAAGGCGGCGCCGCGCCGGCGCGGCAACCGACGGCACAACGCTCGACGGGACGCTGGCGCGGCTGGGTCCTGCCGGGCTCGGCACTGGCCTTATGGTGGCTGGCCTCGCATCTGGGCTGGTCGCATTCGGGTTTGCTGGTGTCGCCGCAACAAGTCTGGCACACGGGCGTCGAGCAGATTGTCACGGGCGCCCTGTGGCGTGCCCTGTCCGCCAGCCTGGCGCGCGAACTGACAGGTTTCATTCTCGGCACCGTGGGCGGCTTGCTGCTGGGCGGTCTGCTCGGACTCTCGCCGTGGGCGCAGCGCGCCATCGGCCCCAGCTTCAATACCTTCAAACAAATTTCCTTGTTTGCCTGGATCCCGTTGATCTCAGTCTGGTTCGGCCTGGGCGATCTTGCCAAAATCGTTTTCCTCTCGCTGGCCGCGCTCATCCCCGTGGTCGCGCATGTGAGCGACGGAATCCGCAATGTCCCGGTATCGCTGCTTGAAGTAGCACGCGTGTTCCGCTACAACCGCCGGCAAACGATTCTTCGTGTAATTGTCCCGGCAGCCTTGCCGTCGATTTTCACCGGTGTCTATCTGGCTTTGATTTATTCGTGGCTGGCGACCTTGGGCGCCGAATATCTGCTGGTGGCCGGGCGCGGCATCGGTAACCTGCTGGTCGACGGCAGCGATCAGTTCCGCATGGATCTGGTGCTGTTCGGGGTAATCGTCATCGGGCTGGTCGGCTGGGCCTTGAACGCTGTGGCGCGCGCACTTGAGCGGCATATTTTCGCGGCCTCGCGTAATTAACTGTCCTATTTCGGGAGTAAAACCATGTCAACCGCCCCGCATCCATCGGCATGTGGACTGGCCATACAACAGGTCAGCAAAGACTATCGGCAGACCGGCGGCGGCATCTTGCCGGTGCTCGACTCGATCGGATTGGAAGTCGAATCCGGTCAATTTGTCAGTATCGTCGGTGCCAGCGGCTGCGGCAAATCGACCTTGCTGCGCCTGATCGCCGGGCTCGACGCGGAATTCAGCGGCGCGATCAGTTTCGACGGCGCCCATATCGCCGGCACGGGTCTCGAACGCGGCCTGGTGTTCCAGGAACCGCGCCTGTTCCCCTGGTTGAATGTGGCGCAAAACATTGCGGTTGCGTTGCGCAATTCAAAACTCAACGCGCGGCAAAAACACACGGCAATTGCCGAGCATATCGAACTGGTCGGCCTGGGTGGATTCGAACACGCCTTCCCGCATCAACTCTCGGGCGGCATGGCGCAGCGGGTGGCTATCGCCCGCGGCCTGGTCAACCGTCCACGCGTGCTATTGCTCGACGAACCCTTCGGCGCACTGGATGCATTGACGCGTAGCCGTTTGCAAACCGAATTGCAGCACATTTGGACACATGAAAAAATCACCATGATACTGGTCACGCATGACGTCGAGGAAGCCGTTTTCCTTAGCGACCGGGTAGTCGTGATGCAACCGCATCCCGGCCGTATCCGGCGCGTGGTCGAGGTGCCGCTGGCCCACCCGCGCAATCGCAGCGACGCCGCCTTTGTCCGCATCCGCGATGACGTGCTGCGCGAATTTGCCGAACCGGAAACGCCGACCGAAGCGCCGCCGCTACCCGCGGCGAGCGACCTCGCCACGCCGATTACCCCTTGGCGTATGGCTTGGTAAGTCGCGGCGCGCGACCGACCATACTATCTGCCCCACTTACGGAGCTCCCCATGAACGCAGCCGTCCAATACCAGACCGATGCCATCGCCATCCACCCGCTATCGGCCCACACCGGTGCCGAAATCACCGGCGTCGACCTGAGCCTGCCCTTGCACCCGACCCAGATCGAAAGCATCCGCGCCGCCCTGTTGCAATGGAAAGTGGTTTTCTTCCGCGAACAATTCTTATCGCATGAGCAACACATAGCTTTCGCCCGTCAATTTGGCGACCCGACCGTCGGCCACCCGGTATTCGGCAGCGAGGCCGGACACCCGGAGATCTACTCCATCAGTAAACATCGCAAAGCCACCCGCTTCGACGGCCCAGGCTTGGTGCGACCGTGGACCGGCTGGCACACCGACGTCACGGCCGCCGTCAACCCGCCCTTCGCCTCGATCCTGCGCGGCGTCACCATTCCACCCTACGGCGGCGATACCCAATGGACCAACCTGGTCACCGCTTATCAAAAACTATCGGAACCGTTGCGCCGCTTCGTCGACACCCTGCGCGGCGTGCATGAATTTGCCGCACCCGCCGGAGTGCAAGCCTCCGCCGAATTCGAGCAAGCCGTGCGTCAAACCACCTTGGTGTCTGAACACCCGCTGGTGCGGGTTCATCCGGAAACCGGCGAAGCCGCGCTCTATGTGAGCCCAGGTTTTCTCAAACGCATCGTCGGCTTCACCCCACGCGAAAGCCAGGCCCTGCTCGAACTGCTATGGGAGCACGTCACACGCCCCGAATTTACCGTGCGCTTCAAATGGGAAGCCGGCAGCGTGGCATTCTGGGACAACCGCGCCACGGCCCATCTCGCCCCCACCGATATCTTCGACCTCGACTTCGACCGGCAGTTGTATCGCGTCACGCTGGTCGGCGATATCCCCGTGGGTCCGGATGGTGTGGCGTCGCGGTCGATAGCAGGTAACCCGGTGGGTGCGGCGCACGCGTTGGCGGTCAATTAAGAGAATCCGGCTATGGACGAGAATTCGTCGTGGCGAGGGAGGTGGTGCAGACGTGCTTTACGGCAGGGCGATGTGACCGGCCTGAACCGGCGCGGGTAAGCTGTTTGGCGAGAATAATGCTCCGAGCGATATAATAGGCCCCGATTTCCCCGCTGCTGCATTCTGTGCGGGGAAGCAGGCCACACCAGTGCGGTTTATGCCGCAGCCGGGCAGTTTCTTGCATAAATGGGTTTTCATGAATACGCCGCTTTGGATCAAAACAGCATCAAAATTATCAGGTGATTTTTTGCTGCGCTCGGGTAAGCGCAGCAATACCTATTTCGATAAATATCGCTTTGAGGCGGACCCCGCCTTGCTGCGCAAAATCGCCGAAGAAATGGCCGCCCTGGTGCCGCCCGGCACCGAAGTCCTGGCCGGCCTGGAAATGGGCGGCATCCCGATTGTGACCATGCTCAGCCAGGTCACCGGCCTGCCCGCCGCCTTTATCCGCAAAGCCCCCAAGGAATACGGCACCTGCCGCTACGCCGAAGGCGCCGACCTGACGGGCAAAAACTTTATCCTGATCGAAGACGTGGTCTCCAGCGGCGGCGCCATCATCGACGGCGTACGCATGCTGCGTGCCGACGGCCTGGACGCCAAACTCGCCTTATGCGTGATCGACCGCGAAACCGGCGGCAAAGAAGCGCTGCAGGAAATCGGCATCGAGCTGCGCGGCCTTTATAATTTCCGGGAAATCGACGGAGCGGTTTGAACGCTTGAGTTCGGTTTGTTTGCGCTTGATTAGCTTGTTCCGCTCGCGGGCTGTGAATGAATGGCCTGCGGCGGAGCACCGTGATGCCCCTTGCTTGCTCGCTGAGAACGCCGTGATGCGGGGGAGCATCATGACTAAGCAGTCAACGCCATGACCGTCACGATAATTGTTCAGACTGAACCATGCCGATTGAACTCGGCGGGGCATTCAAGCGTTGGAAAATAGCTCGACGAGCATGGATTCCTGTTCAGCAAATTTTTTGGGGTTCGTTGCTTTCAGCTTTTCCAGGTTCCGGCATTTCCACACGATAGCCGGCAACTCACGCAGGTGTTCGTAGGGCATCAGCGTCCAATCGGGCTGCGCTCTCACCGAAGTGCGACGTTGAGAACACGTCGGGGGCAATGGAAAGGAGCAAGCGGACGGTGTCCAGGTAATGTTCGTTCATTAGGGTTTTAGCGTAAGGCGTATGCCGCTCCGAGTTTTGTTCGACCAACGCTTGCCTGCCCCTCCCAATCTGGCAACGTGCTGGTGGGCCACGGCGGCCCATTTGAGTTGTTCTGCATCGCCTAAATCACGGACCAGTTTCACAACTTTGACGCGTGTGCAATGTTTCAGCAAGTCGTCCAAAACGTGCGCCCGGATGTTGCGCATCGATCCCATCAGATTTCGCGCCTCTTCGAGCGATTGTGTTTTACCAATGTCGCTGGCCATCTCTAGTAGAGCGCGCTCAGGTATGGATACCAAGACATGTTTATTCCCATTTGGAAGAGATTTCAGCCCGGTGTTCTGGTCGAACTCCCCATCAAACAGCTTAGTGGTTTGATAGTCATACATGATCCGTTCCGCCACCCAAGCCTGAAAAGCGTAGGGCTTGTAGCCCCAAAGCAGTATTCGCTCTTTGAAAGCAATATTGTGCCGCACGCCTTGCCAATCCAGAGCGGTTTTCCCTCCGACATGTAGCCCTGGAACGCGCCGGCTTAGATAGGCCAGTACGCCATCTCGTGACGGTTCGTCGCCGGTCAGCATGTACGTACCTTGAGCGAGCCTCCGCAACCACCCTGCGCTGACCATGTGGGACGCGAGTGCAGGACTAACGCCCAAGTCACGGAGCAAAACGGTATCGAGAGGCTGCCCCCGGGGGGCCTCTTCCATCAAACGCTGAACGGTTTTATTGCCCATTGTCGTGCTTGAATTACGTTGTTTAGTTGTAAATCTTTGTGGAATTTTTTTAATAATAGAGAATAAACAACGCATCCACAAGTGCATTGTTACCCCCGGGCAAGGTATCAAACATGTGAAGCCCGTCATCCACCAGGGGTCGGCCTTGGCGTTGTTTATTGTGAAAAACCTATCAACTCTTCAGAATTTTGGAACAAATATAAGGTTCTGAGGGTACCTTGGCTTATATGAGTCGAACCTTTTAAGGAAACCGTCGCAAAGCGGCCCCGAAAGGCTTGGCCTTGGCGGCCACGGGAAAAAGATATGCTCGGCTTTGGGGGCTAGTCTCATCTGCCCCTAATCACATAGCGAATGACCAGATAGCGCACAGGAAAAGACTGTCACATCCCGCGAGAGGTGCCCCGACGCACCCATTCTGGCGTATTTT
>JAMFSV010000119.1 GCA_026225455.1 Burkholderiales bacterium | reverse complement strand
CCCGTTCCAGCAAGCCGTCGCCAAAGACAGCTGCACGCTGGAAGACGCGATCGAGAACATCGACATCGGCGGCCCGACCATGCTGCGCTCGGCGGCCAAGAACCATAAAGACGTCGTCGTCATTTGCGACCCGGCCGACTACGGCGTCGTGCTCGCCGGCTTTGGCGTGGAGCTTGTGTCGACCGGCGGCACCGCGCGCGCACTTCGCGACGCCGGCCTCGCCGTGCAAGACATCAGCGACCTCACCGGCTTCCCCGAAATGCTCGACGGCCGCGTAAAAACCCTGCACCCCAAAGTGCATGGCGGTATCCTGGCGCGGCGCGACGTACCCGAGCATATGGCGGCACTGGCGCAACACCAGATTCCGACCATCGATTTGCTGGTGGTGAATCTGTACCCGTTCCGCGAAACCATCAGTAAAACCGAGTGTTCGCTCGAAGAAGCAATCGAAAACATCGACATCGGCGGCCCGACCATGCTGCGCTCGGCGGCCAAGAATCATCGCGATGTCACCGTGATCGTCGACCCGGCCGACTACGCCGTGGTGCTGGACGAGATGCGCGCGAATGCGAATCGCGTCGGCTACCCGACCAACTTCCGCCTGGCCACCAAAGTGTTCGCGCATACGGCGCAATACGACGGTGCGATCACCAATTATTTGACCAGCCTGGGCGACGATCTGCAGCACAGCACGCGCCACACTTATCCGGAAACCTTGAATCTGGCATTCAGCAAAGTACAAGATTTGCGTTATGGCGAAAACCCGCACCAGAATGCCGCGTTCTATCGCGACCTGGCGGCGCCGGCCGGCGCGTTTGCCAACTACCATCAGTTGCAAGGCAAGGAACTGTCGTACAACAACATTGCCGACGCCGATGCCGCCTGGGAATGCATCAAAACCTTCGAAGCACCGGCCTGCGTCATCGTCAAGCACGCTAATCCGTGTGGCGTCGCCGTCGGCGAGAATCCGGCCCAAGCTTATGCCAAGGCATTCCAGACCGACCCGACTTCGGCCTTCGGCGGCATTATCGCCTTCAATGGCGAAGTCGACGAAGCCACCGCGCAAGCCGTCGCCAAACAATTTGTCGAAGTACTGATTGCGCCCTCGTTCAGTGCCGCGGCGTTGCAAATATTGTCGGCCAAGCAAAATGTACGGGTACTGACCATCGCCTTGGGCCATGCCGGCGCGGTCAACGCTTTCGATATGAAACGTGTCGGCGGTGGCTTGCTGTTGCAGTCGCCGGATGCAAAAAATGTTCAGCCCGCCGAGTTGCGTGTCGTGACCAAACGACAGCCTACCGCCAAGGAAATGGATGATCTGTTATTCGCCTGGCGCGTGGCGAAATACGTCAAATCGAATGCCATCGTATTCTGCGGCGGCGGCATGACCTTGGGCGTGGGTGCCGGTCAAATGAGTCGCGTCGACTCGGCACGCATCGCCAGTATCAAGGCGCAAAATGCCGGACTGACGCTGGCCGGGTCGGCGGTCGCATCGGATGCCTTCTTCCCCTTCCGCGACGGTCTCGATGTGGTGGTGGCAGCCGGCGCCACCTGCGTGATCCAGCCGGGCGGTTCAATGCGCGACGACGAAGTGATCGCCGCAGCCGACGAGCAGAATATTGCCATGATCGTGACGGGAACCCGCCACTTCCGCCACTAAGCAACCCGGCAGCGCGACGAAGTCGAGCCAAAAGAAGGCGTTGCGGTTAACCCCGCGCCCGGCATCGCGGCGCGAATCGGGGGCAAGCTAAAAAAGCGAGGCGGCATATCAATGCCGCCTCGCTTTTTTTATCGAAGCCCACCGCGAAGAAACTCACCATGAACTTCAGCACATAACTTCAGCGCGCATGCTAACCCTCGACAGGGCGCGCGCCTGCAGTTGCCCCCCACGAGACGTCGCTATACTGGAAAAATGTCCGCAAGCGGTGCAACGTTTGAGGCGTCAATTCGACAAACTGCCGCCGCCGGTCACTCGGATCGCAAACACGGGCGATCAGTCCCGCGTTTTCCATGTCTTGAATTCTACGCAAGGCGGTCGCGGGCGGCACCCCGGCGGCCAGATAAAGACTGGACACCGAAATACGCCGTTGGCGCAACTTGCACTCCAGCAATTCGAGCAGCATGTCCCAAGCCGGTTGGGCGAATAATTTCTCCGGAAACAAAGTGCCACGCAGTTCACGCAAACTCAGCAGAGCCTGCAGCGATTCGCGGGTAGACATTCGTGGGCTGGAGTCGATTGCCGGATCGACCTCTGGGCCGACCGGTTCGGCGGCGAAATACTGTGCCGTTTTGCCGGCGCAAACCGGGGACGCCTGGGGATAACTGCGGCGAGCGGACTTGGCCGCCCCTGAAGCGATTGCCGCCGAGGTATTGCGGATGACGGCCGTATTTGAACGTGAACCGCCCGCGGCCTGAGCCGCGCCGGCCGGTGGAGCCGCCCCGCATGGCAAGCGCGTGCGGAAATCGATATTACCCACATTGCCCGCTGCCGGCACAACTTCAATATCCAAAGCATGATTTGCCATGGTTAGATGATCTCTCGAAATTATTTCCCTCACATAGAATGCCGACAATAGCGGGCAAAACTTGAACAGAGCGGGAATTACCGGACGGAATTAACCCGATGCACCGAGCGAGGGCCTATATTGCAATCCCGTGCGCCATCTCTTTTATTCATGGAAAGTTCAGGCTATCCCTTATATAGTGCTGTCTGACAGGGACCCGTGTCCTGTTCCACCCAAACCCCGCCATGAACCTTAATCACCTCGCTATTTTCCATGCCGTCGCGCTTGCCGGCGGTGTCAGCGCGGGTGCCACCCGGCTGCATATCAGCCAGTCCGCCGTGTCCAAGCAACTCGGCGACTTCGAACAGCATTTGGGTACCACGCTGTTCGAGCGGCTGCCGCGGGGCGTCAGGCTAACCGAGGCGGGCAAATTGCTGCTCGGTTATGCCAATCGGATTTTTTCCCTGGAAAAAGAAGCGGCGCAAGCCTTGGGCGACTTGCATGCGCTGCGGCGCGGGCGCGTTGCGCTCGGCGCCAGCCGTACTATCGGCGGCTATCTGCTGCCGGCGGTGCTGGCACAATTCAACCGCCTGCACCCGGAAATCGAGTTGACGCTGGAAGTCGCCAATACCAATGCGATCCAAAACATGCTGGTGGAAGGGGTGATTGACGTCGGCTTTACCGAAGGTTTGGCGCGCGCCGAAACCCTGAATTTCAGCGTCTTCACCGAAGACCAATTGGTCTTGATCGCAGCTCCCGGCGACCCGCTGGCCCGTCAATTGCCGCTATCGTTAAAAACAGTTGCCGAACTGCCGCTGCTGATGCGCGAACCCGGTTCGGGTACCCGTGCCGTCGCTGAACAGGCACTGGCGGCGCATGGCATCGTGCCTCGCGTGGTCATGACCCTGGCCAGCACCGAAGCCATCAAACGCACCGTCGCGGCCGGCATGGGTTACGCCTTTGTGTCCGAATTGGCGATCGACACCGAATTGAACGCCGGGTTGCTGAAAGTCCTTCCCGTCAGCGGCCTGACTTTACGCCGCCCCTTGCATCAATTACTCTCGAAAGGAGCGTGGATTAGTCCGCCTGTCGGCGCCTTCCTGCATTTCTTGCGGTTTCTGCGCGAACACGCAGGTACTTCCCACCCGGCTGTGCCGCTTGATGCCCGGCCGGTTTCTCCGATGGCCGCCAGCGCGCCTGAGTTACCTCCCCAATGAAAATCCTCGGTATCGATCCCGGGCTGCGTGTTACCGGCTTCGGCATTATTGAAAAACACGGTTCCAAACTGAGCTATGTCGCCAGCGGCGTGATCAAAACCGCCGATGCCGATCTGCCGTCGCGACTGGGGACTATTTTCGAAGGCATCTCGACCTTGATTCGCGAACATGCGCCGGACCAGTCGGCGATTGAAAAAGTGTTTGTCAACGTCAATCCACAATCCACCTTGTTGCTGGGACAGGCGCGTGGCGCAGCTATCTGCGGGCTGGTGGCCGGCGGCGTGCCGGTGGCCGAATACACGGCGTTGCAACTCAAGCAAGCCGTAGTCGGCTACGGCCGCGCCACCAAAGAGCAAATGCAGGAGATGGTGATGCGCCTGTTAAAACTGTCGGGTCGGCCCGGCACCGATGCCGCCGACGCACTCGGCATGGCAATTTGCCATGCCCATGCCGGTACGGCGATAGCCGCTTTGGGCGGCCTGGCCCCCGCACTGGCAAAGAAAGGCTTACGCGTTCGAGGCGGACGTTTGGTGGGATAGGCGGTGCGCCATGCATCACTGCTTGAGACCCGCTCAGGACCCGTTCGGCAGCGACGGAAGATCGTCGGCCCTGGGCTAATTTGAGGCCGACGAGACACCGCACTCGGCTACACTCACAACTGGTTTTTTATCATTTATTTTTCAGGTTAATCGAGATGATCGGACGTATCGCCGGAGTTCTGCTGGAAAAAAATCCGCCCAGGCTGCTGGTCGATTGTGGCGGCGTCGGCTATGAAATCGACGTGCCCATGAGCACCTTCTACAATCTGCCCGCCATGGGCGAACGGGTAGTCCTCCTGACCCAGATGATCGTGCGTGAAGACGCCCATCTGCTGTTCGGTTTCGGCAGCCTCGAAGAACGCGCAACTTTCCGCGAACTGCTCAAGATCACCGGTGTCGGAGCCAGGATGGCACTGGCCGTACTCTCGGGCATGAGCGTCAATGATCTGGCTCAAGCCGTGACGCTGCAAGATGCCGCGAGACTGACACGGGTGCCCGGCATCGGCAAAAAAACCGCCGAACGTTTGATGCTGGAATTAAAAGGCAAGCTGGGCGCCGATCTCGCCGTCGCGGGGGGAACCAGCACCGCAGCCGAGCATGGCTCGGATGTGTTGAACGCCCTGCTGGCTTTGGGTTATTCGGAGAAAGAAGCGGTCGCCGCGGTGAAGAATGTGCCGCCGGGGTCCGGCGTATCCGACGGTATTCGCGCGGCGCTCAAGGCATTGTCGAAAGCGTGAGGCCGCATAACGCGGCGCAGGCAGGGCCGCATGAACAGGCTGAGGTCGGGGCTGAGGTCGGGGCCGGTGTCGCGCAGTGCAGTCGAGGTACAATAAGCCCATGATCGAAACCGAAAAACTCGGCGCTGAGCGCATTATCACAGCCACTCCCTCTTCCCCTAACGAAGAGGTATTCGAGCGGGCGTTACGTCCACGCCAACTCGATGAATATATCGGCCAGGAAAAAATCCGCGGCCAGCTCGAAATTTTCATCGAAGCGGCCAAGCGCCGCTCCGAAGCGCTCGATCATGTGCTGTTGTTTGGCCCGCCCGGATTGGGTAAAACCACATTGGCGCACATCATCGCGCGCGAAATGGGGGTCAATATGCGCCAGACTTCCGGTCCGGTGCTGGAACGTGCCGGCGACCTGGCCGCGTTGCTGACCAATCTCGAAGCCAACGACGTGCTGTTTATCGACGAAATTCACCGGCTCTCGCCGGTGGTCGAGGAAATCCTGTACCCGGCACTGGAAGATTATCAGATCGACATCATGATCGGCGAAGGGCCGGCCGCTCGCAGTGTCAAACTGGATCTGCAGCCGTTCACCTTGGTCGGCGCCACCACACGTGCCGGCATGCTGACCAACCCCTTGCGCGATCGTTTCGGCATCGTCGCCCGGCTCGAATTCTATTCAGCCACGGAACTCGCGCGCATTGTCCATCGCAGTGCCGATTTGCTCGGTGCTGTCATCGGTGACGACGGCGCGATGGAAATCGCCAAACGCTCACGCGGCACACCGCGGATTGCCAACCGCCTGCTGCGGCGGGTGCGCGATTTCGCCGAGGTGAAAGCCGACGGCAAGATCAGCGCAAAAGTGGCCGATGCGGCGCTGCATATGCTCGACGTCGACTCGGTAGGTTTCGACGTGATGGACCGTAAATTGCTGGAAGCCATTTTGCATAAATTCGATGGCGGCCCGGTCGGGGTCGACAATCTGGCAGCCGCCATCGGCGAAGAACGCGATACCATCGAAGACGTGCTGGAGCCTTTCCTGATCCAACAAGGGTATTTGCAACGCACGCCGCGCGGACGCGTGGCGACGCAACTGGCCTACCGCCATTTCGGGCTTGCCGCGCCCGATGCGGGGCCGGTTCGCGAATCCTGGAATGCCGCGAGCAATTAAGCCCGCGGCAATTTCACTGACAATTTGCTCAGGTGCTTTACCGCGTCATAATTGGAAAGTTCTTGGTGAACTGATCCAGCAACCCGAGCCAGGTTCCCAATGCGGCAGGGTTTCCGTCCAACTTTGCGTGACTATCGGCAAATTCCTGCTGCAGGGTTTTCTGCCGCGCCAATACCGCAATCAAGTCATTGCGCGAGATGGTCAGGGTTGCATCCGGTTTGCCGTACTGGAAATCCGCTTTATATAAAAACACCCCGTTCTCGATGGACAGCCCGTAACGCTTACCCGTATCCGGCTGTATCCAGTTGATCGCAAGTTTTGTTGCGGCGGCGCGATCCCCGTTCAGGCAGATGCCCAGATAATCGAGAAACATGGGGTCGGTCATCGCCCGCAAGGTATCGGGGTCGGTCGACGCGCTCGCCCTCTCGGGAGCCAGACCATGGCGCAACTCCTGCGCGCCCAGGAGAAATTCATTGCGCCACGGTCCCGATTCGGCCTGATAGCCGAGCTGCTCAAGGGCATCGGCTTCAAGATCGCGGGCCGCCTTATTGTTTGCGTCGGCATACACTACCTGCTTCATGACCTGAGCCACCCAACGGTAATCGCCTTGGGCATAAGACACGCGCGCCTGCCGCATAACGTTATCGGCCCCCCCCATGAACTTGACGTAACGTTGTGCCGTTTCTTTGGGCGGCAGAGGATAAAGATCGGCCGGGTTGCCGTTGTACCAACCCATGTAGTAGTCGTAGACAGCTTTGGCGTTATGGTTCACCGTGCCGTAGTAGCCGCGCAGATACCACTGCTTGGCCAGTGCCGGCGGCAACTTGACCATCTCGCCGATTTCGGTCTTGGTATAACCTTTGTTGATCAGGCGCAGCGATTGGTCGTTGATGAATTTATATTCGTCGCGCTCGTTGCCGAGGAATGTTTTGATCCGGTCGTGGCCCCAGATCGGCCACTGATGTTGGGCAAACATGACCTCCGAACGATCGCCGTAACGATCTATGGTTTGGTCCAGGACGCTCCACCATTTTGCGGCATCGCGGTTTTTTGCGCCGCGCAAAGTATAAAAATTATGTAGGGTGTGGATCGCATCCTCTGCCGCGCATAAGGCCTTGAACTGCGGGAAATACATCAGCATTTCCGCCGGTGCCTCGGTGCCGGGCGCCATTTCGAATTCGACTTGAACGCCATCGATAGTACGCGTTTCACCCGTCGTCTTGATGATGTCGGTGGGCGGCAATAAGGTGACCGTTCCCAACGAGAGTGTCTTGCCCAGGCCCGTGTCGATTTGCCCTTTTTCATTCTTGGGAAGATAGATGCCAAACATATACTCCGACCGGCGCGTCATGGCATTGCCGGCATAGATGTTCTCGCTGATGGCTTCTTTCATAAACCCATCGGGTGCATAAATCCTGACCCGGCCGGCCTTCAAGTCGGCTTCGCTGACAATGCCGGCAACACCGCCGAAATGATCCGCGTGGCTATGACTATAGATGACAGCGACCACCGGTTTTTTCGGTCGATGGCGATAATACAATTCAAGCGCTGCGTGGGAGGTTTCTTTACTCAACAGCGGATCGATCACGATCAATCCGCTGTCTCCTTCAACGATGGTCATGTTGGAGATATCCAGGCCGCGCACCTGATAAATCCGGTCGGTCACCTTGAATAAACCATTGTTGGCATTGAGCTGCGCCTCCCGCCACAAGCTGGGGTTGACGGTGGCCGGTGCCGCGCCTTGGGTTAAAAAAGCATAGCTGTCGGTGTCCCAGACCAAGTTGCCTTGCGCATCGAGGATTTTGCTATTGTCCAGCGTGCCGAGCCAGCCGCGCTGCGCGTCGGCGAAATCCTGGCGGTCTGCAAACGGCAATTGATCCAGCACGGCGGCATTGGCCGACCGGGTTGCGTCAGTCGCGTCTTTCGGCAATTCCGCGGCTTGAGCGCTGGCCAGCGGCGGCGGCAACGCAAACGCCGATGCGCCGCCGATCAGCGAAGTGGAAACAAGCAAGCCGGCGAGCGCTGAAAGGGCTTTCAAGCGCGGCGGTTGGCGATGCGGCAGCGAAGGTGAAAATGAGCGTAAATAGGCCATGCGAGTCTCCGTGATTGATTCATGGTGCGACTACTCGGCCATGCCCCCGCTGCAGAATCCTGCTGACCGGCGCCACTCCGGAAAAAGCCGGGTTGGCGTTAATGCAAAGTTAGCACGATCGTGCTTTTTTAGGGATGTGGGAACAGTCCGATTCCACGGAGATGCACTCAGCTTGATTGAGATCCAACCGGAGCCGCAAGCGCCACACGCTCGCGCCGGCAAGGTACGCCGCCAAACCGCGAACAGCAGGTTGCGGCTTGGCGCGTTATGATGAAGCTCTCCGGCCGGCGAGCCAATTCGATCCGCACCAAGGCCCCTCACGCATGTCCCAGGTTCCACACAAGCCACCCGCGCCTCAAGCTATACCGGCGTCGCCTGCCAAAGGCTTGATGCCGCGCATTCGGCGGCAAATCGCTTCCAGCGTGACGCGCTTGACCAGTAGCCGCGGCTTATCCATCGATTATTCCGTGCCGCTCGGCGACCCCGGTTTATTCGGACCTGATGCGGTGTGCTGGAAGGTCCATGCCGATTTCACCTCGATGATGGTCGGCGGGGTCAGCGCACTTTTATTGCAGGCGCTGCACCCGCTCGCGCTGGCGGGGGTGTGGGATCACTCGACCTTTCGCACCGATATCCTGGGACGCCTGCGGCGCACCGCCACCTTTATCGCCGGCACCACCTATGCCGGCCGGGCCGATGCATTGGCGCTGATTGAACGCGTCAAAACCATTCATCGCCAGGTCAAAGGCACGGCGCCCGATGGCCGCGCTTATGCCGCCGACGATCCGGCCTTGCTGACCTGGGTTCACGTGGCGGAGGTATCGAGTTTCCTCGCCGCTTATCTGCGTTATGTCGAACCGGGTCTCAGCCGCGCCGATCAGGATCGTTATTTCAACGAAACCGCCTTGATCGCCGAATTGCTGGGCGCGGCCGACGTGCCCAAAAGCTGCGCCGAGATCGATCGATATTTGAGCGCACAATACGCCGGACTTGAGGCCGGTCCAAGAACCCATGAAGTGGTGCGGGTCTTGATGAGCGCACCGGCCCCAAGCGCGGCTAGCTGGCCTGCGGCCAAGCTGTTGCTGGGTGCGGGGGTCGACCTGCTGCCCGCCTGGGGACAACGGATGTTGGGCTTGCAGCGCTTGGCGCGCTTGCGCCGGGTGCTGGTGCAACCCGGGGTCAAAAGCCTGGCGCCGTTGATGCGTTGGGCATTACGCAACGGGGTGTCGAAGCGAGCCCGGGCCCGCGTTGCAGGGGCGGGCCGAAGCGATTGACGAAAGTATCGTGCGCGAGCCGGATGGCGCAGCGCCAAGGTCCGCAGGCTATCTCACCACGGCGTCGGTCAAACCACGTTGGCCTGGCTGCGATCGCCTGAGCCATCGTCGGCACTGGCGTCAAGATGAAGGATATCGGCCCAATTGATGACGGTCGCCGTAACGACGCAGGCATCTGCATCGGCCGGCTCGTTTGCCTCATAAACCAGTTCGTTCACGCTGGCATTCAACAAGACATGCGTGCGCGGCAATTGCAAAGGCATGCTCAAGGCAAAACGGTAGGCGCAATCGAGCACACCGCCATGCGCCACGCAAATAATGCGCTGGCCGGCATGTCGACGCGCCAGTGCCGATAAAGCGAGACAGACCCCATCGTAGAAAGCCTGCTGCGACTCGCCTTCGGCCGGAGCAAAGTCAGGATCACGGCTTTGCCAGAGACGATAGGCCTCGGGAAATACCGTGCCGATTTGTGCCTTGTCATGCCCTTGGAACACCCCGTAGTTACGCTCGCGCAATTGCGGCATCAAGCTCACGCCTAAACCCAGGGCCCGCGCCAGCGGTTCCGCCGTCTGACGCGCCCGGCT
>JAMFSV010000118.1 GCA_026225455.1 Burkholderiales bacterium | reverse complement strand
TGGGGCGCGTGCATCTCGGGCGGGAAATGGGTAAGCCCAGTTATTGACGATGCTGAATGCGGCAGGTTGCGGGCTGGGGGCGTTATTGGGTGGTTGAGCCAAGCTGGTGACTCCTTTAGGTGCGATGGGTCAAATGGCGAGCAGAATTCAAGTGATCCATGCAACCACGATGGTCTGGCCGGAAATTACCCATCAATTCACTGAGGCACCGATACTAGCGGAGGAACCTTGCAAAACGATTACAACATAGGTAGAAAAGTGTCTGATTTGTTCGACACGGTCCTACGCCAAATAGCTGTTTATCTGACCCAGAAAGGCATTTGGTTCGTTATAGACTTTGAACCCAAGTTCTGGTTATGGTCTTTAAACACAGATTGATCGATGACCAGAGCAGGTCATGCGGCGGGATAAGCTGAGCGGGATCATAAACGGAATACGCAGTCCAACCGCGCATCCCGCTACCCCAATTCAATTCATTTCAACGCTGCGTCCAAGCCTGCGTCGGCACATGATCGCGGTTGCCCTTGATCCGATTGTTCTCGTCGACAAACACCAATTGCGGTTTGAAGCCGGCGCGGATTTCGGCTTCGTCGACTTGGGCGAAGGCGGCGATGATGACCAGGTCGCCCAATTGCGCGCGACGGGCGGCTGAGCCGTTGAGTGAAATCATGCCGCTGCCGCGTTCGCCGCGGATGGCGTAGGTGGTCAGGCGTTCGCCGTTATTCACGTTCCAGATGTCGATTTGCTCGTTTTCGATCAGGTTGGCGGCGTCCAGCAAATCTTCGTCGATCGCGCACGAGCCTTCATAGTGCAGTTCGCAGTGCGTGACTGCGGCACGATGGATCTTCGACTTCAGCATTGTCCTTTGCATGGCGATTCTCGGGTAAAGGTGAAACCGGTTCAGATTTCCAGGTTGTCGATCAGGCGCGTGGCGCCTATTTTTGCGGCGGCTAACACTACCAGCGGAGCTTCAACTTCATTTGCGCCCGGGGTTTTCAGGTCGGCTTGGCGGCGCACGGCGACATAGTCGGGTTTCCAGCCGTGCTGTTCCAAGGTGCGCATGGCGGCTTGTTCCAGCGCCGCGAAATCGTGCTGGCCGTTTTTCACGGCGTCGCGCAGTTCGCTCAGCAGGGCATACAAACGCGGCGCTTCGGCGCGTTCGGCCGGCTGCAGATAGCGGTTGCGCGAGGATAAAGCCAGGCCGTCGCTGTCGCGCACGGTTTCGGCGGCGATGATGTCGGTCGGCAGGGCAAACTGGTGCGCCATGCGCCGGATGATCATCAACTGCTGATAATCTTTTTTGCCGAACACGGCAACCCGCGGGCTGACGCAGGAAAACAACTTGGTCACGACGGTGCACACGCCCTGGAAAAAGCCCGGGCGGAATTCGCCTTCGAGGATGTCGCCCAGATCGGTCGGCGGATGTACGCGATATTGCTGCGGCTCCGGGTACAGTTCGGTTTCGGTGGGGGCGAACAGCACGTAGACATTTTCGCTTTGCAGCTTTTCGATGTCGTTTTCCATGGTGCGCGGATATTTGTCGAAATCTTCGTTCGGCCCGAACTGCAAGCGGTTCACAAAAATGCTGGCCACCACCGGGTCGCCGTGCTGCCGGGCCAGCCGCATCAGCGACAGGTGGCCCTCATGCAGATTACCCATGGTCGGGACAAAGGCGACGCGGTTTTGGCCGCGCAACTGGTCGCGCAGTTCGTGAATCGAGCTAATGACTTTCATGGTCCGGCCAATCCTGGAAAAAAGGGTGCTGAGGGCTGCCGCCGCACTGCAGGCAAAGCCGCGCGATTGTAGAGGATTTTATCGATCGCGGCATCTGTGCCCGGCCGGCAACGCCTGTCAGTCGATTAATGGGGATGAAATAAAATTCGCTTCAGGCCTGATTTAACAGGGCTGACGGAGTATTTTCCTGGTTTTTGGGAGGATTTTGAAGAATGCTTCTTTGCACTTTGAGTGCGGGCGATCAGACCGGCAAATAAGCCAAGCGGACGTAAATCGGCGCAAACGGCTCGGCTTGGGTGATTTCAAGCAGCGATTCGCGCGATAACTCCAGCATGGCAATAAAGTTGACCACCACCACCGGCACGCCTTGCGCGGCGTCAAACAGCTCGGAAAACTCCATAAACCTGGCATTTTGCAATTTGCGCAAAATCTGGCTCATATGGTCGCGCACCGACAGTTCTTCGCGGCTGATCTTGTGATGCTGGACCAGTTTGGCCCGTTTGATCACATCGGCCCAGGCGGCGCGCAGGTCGTCCGAATTGACGTCGGGCCAGCGTGGGGCCAGGCTTTGTTCGACGTAAATTTCGGCGCGCTGGAAATCGCGGCCCAATTGCGGCAATTGGTCCAGGCGCTGCGCGGCCAGCTTCATCTGCTCGTATTCGAGCAGGCGGCGCACCAGCTCGGCACGCGGGTCTTCGGCTTCATCGCCGGTGTCGGCTTTTTTGACCGGCAGCAGCATGCGCGACTTGATCTCGATCAGCATCGCCGCCATCAGCAGGTATTCCGAGGCCAGTTCAAGATTGGTGCCGCGGATTTGGTGGACATAACCCAGATATTGGCGGGTGACGTCCGCCATCGGGATATCCAGCACATTGAAGTTCTGTTTGCGGATCAGGTAGAGCAACAAATCCAGCGGGCCTTCGAAGGTCTCAAGAAACACTTCGAGCGCATCCGGCGGGATATACAGATCCTGCGGCATCTTGAACAGCGGCTCGCCGTACAGGCGAGCAAACGCCACGCCATCGATCACATCGGGCGTGCTGTCGCTGACGGGCGAGTTGAGGGCGCCGCTCAGCGAACTGTTAAGCTCGCCCGGTGCCGCGGCCTTGGCCCGCGCTTGCGGCTGTTTCATAAGCGCTTCATGGCGTTGACTGCGGCGTCAGCCGCGCGCGCGAATAGCGGCGCGCCATGCAACGGGCGCGGCGTGAACCACACCGCACTTAGAATTTTTGATAATAGACGTAAGGCGTCTGCGGCACGCGCGAGGCTTTCTGCTCGGCACTTTCATCGAGATCGACGGGTTGCTTGTCCCACAGCAAAGAACGGCCGGCGCGCTGCTCGGCTTCGAGCGACGGCTTGCGGGTCTTGAGTTGCTCAAGGAATTGCGTGATATCCGACTGATACATGGCGACGATCCAATAGAAAAGCAATAAACGAAATGCCCGATACCCGCGCGCCAGGCAAACCTTGGCCTGATTCCGGGGTATAACCGGGATTTTACCGCATGCACGGGCAAATCGAGCAATTTCGCCGCGATTGCATAATCCGCGGCCCAATCGGCGTGCCAGGGAACGTGCCGCGCGTTTATGCGTCGAAGCACGGCGGTCTCGACGCCGAGGGGTGCTTTACTGCTTTACTCTCCGCGGCGGCGGATGTGGCGCCGACTGGATAGGGTGGATACGGCACCGCAGCGTATCGAATGCTCGCGGGGGGATAAATGAGCGATAAATTGGCCGGGGCCGGTTGCCGCAATGTGGTGAAATAGAGCCTATCTCGCGGTTTTGCGCCGCGGATGCCGATAGCGCGGCGCAAATCGGCCCAAATACGAGGCACCCATTAAAGCACCTGGGTTTAATCCCCGAGCTTTGCAACCTATTGATTGACACGCACGAAGGTTCCGATTCAAGCGGGGCCCGCGAGGGTGTTGCGGAGAAATTTGTTTGGCGGTAAGTGGCGGTTTTTCCTCCCTGTTTCACACACTTCCGGCGCCGATCCGGCGGGTGGCGGCACGCATCCTCTTCGGTGTGTGCGCGGCGCTGGCCGTCTGTTTGACAGCTCCGGCGGTGCAGGCGGCCCCGGCGGCCTACGAGGTGTCGATCGATGCGCCGCGTTCGGTGCGCAGCTTGCTCAAGTCGCATCTCGATCTGGTCCGCTTCTCCAGCCGCAGCGATGTCTCCGACGAACAATTCGGTTTTCTGGTGACGGCTGCCGCGCAGCAGGTCAATGATCTGGTGCAGACGGAAGGGTATTTCAGCGCGGTCATCAAGACGGATGTGCGCAGCGCGGCCAAAGGCCGCAAGCGTGTGGTGATCTCGGTCGATCCGGGGCCGCGTACCACCATCGGCTCAGTCAACTTGCAGTTCCACGGCCCCGTCACGGCCGAGGAACCGTCCCTGGAAGCCACCGCGCGGCTGGCCTGGAGCCTGCATGCCGGCGACCCGTTTTCGCAAAGCGACTGGGCCGGCGCAAAAAACGCCTCGCTCAAAGCCTTGCAGTCGCGCCGTTATCTGGCCGCGCGGATTGTGCATTCCGATGCGCAAATCAATCCGCGCACGCACCAGGCAGCCCTCTCGGTCGATTTCGACAGCGGGCCGACCTTTCGCTTCGGTCAGATTCACTTAAGCGGCGTGCAACGTTATCCGCAGGACATTGTCAGCAATATCGACCCGATTCATCCCGGCGAAATTTATACCGCGGCCAAGGTACAGGAGTTGCAGCGGCAGATTCAGAACACCCCGTATTATTCCAGTGTCGCGATTGACGTGGCGAACGACCCCGCGCATCAGGCTGCCACCCCGGTTAACGTGAAGCTGAGCGAATACCAGTATCAGAACGTGCGCAGCGGGGTGGGCTATTCGACCAATACCGGTCCCAGCGTGCAGGGCAGCTACCAATACAACAATGTGTTCAATCGCGCCTGGGTCTTCACGGTGCAAGGCCTGATCGAGCAGGATACGCAGAACGGTTCGATTTCGCTGGCGATGCCGCCCGACGCCAAGTCGTATGTCAACAGCGTGCTGGCTTCATACACGCGCACCAACTACGAAGACACCGATATTCATAGCGCCCTGGTTGGCGTGCAGCGGGCGCGCTCGCTGGCCAACTACGACTGGACTTATTCGCTGATGTTTTATGAGGATCGCTTGAACCAGAATAGTGCGGCGCCCACCGTCAGCCGCGCCTTGATGCCCGGCTGGTCATGGACCCGGCGTAATACGGACGACCCGGTATTTCCCAGTTCCGGCAACTTGATCCACGCCGAAGCGGGTTTTGCGGTCAAAGGTTTGCTGACCGACCAGACCTTCGCCCGGGTCTATGTGCACGGCAAGCAATATTTGCCGATCGACAAGACCGACCTGGTGGTGTTGCGCGCCGAATTCGGCGGGGTATTTACCGGCGGCAGTTCGAACGGGATTCCGGCATCGCTGCTGTTTCGTGCCGGCGGTGCGGATTCGGTGCGCGGTTACAGCTACGAAAGTATCGGTAACAACGTCGACGGCTCGGTGCTGCCGACCAAGTACTTGATCACCGGCAGTACTGAATATCAGCATTGGTTTACCCATGAGTACGGCGGCGCCATTTTCTATGACGTCGGTACCGCAACCGATACCTGGTACGAAAAAACCTTTTACCAGGGTGTCGGTGTCGGCGCCCGCTGGCGCAGCCCCATCGGGCCGGTCAATCTCGATGTGGCTTATGGCTTGCGCAATCGTAATTTCCGGCCCTACCTAACCTTGGGCATCGCCTTCTGATGCGCGCGCCCCTTTTGCCCGGCTCAAACTCGTGACGACCGACCCGACCAACGTATTGCCGCCCGCATCGAACCTGCCGCCGCCCGGCACGCCGCCGGCGCGCAGGCATTGGCTCGGCCGCGCGCTGCTCGGCGTGTTGCTGACCTTGGTGTGTCTGGCGGCACTGGCCGGTGCAACGCTGTATGGCGCAATTCATACCGCGCGCGGCACGCGCCTCGCGTGGCAGGCAGCGCAAATCTTGGCGGGCGGGCGCTTGCACGGGCAGTATGTGGGCGGTTCGCTGGAACGCGGCCTGCGCTTGGCGCATGTCGATTGGCACGACGGGCCGACTCGGGTGCAGATCGATTTTGTCACCGGTCAATGGGCCCTGACGCGCGCGCCGTGGCGTTTGACGGTGGACTTCCTGCATGCGGGTACGGTTGAGGTGCAAACGGCGCCCAGCACCGATAACACGCCCCTGAGCTTACCGCGGAGTTTGAAATTGCCGCTGCAATTGAGTCTGCGCCAAATCCGCATCGATCATCTAAAGCTACACTCAACCGCGGGCTCCGCCGCGGTGACCGAACTTTCCAATCTGGCCTTGCACGGCAATAGCGATGGCTTGAACCATGCGCTGACGGTTGACACTTTAGCGACACCGTACGGCTCGCTCAGCGCTACGCTGTCGCTGGCCGGAGTGCGACCGTTCAAGCTGACGGGCGCGATCGGTTTTGCCGGCAAGGTTGCAGCCGACCCGGTCGAGGTGTCCGCGCGCCTGGCCGGATCGCTCGAACAACTGAGCGCCGATGTCGATGCCAGCGGCAAACAACTGGCCGGACGCGCGCATATCGAAGCCATGCCGTTCGGCGCGGTGCCGTTGAAAGTGGTGACGCTGGCCGCCGATCACGTTAACTTGCAGGCTTTTAATGCCGCCGCGCCGCAGGCCGATTTGAGCTTGCGCGCACGATTGGAACCGGTGGTGCCGGCGGCAGCGCCGGGGCATTCCACCGCGGCGCCTCCGGCCGAGGTACCGCTGGTGGTGGCCGGCGCGGTATCGATCGTGAATGCCCAGGCCGGCCCCTTGAGTGCGCATCGGCTGCCGTTGCTCAATGCGCAAGCGCAGGTGCGGCTGGATGCGCAGCATCAAACCGTCAGCGGACTGAGTATCAATTTGTTCGGCGGCGGTACCTTAAACGGCGACGGCAATGTGGTGGGCGGCGCCGGACGTTTTGACTTGCAGTTGGCCGGTCTCGATTTGCATTTGCTGCAGAGTCAGCTTAGGCCCACTCGTCTTGCCGGGCCGTTGACGATTGTGCTGGATACCCCGGGACCGAGCCTCAAGCTCGATCTGAGCGACCCCAAAGCGGGGCTGCGGATCCGCTCGGCGTTGCGGCTCGACCCGGACCAAATTACCTTGGACAATACCCGTCTGGATGCGGGTAGCGGCCATGCCGATTTTTCCGCGGTGCTCAAGCGCGATGCAAGCAGCAGCTATACGTTTAAAGCCGGTTTAGGCGATTTCGACCCGTTTGCGATCCTGGTGCAGCAAACCGGCACGGCGGCTTTACCCCATTTGCGCGGTACCGCGCCTGAGCCGGACTCGCGTAAGGTCAGCGCCGCGGCAACGCCGCCGCCGCACCCCCATACCGCTGCAACTGCTGCAACTGCTGCAATCGCGGCATCCGGAGCTACCCCATCAAGGCCTGCAACAGCCGCGCCTGCGACGCCTGCAATGGCTACGCATACGCCACCCCGGAACCGCGCGCGCGGCCCGGTGGTCGCGCGCATCACCGGCAATTTCGAGGCGCAAGGGACGCTGGCGCAACTTACGGCCAAAGCAACCCTGAGCTTGCGCAACAGTGTCTATGACGGCCTGCCGCTGACGGGCGGCGGTACCGTGCAACTGGCCGGCGAGCGGTTGCTGCCGAGCAATCTGCAACTCTCGATTGCGGGTAACCAGCTCGACGTGCATGGCGCTTTCGGCGCGCGCGGCGACAGTCTGGCGTTCCGCCTCGATGCGCCGCGGATCGACCGCTTGGGTCTGGGGCTGGCCGGCACGGTGTTGGCTGAGGGACGGGTGATGGGCAACCTGACGCATCCCCATGTGAGTGCGAATTACAGCGCCGATGCGTTGGTGTTGGGCGACTATCGCCTGGGCCATGCGCAAGGGCGTGCCGAGTTGCACGATGGCGCAGGCGGAGCTTTGGCCTTGAGCCTGGATGCCACCGATTTAAATTCGCCACAGATCAACTTGCATACCGTGTCGGCCGATCTGGCGGGCACCCGGGCCAACCATACGCTGACACTGCACGCACTGGGCACGGTGCAGGGGCAAGCACTCGATCTCGATCTCGCGGCGCACGGCAAACTGACCGATACGGCGGCCGGCAGCGGCTGGGACGGTGAGGTGACGCAAGCGGTCAATCGCGGCTTGCCGGCCTTGCAGTTGATCGACCCGGTCAGCCAGCCGTTGACCGTGTCGGTATCGGCCGGTCGGGTGGCATTGGGCGCAGCGCGTTTTTCTATCGAAGGCGCTAGTTTCGACCTGAAACAATTCCTCTTCGATCACGGAAAAATCCAGACCGCGGGTTCGGCGACCAATCTGGATATCGATCGTTTGCTGCAAATTCAGCGCGATATCACGGGAGCCAATCCACCGCTCAAAACCGATATGATTTTTGATGGCGACTGGGATTTTTCACTGGGCAATACGGCGAGCGGTTATCTGCAATTTAAACGACGCTCCGGCGATGTCACTTTGAACACATGGCGCGGTGCCGCGGCAATGGGCGTTAGCGAACTTGCCGCGCGCGTCGACTTCAGCGGCGGCAACCAGGCCCGGCTGAGTTTAAAAGCGGCCGCGGCGCGGATCGGCACGGTCGATGCCCAATTGCAAACCGTGTTGATCGAGCGCGACGGTCTGCTTTCGCTGGCCGATGAGGCGCCGCTGACGGGAACGGTGCAAGGCGATATTCCGGAACTGCGGACCACCGGCGGATTGTTCGGCCCGGCTTACGTTTTGGATGGGCGCCTGGTGGCGCAGTTGAAGGTGGCGGGTCAGATAGCACACCCGAAATTGACCGGTAGCGTGACTGGCAATAATTTATCCGCGACCTTGATCGACCAGGGTATCCAATTCAAGCAAGGGGTGATTCGCATCGCGCTGGACGACAATCTGGTGCAATTCCAGCAAGTCGAATTTCACGGTGCTTCCGGCACCCTGAGCGCCAGCGGCCGGATCAAGCTCGACCAGGCCAGCCCCGACCTGGCGGTGAACATCCAGGCCGACAAGCTCGAATTGTTCGCCACCCCGGATCGGCAATTGCAATTGTCGGGACAGGCGACGGTGCATAATGCCGCTGCGGCAGCCGGCGTTGCGGGTGGCATCGCGATTGACGGCAAGTTCAAGGTCGACCGTGCCTTGTTCGATTTGCCGGAGAGCGCGGCGCCTGAACTCGGCAGCGATGTGCATATCATCAAGCAAGATGGAACCGAGGTGAGCCTGCACAAACCCATCGTCGAGCAAGTGCAAAAGCAGGCGGAGCAGCCTGCCGGTTCCTTGGCGCCGAGCGCCCACATCGCCATCGATCTGGGTGATTCGTTTCGCTTCAAAGGTGCCGGCGCCGATCTGGGCCTGAGCGGAAAAATTGTAGCAAGCAGCAGTCCGAACCAGCCCTTGCGCGCGGTCGGCAATGTCAGCGTGACCTCGGGTTCGACGTATACCTCGTTTGGGCGCAAGCTCAGCATCGACAGCGGTTTCTTTACCTTTAACGGACCCATCGATAACCCAGGCATCAGCATTCTTGCCTTGCGCCACAATCAGGAGGTCGAGGCGGGAGTTCAGGTGTCGGGCACGGTACAAGCTCCGGTGGTGAAACTGGTTTCCGAACCGACCGTGGCGGATAACGAAAAACTCTCCTGGTTGTTGTTTGGCCATGGCACCGATACCGGCACCAATCTGGGCCAGCAAAGCACCATGACCGAGGCCTTTGCCTTGCTGGGCAATGCGGGCGGAAAACGCATTGCGCAAACCTTGGGACTGGACGAATTTTCCATCGGACAGAGCGAGGTGGGGTTGACCGACCCGCAAGTTGTGACGCTCTCCAAGGCTTTGAACGAACGCCTGGTATTGGGTTACGAACAAGGTCTCACCACCGCGGCCAGCGTGTTCAAGGTGACGCTCAACCTGTCGCGTTTCTGGGCGGTGGCGGTGCATACCGGCGCCGTCAACGGCGCCACCTTGCTGTATAACCGGCGCTTCGATTGAATCCCGGTGTGGTCTGATGCAACGCTCCAACAACGACTGCCGCGTGGCGAGCAAGCCACGCGGCAGTCCGTCCGCTGACCCCATGCAAAAGCGCTGTGTAGCCTAGGGCCTGTTCACGCTAATAATGGGCTTGCGAACACCCCTTTCCGGTCGGCTGGCAAGGAGTGTGTCGCGCCGCTTGGCCGCTCCAAGCAAGC
>JAMFSV010000017.1 GCA_026225455.1 Burkholderiales bacterium | reverse complement strand
GTTGTTATTGCTCGACGAACCCGCCGCCGGCATTACCGACCAGGAGACGATGGAGCTGGCCGAGTTGCTGAATAGCTTACGCGGCACCTGTTCGATGATGGTGGTCGAACATGATATGGACTTTGTCGCGGCCTTGGCCGGCGACACCGGACGGGTCACCGTGATGGCGGAAGGCCGGGTTCTGGCCGACGGCACCTTGACGCAGGTGCAAAGCGACGAAGCTGTGATCGAATCCTATTTGGGGCGTTAAGCCATGCTTGAAGTCACGTTGTTGAATCAATACTACGGCGGCAGCCATATTCTGCGCGACGTCACGCTCAGCGTGCCGGAGCAGAAACTCACCGTGTTGCTGGGCCGCAATGGCGTGGGCAAGACCACTTTGCTTAAATGCGTAATGGGCGTGGTGCCGGCCAAGTCAGGCAAGATCGCCTGGCGCGGCAAACCTTATCAAAACCTGTCGACCCCGGCCCGGGTTGCCGGCGGTTTGGCTTATGTGCCGCAGGGCCGCGATATTTTTCCGCGCTTGAGCGTCGAAGAAAATCTCATTGTGGGCGCGGCCAGCCGCCCTGCATCGGGAAAAATACCCGAGCGCATTTATGAATTGTTCCCCGTGCTGCGCGACATGAAACACCGCCGCGGCGGCGATTTGTCGGGCGGCCAGCAACAGCAACTGGCCATCGGCCGGGCCTTGATGAGCGAGCCGCAATTGCTGATTCTGGACGAACCGACCGAAGGTATCCAACCCTCCATCATCCGCGACATCGGCCGCACCTTGCGCCAGCTGGTCGACGAATTCGGCATGACGGTGCTGCTGGTCGAGCAGTATTACGAATTCGCCCGCGAACTGGCCGACCATTATTGGGTGATGAGCCGCGGTGAGGTGGTGGCCAATGGTTTGGGGGCGGAGATGGAGGCGAACGGGATTCGCGAGTTGATTGCGGTTTGAGGGCGCTCAGATCGTTTCGATAGCTGGCGCAATAGGCAAGTCAGGCCGCGTCTTGTCTGTGGTCGACCGATAAGCATGGCGCGAAAGCAAACGCATGGCGCACCAGTCGAGCGCGGTGCACAAGATCAGATAGATCAGTGCCACCAGCAGGAAGATCTGCACCGGATACACCATCAATCGGCTGTTCACTTGATTGGCCAGAAACGATAGCTCCGGCACACCGACGATATAGGCCAGGGAAGTGTCTTTGACCAGCGATACCCACTGATTCACAAACGACGGCGCCATGATGCGCACCGCTTGCGGCAGCACCACATAGCGCAGTGCCTGTCCTCGCGTCAGGCCCAATGAGAGCGCGGCTTGCGATTGCCCGGTGCCGACCGCGATCACTCCGGCATGCACCGCGTGCGACAGATAGGCGCCGCCGATCAGTGCCAGGGCGCAGACCACGGTGGCTAGCCCGGGTACGTTGATGTGCAGCAACATGGGCAGCAGGAAAAACGTCCAGAAGATCAGCATCAATACGGGAATCGCGCGAAAAAACCCGATAGTGGCGAGCAGGACCACATGCGCCCATCCTCGCGTCAGCGCCAGCGCGATACCGCCGATCAAACCCAGGAAGGCCGACAATATCGCCGAGCTTAGCGCCAGCACCACCGTCAGCGCGGCGCCTCCCAGCGGCCCATGAGGAAAGGGTCCAAGCAACAGGTAGGGCAGGTTGTCGAGTAACACGGAGAGTGGCATGGTCAGCTCCGATGGGACATGCGTGCCCCGCGATGCTGAAACACTGCCAGTGCCACTTCGATGAGCGCAATCGTGGCAATGTAGAGCACGGTCGCCGCGCCAAACGCCTGGAAGGTTTTGAAGGTTTCGGTATCGACCTGGCGCGAGGCATAGGATAGTTCGGCCAGGCCGATGGCCATCGTCAGCGACGAATTTTTTACGATGTTCATATACTGGCCGAACAAGGGCGGCAGCGCGATGCGCAACGCCTGCGGCAGGATCACATAACGCATGGCGGTGAACGGGCCGAGACCGAGCGCCGCGGCCGCATGATATTGTCCACCGGGTACGCCGCGCAGGCCTGCGCGAAATTCCTCGCCGATAAAGGCGGTCGAGTAGCACGTCAAACCGAACCAGCCGGCGACAAATTCAAACGACGGCCAGCCCAACGTTACGGGCCCGATCGACAACCTGTGCGCGGCATTGAGCCAGGTCATGGCGGTCTCGGGCAACAGCGTTGCGACGCCGAAATACCAGAACAGCAATTGCACCAATAAGGGCGAATTGCGAAACACCAGCACGTAGCTCGCAGCCAGCCACCGCAGCCAGGACCAACGCGCACGGCGCATCATCGCCAACACCAGGCCGAGCGCGGTCGCCGACAGCGCAACCGTGGCTGCGAGCCCCAGGGTGATACCGAAACCGTGCCACAACCACAGCAGGTATTTGGGTGCAAGCCAACCGTTCACCTGAACCATCCGACAAGAAAAGCAGAAAAAACCTCGGCCCGGGCGCGACTAGCGATGCCCGGGCCGTACTCATCTCACTTATCGTAGCCTATCCAAAAAGCCGCATCAGCTCTGTTGCGGATCGCCGATCTTGAACAAGCGCGGC
>JAMFSV010000117.1 GCA_026225455.1 Burkholderiales bacterium | reverse complement strand
TGGCGTCGCCGGCGACGCTGGTGATGGCCTTGTGGTTCTGGGTCTGGCGCAGGCGGAAGCGCAGCAGCGAGCCGTCTTTCTGTTCCCAGGTGACGTAATCCGAGATCATGTGCGACACCGTGCCATCGGAATTGGTCACGTTGATGTCCATGCGCTGCGAGGTTGCCCAGGCTTCGCAGGCGTCGCTGATCTGGTAGTCCATCTTGCCGTCGGCGGCGACCACCGCCTGGCCGGGCGAACGCTCCAGGCTGAGGGCGTAAACCGCGTGGTGGGGCAGCAAATCCGCATCCGCCGCGCGCGCGCCGTTCGGCAGAAACGAGGTCACCACGCCGGTTAGGATCAACAAGGCAGGAAGCTTCATGCCCCGATAGTGACAGATTGCGTTGCACAAGACCAGCATTGCCCGCTGGAACAGGGTTCGGCCGGCGGTCAGTCGCTGTGGCCGTCGGTGGCGCTGCCGCTTGGCTGCGCCTCGCTGGTGCCTTCCGCGTTATGGTAGGATTCGAGCTGGCGCGGGCTGGGAACGCCAGGCGGGATGCCGCTGGCGCCGATGAACTGCATCACCTCGATGCCCAGGGCGGGGTCGAGGGGCGTTACCGCTGTCTGGAATGGCGCCGGATTGGCTGAAACCGGGGCCGCGGGGGAAGGCGTGCTGGCGGCCGCTAATACAGGCGTGCGGGCGCCCGTGGCGAGGCCGGTCACTGGCGGCGCGCCAATGCTGAGCAAATCGGACATGGGAAGCTCCTTGTCGCGAAGCCCGGCTTTTAGAACCGGGCCGATCGATGAATTTGGGAGAACCCAATTTTTGAGCGGGGGGACTGGCATGTTGAGATCATGTCCGCGCCGCTGGTTTAGCGCGCACAGGTTACCAATCGGTAAATTCGTCTCAGAAATGATACGTTGTCGAGCGGCCGGTCGCCGCGCTGGTTTGTAACGCCAACGATATCATAAACATAGATCATTTTGTAATGAACATTCAGGCGGTAAAAAGCCGCGTGAGGCGGAATTCTGGCTGCTGAGAATAAGAACGCGAATATTATCAGGCAAAAACGATATTGCGATGCAAAACAAACCATTGTGGCTGGATTGCAACAATAGCCGGTATTTAACATGAAATGTATCGCAAGATGAAATCCTGGTAGCATTGACGTTACATTTGCGATAATCAGGTTGGGTGTCCGACCGTAAGATGTCGGAACTAAGATCACTGAGGGATGTCCATACATGAAACAATCACCGTCGCTGCGGTGGACGCTGTTGTGCGCGTCGATCGTTAGCTCCGTGCCGCTCGCCGCCGCGGCACAATCCGCCCCCGCTTCAAAAGGCACGATCCAAGACGTCGTGGTGACCGCCGCGCGCAAGGCGCAGAGCGTACAGAAAACCTCGATCGCAGTCACCGCCATCAGCGGCACCACCATCCAGCAGCAGGGTGAGACCAACCTGCAGCAGATCATTCAAAACGTGCCGGGCGTGACTTTGACCACCCAGCAACGCGGCTTTACGCCGACCATTCGCGGGCAAGGCACTGATTTGCCGCCCGGCAGCGCCCAGGGTGCGGTAGCGACCGAATTCGACGGCGCCTACAACATCCGCGCTGAAGGCGGCATTGTAGGCTATTACGATCTGGCTCGCGTCGAAGTTCTGCCCGGCCCGCAGGGCACGCTGTATGGCGTGAACTCGGACGGCGGCGTGGTGAACGTGATCTCCAACGATCCTGTAGTGGGCAAATATGCCGGCAACCTGTCGGGCACGATCGGCAATTACAGCCTGTTCCGCGCCGAAGGCATGGCCAATGTGCCGATTGGCGATACGCTCGCGATTCGCGTGGCCGGGGCGATGATCAACCGCCATGGCTATTTGAGCCCCGATCAGGGCGACGCGGTGGCACAATCGGTGCGCACCAAGGTTCTCTACAAGCCCAATGCCGATATCTCCATTTTGCTTGGCCAGCAATACGACCACATCGGTGGCGTGGGTCCGAGCAGTTCGATCACCCCAGCTTATCAAAATGGAACCAT
>JAMFSV010000116.1 GCA_026225455.1 Burkholderiales bacterium | reverse complement strand
GGCGGGGCCGCCCGCGCGGTGAAACTCGGGATGCCATTGCAGGCCCACCACAAAGGGGGCTTTCTTATACCGCACCGCTTCGATAATACCGTCCTCGGCCGACACGGCTTCGATATTGGTGTCGCGTCCCACGGTTTTAACCGCCTGATGATGAATCGAATTGACCAGCCCTTCGCGCCGCCCGGCAAACATGCCGGCCAGCGTCGAGCCTTGCGGGAACTGGATCACGTGACGATGTTCGTCGTACAGCTCGTTGACATGCGGGATCGCGGTGGCGACATCGGTCGCGATGTCCTGATACAAGGTCCCGCCGAACGCAACATTGATCAACTGGCAGCCGCGGCAAATGCCCAGCACCGGTTTGCCCGACTCGATAAATTCATGGAGCAATTCCAGCTCGTACATGTCGCGCACGCGATCGCCATGCCATTCGGGTCGGGTCGCGACCTCGGCGTACGATTGCGGCGAAACATCGGCGCCGCCTTGCAGCAACAAGCCGTCAAGGTGTTTGGCGTAATCGCGCAGACGGATATTGCTGGGGTGCAACATGCCTTGCTGGCCGACCGTCGGAATCATAAAAACCAGCACATCGCGCGACATGACCCAATGCGCCACCGACTCCTCCAAATATTGCAAGGTTTTGCCGCGCAATCCTTTGCCGTCGGGCTCGGGATGAAAAATGCGCGCCGACACGCCGATCCGCAGCGTGCGCTGTGTCATGCGTTGTCCGGCGCGATCGAACATGGCGCGGGCGCGCGTCACCAGCGTGCGGCCGAACGCGCTCCATGCCGAGTCGCCTTGACTCAGATAAGAAGCGCGCGGGTCGGGCGAGCCGTTGGCATAAGCGCTGTCGGCACCACTTGTACTGGTATTACCCAGCCCGGGTTCGGGTGCTGTTTCCGGCTTCGCCGCGCGGGCTTGCGCCGGGGTATAGACCCCGCCGGGCAAAGCGCTGCGATAGCCGGACGCGGCCGCCGTGGCCGACGCAGGGACAGCTGCGCCACTGCCGCCGCCGGTTGCCGCGGCGTCGGAGTGAGGATGCTGAGGTAAGGCAGTCTGCGGCGGAGGGGTTATCGATTCGTTGTCGGAGTCGATCGGGGACGGCGGTTTTTCGCTCATGGCTTCGTGAAGGGCGCGGACCGCGCGGAACGTAGGGACAAGGCCGATTATGCGTCAGGCGCCGCCCTACCGCAAACCGGCAAATGGGGGTCACCTGAAAAGTCGCCGAGATCGGTCGAGATTGACCCGCTTGATCCTGGCGCTCGCCAGGCCGCGGGCCGCAACGCAAGCGCCCTGCTGCGGCAAGCCAGGCGCGGCGAAAAATGAGGCCTTCGACTACGCTGGACCTGCCCATCGGTTATGGCTGTCCGACCTGTAGTCCTGTGACCACAAGCCTTTTACAATCAGATCTCAGGCTATGATGCGAGGAGCGAAAGTCATTGCCGAGAGGTTACCCTCGGCGATAGACATAAACGCCGGCATAGGCCGCACACATGGACTGCACACCTGGGCCGCGGCCATAGACCATAGGCATCGGCACCGCATAGCGCTTCTGCCCCACCCCAAACTAAAACACCTTCATGACCTCCACTCCCGCACCCGACGTGTTTGCGCCGCTAGCGCGACTGACTGACCTGGCCCAGGCTTTGGCGAGCGGGGCGGCAAGCAGCCGCCTGCTCACGGAAATTGCCCTGGATCGTATCGCCGAACCGGGCGGTCAAGGCGCCGCCACCTTCCTCCAAGTCGATGCGTCAGCCGCTTTGGCCGCCGCCGACGCCTGCGATGCCATGCGCCGTGCCGGTACCGTACTGTCGCCGCTAATGGGCGTGCCGGTGTCGGTCAAGGATTTGTTCGATGTGGCGGGCCAAGTCACACCTGCCGGCTCAATCGCGCTGGGCGACAGGCCGCCGGCCGCCGCCGATGCTGCGGCGGTGGCCCGCTTGAGACGTGCCGGCGCGGTGCTGATCGGCCGCACCAATATGTCCGAATTCGCCTTTTCGGGCCTGGGTCTGAATCCGCATTTCGGCACCCCGCTGTCGCCGTTCCGACGCGCCGAAGCGTTGGTCGCGGGCGGTTCCTCATCGGGCGCCGCGGTGTCGGTCGCCGACGGCATGGCGGCTATTGCGCTGGGCACCGATACCGGCGGTTCGGTGCGCATCCCGGCGGCGCTATGCGGGCTGGCCGGCTTCAAGCCCACCGCGCGGCGTATTCCAAGCGCCGGTGCGGTGCCGTTATCCACCACGCTGGACTCGATCGGCCCGCTGGCGCCGTCCGTCGCGTGCTGCGCCTTGACCGATCGCGTACTGGCCGGGTTGAACCCGGTGTTACCGGTCGCGCGCCCGGTGCGTGGCGCCCGCATTGGGGTCCTGACCAATGTGGTGCTCGACGGACTCGAACCGGCGGTGGCCGACGCCTACGCATGGGCCTTGCAACAACTTGCCGCGGCAGGTGCGCAACTCACCGAATTTAGTTTCGCGCCGCTGGATCGGCTCGGTGAGATCAACCGCTACGGTTTTTCAGCCATCGAAGCCCTGGCTTGGCACCGCGAGCTGATCGCCAGCCGCGGCGCACAATACGATCAACGCGTCCTGAAACGTATTCTGCGCGCCGAAACGGCCACCGCACTCGATTACCTCGACTTGCTGGCCGCACGGCGCGCGGTCATCGCCGCGGCCGAGACGGCATGGCGAGAATTCGAGGTGGTGGTACTGCCCACAGTGGCGCTTACGCCGCCCAAATTGGCCGAACTGGAAAGCGACGAAACCCGCTTTATGGCGGTGAACGGCTTGATCCTGCGCAACCCGAGCATCATCAATTTTATCGACGGTTGCGCTCTCACCGTGCCCTGTCATCGTCCCGGCGATGCGCCGGTCGGGATCAGCTTTGCGGGCTTGGCCGGTGACGACGAAGGCGTGCTCGGCTTGGGTTTAAGCGTGCAAAAGTTATTCGACAGCCTGCGTTGACATGCTTGAAAGGCAGCTTAGTATTGCTGCCCGATTATTTCGCCGGAACGTAACGAAAAGTGTGGAGCGCGCTACAATGGGCCCCCTATTTCAAGGACTTTCGGGAAAGCATATGGATGACGCATTTTTTATGCAGCGTGAACGGCGGCGCCTGATTGCGCTGGCCGTGGTCTGCATCGCACTGGTCGGCGGCGCCTTATACCTGCAATTTGCCGCTCACGAAGACCCCTGCCCGCTGTGCATTTTGCAGCGCTATGCCTTTTTGGCTATCGCACTCTTCGCCCTGGTCGGTTCGGGCTTGCGCAACTGGGGCGGCATTCGTGCCACGGAAACCCTGATTCTGCTTGCCGCGGTGTGTGGTGTGGCCGCGGCCGGCAAACATGTCTGGACTTTGGCGCACCCCGCCTCCAGTTGCGGCTTCGATGCGCTGGAACCCATCGTGGATGCGCTGCCGCTGGCAAAGATATGGCCCTCGGTGTTTCAGGTTTCCGGCTTGTGCGAAACGCCGTACCCGCCGATTCTCGGTTTGTCGTTACCGCAGTGGGCCTTGGTTGCTTTTGTGCTGACCTTTGTTCTGGTAGCCCGCAGCATGCAGCGCGGCCGCCCGTCGCGTGCGGCTTAAGGTCGCACCTAAAGCCGCGCCCGCCGTACCTACCGCTGCCGTCACCCAGCACGCTTAACGCTAACGCAATCGTTACCAAGGTCTCTTGCCATGTCGCTCAACTCGTCCAACGCGGCTTCCGCCCACGCCTCGCCCACGCAGTCCGGAAAATTCGCGGCAGCACCCAAAGCCGAGCTGCACGTGCATATCGAGGGTACTTTGGAACCCGAGCTGATATTTATGCTGGCTCAGCGCAATGGCGTCAGCTTGCCGTATGCCTCGGTCGAGGCGTTGCGTGATGCTTATGCCTTCACCGACTTGCAATCCTTCCTCGACATTTATTATGCCGGGGCCAGCGTGCTGCAAACGGCCGAGGATTTTCACGACATGACGGCGGCCTATGTCGAACGGGCACGAGCCGACGGCGTAGTCCATGCGGAAATTTTCTTCGATCCGCAAACCCATACGGTACGGGGTATCACGCTCGATACCATGCTGACCGGCATCGAGAGCGCCTTGGCTGAAGCACAGCAGGTCGACGGCTTTTCCAGCCGGCTGATCCTGTGTTTTCTGCGGCATTTGCCGGAAGACGATGCGCTGGAGATCTATCAAGCCGCATTGCCGTTTTTCGAGCGTTATGCGCATCGCCTGATCGGTATCGGCCTGGATTCATCCGAATTGGGGCACCCGCCCGCCAAATTCGCCCGGGTTTTTGCCCTGGCACGCGAACGCGGCTTGCAGTTGGTCGCCCACGCCGGCGAAGAAGGTCCCCCGGCTTATATTCACGAAGCACTGGATGTGCTGCAAGTTCATCGCATCGATCATGGGGTGCGCAGCGTCGAAGACCCCTTCCTGATTGCACGTCTGGCGCGCGACCAAATTGCGCTGACCGTATGTCCGCTATCGAATACCAAGCTCAAGGTGTTCGGCGAGATGAGCGAACACACGCTCAAACACATGCTGACTGCGGGCGTGGCCGTCACGGTCAATTCGGATGACCCGGCTTATTTCGGCGGTTATGTGAATGCCAACTACGCAGCGGTAGCGCAGGCATTGGAACTGGACGATGACGATCTTTATCGCATCATCCGTAATGGTTTTGCGGCTTCTTTTATCGATGAAGCGCAGCGCGCGGCGCTCATCGGGCGGCTCGATGCCTATTGGCATGAGGGGCACACCAAGCACGGCAAGCCGGCCAGCTAAAACCCGTCGCACCTCGATCGGCGGCAGGCTTTATCGGCAGACGATGGGGCATGATCCATAAAAAATGGCTGAACGCACGATGTGCGTTCAGCCATTAATTTTATATCGGCAACCTACCGGCAACCAATCCCGCCGCCAAGGCAGCGGCTCAGCGGATTTATCTCACGCCGGTCCAACTCGCCTCATTTAGCCGCGGTTGCGCTTGCGGCCGATGCGGGCATGGCCGCCGCAGATGCGCCCGGCACGACCCCCCGTTCATTGGACGCGCCGGTATCGGTCTCCGGCAGATTCACCTGGGTCGCCGTCCCATTCGCCATGGGGAAATTGAACAAGGCGCTGCGCACCAGATATGGCATGGCGGTCACCAGCGATCCATCCGGCCCCGAATTACTGGCGAGGACGTTATAGACCTCAAGGCCGTTGCGGCTCAGGTCCGAGATACGAATCGACAAGGTTTTGACAAAAATCGCATAGGGCTCCGTATCGTAAATCACCGAGGTCGGGCCATAGGGCGGCATGCCATTCCAACCGCCGTACCAGCCGCCGCGCCAAGCCGGCCCGAAGACCGCTACGGGCTGTGAAACCATGGTCGAGTGGTTGCGTATGTCATACCGCAAAGACACCGCATAATGCGCCTGCTGCGGGTCGACCTGCTTAAAACCATAGACTGACAGCTCGTTGTTGACCATATTTTCGTAGGTCGACTGCTCAAGATTGTTTTGCTGCTCGGCGCTATGCTTGAAGGTATAGGTACGGTCGGTGTCGCGACCGCTCCAATTTTGGAATGCCGTGACGTTAGTCGTCACATAACTGGCGCAGCCCGTCAGCAGTACGGTAGCAGCCAGACCGCAACTCGCAATTAAACGCATTATTTTCATGGTTCGATCCTTACGTTTTCCAATTGGCCGCGACCTCAGCCAACGCTTCACTTCCGCCAGTATCAATGATACGCGACACCGGGCCAGACCGGGCGTGATACCCCGCCTGAGATTGCGCTGGATAGCCCGAACGATTCCTATTAAACAATATTCGCATGCGCTCTTCATCAGCCTCCGCGGACGGGAGATTACGGTCAATTACGCGGATCAGGTTCAACTTTTGTACAATGGAGGGATAGTGCTGTTCAGTACCTCGCTTTGCGGTGCGGTTTTATTCCGTTTTTATTTCGGTTATAGCTGCAGGCGGTACGACATTCGGGCCCTGTACCTTGTACTCGACACTCCCCATTCTTGCATCCGACGGCTCAATTAAATGACGAACCCTGCTGCTTCTGTTGTGATTCATCGTACCGACTACACGCCACCCGCCTTCTTGATCGACTCCGTCGCACTGGAATTCGACTTGTCGCCCACAGCGACCACGGTGACCAATCGCATGCAAGTGCGCCGTAATCCGGCCGCGCAACCCACCACGACCCTGAGCCTGGTCGGCGACGAGATTGAGCTCGTCAGCGTGGCGCTCAACGGCAAGCCCCATACCCGCATTGAAGCCAGCCCCGAAAAACTGGCGGTACTGGATCTGCCGGAAAGTTTCGAACTGACGGTAACTACCGTCTGCAGTCCTGCCACCAATACCTCATTGAGCGGTCTGTATGTATCGGGCGGTAATTTTTTCACCCAATGTGAAGCCGAAGGTTTTCGCAAAATCACTTATTTCCTCGATCGTCCCGATGTCATGGCGATCTATCAAGTCACGCTGCGCGCCGATAAAACCGGCTACCCGGTGTTGCTGTCGAACGGCAACCTGGTCGAGCAAGGTGATTTGCCCGACGGCCGTCATTACGCCAAATGGGAAGACCCGTTCAGCAAACCGAGCTATCTGTTCGCCCTGGTGGCGGGCAAGCTGGTGTGCCTCGAAGAAACCTACACCACGGGTTCCGGCAAAAACAAATTGTTGCAAGTTTGGGTCGAAGCGCACGATCTCGATAAAACGCGCCACGCCATGGATTCGCTGGTCAACTCGCTGAAGTGGGACGAGAACCGCTACGGCCTTGAGCTCGATCTGGAACGCTTCATGATTGTCGCCGTCAGCGATTTCAACATGGGCGCGATGGAAAACAAAGGCCTGAATATTTTTAACACGGCCTATGTATTGGCCAACCCTGAAACCGCATCCGATGGCGATTACGCCAATATCGAGGCGGTGGTCGGTCACGAATATTTCCACAACTGGACCGGCAATCGCGTGACCTGCCGCGACTGGTTCCAATTGAGCCTAAAAGAAGGCCTGACGGTGTTTCGCGATCAGGAATTTTCGGCGGATATGGCCAGCGAGTCCGACGACGACCTCAGCAGCCGCGCCACCAAACGCATCGAAGATGTGCGCTTGTTGCGCCAGGCACAATTCGCCGAAGATGCAGGCCCAATGGCGCACCCGGTGCGCCCCGAAAGTTTTGTCGAAATCAATAACTTTTACACCGTCACCGTCTACGAAAAAGGCGCTGAAGTGGTACGCATGTACCAGACCCTGTTCGGTCGCGAAGGCTTTCGCCGCGGTATGGATTTGTACTTCAAACGCCATGACGGTCAAGCCGTCACTTGCGACGATTTCCGTGCCGCGATGGCGGACGCCAATCAGCGCGATCTGACGCAATTCGAACGCTGGTACAGCCAGGCCGGCACGCCTCAAGTGCAGGTAAAAACCCATTACGATGCGGCGGCGAAGACGCTGACCCTCGATCTGGCCCAACATGTCGGCCCGGCCGGCACCGTCGCTGAACCGCTGTTGATTCCCTTTGCGCTCGGCTTGGTCGCCGCCGACGGTCGCGATATGGCCTTGCAATTGGCTGGGGAAAGCGCGGCTCAAGGGACCACGCGCGTGCTTGAATTCACCGAGCGTACGCAAAGCTTCACTTTTATCAATGTGACCGAAGCGCCGTTGCCCTCCTTGCTGCGCAATTTCTCGGCCCCGGTTATCGTCGATTACGACTACACGCCCGATCAGCTCACTTTCCTGTTTGCCAATGACAGCGACCCGTTCAATCGCTGGGAGGCCGGTCAGCGTCTGGCTACACGCGAATTGCATGCATTGACCGCCAAGGCGGCCGCGGGCCAGCCTTTGCATCTGGCGGACAGCGTGGTCGAGGCCTTCGGCCGCGTACTGCGTGATGAGAGTCTGTCGCCGGCGTTCCGCGATTTGGCGCTGACGCTGCCGACGGAAAGTTATCTCACGGAACAAATGGACGTATCCGACCCGGCCTCGGTGCATATCGCGCGCGAATTCTTCCGCGAGCGTATCGCCACCGTATTACGCGACGATTTGCTGGCGGTTTATCACCAACACCAGACACCTGGCCCGTTCCAGGCCAGCGCAGTGGATGCCGGCAAACGCGCGCTGAAGAATCTGGCCCTGACTTACCTGAGCAAACTCGACGACGCGCAGGCAGCGCAACTGGCCGGTGCCCAGTACGACAGCGCCAACAATATGACCGACCGTGCCTGTGCGCTGGCCGCGCTGCTACATTTGGGCGGCGAGCCAGCACAACGCGCCCTGGCACATTTTTTCGGCAAGTTCGAAAAAGAAGCGCTGGTCGTCGACAAGTGGTTTGCCCTGCAAGCCACACGCAGCGGCAAGCCGGGCGAGCGTGTCATCGACAGCGTCAATGCGCTGATGCAGCATCCCGCGTTTACCTTGCGCAACCCCAACCGCGCCCGCTCCCTGATTTTCAGGTTCTGCATGGGCAATCCGGCGCAATTCCACGCCGCTGACGGTTCGGGTTATCAATTCTGGGCGGATCAAGTGCTGGCGCTCGACGCACTGAACCCGCAAGTCGCCGCCCGCTTGTCGCGCTCGCTCGATCGCTGGAATAAATTCACCCCGGCCTTGCGCGCATCGATGCGCGCCGCGCTGGAACGGGTACGCGCCGGGGCAAAATCGCGAGACGTATTGGAAATCGTCGAAAAAGCCTTGGCTTGACCCGATCCTCGACCCGGTTTCGACGGGCGAGGATAGATCGACCGAACGGATGCATCCGCCATCCGTTCGGTTTTAAACGCCAAATCGACACGGTCCAACCCGATGCCACAGCGGGCAGGTCCCCACCGGGCATGTCATGTCGCGCTGCTGATGAGCGCGAAATAGTGTTCTAATCACGCTCCGTGTCTCGTTAAAGGCTT
>JAMFSV010000002.1 GCA_026225455.1 Burkholderiales bacterium | reverse complement strand
CGCCATCAAGCGCCCACACTTATCGACTGTATATTTTTAAAGAACGTTTCGCTGGATCTCGAAGCTTAACTTCACTCCGTTCACCGCGCCGCTGCACTTGCAGCAGAGAAGCGAGATTATCTACCGCTTCCACACTTCCGTCAACAGTTATTTGCTTTCGCATTTCCCTGCCAACCCCGCAAACCCTTACCTCTCTTGGCTTTCCGGTCCCCCGACCGCTTCGCCCTACTTCGGCGCCGCTGCACAGGGAGACGAATCATAAGCAATCCAGCGGACAAACGCAAGGCCTTTGCGAAGATAGTTTTTCTACCTTGGACGAGGACGCGTCGTCTCTATGGCAAGCCGAGCAATTTAAGCGGGATCTGCTGCGCCATTTGCGCATAACCCGCATCGCTGGGATGGATGTGATCGCCGCTATCGAAGCGCGGCAGCAGCTCGTCGGGCTTGGCCGGGTTGCGCAGCGCCGCATCGAAATCGATCACCCCATCGAATCCGCCGCCGCGAATCCAGCGGTTGACCGCCAGCCGCGTTGCTTCACGCTCCGGCGGCAGACCCGCCGGGGTCAGAGTGGCACCGACAATGCGCATACCCTGCGCATGGGCGGCTGCAATCAGGGTGCGATAACCGGCAATCATGGCGGCGTCCGTCACCTTGGTATGGGGCACATCACAGTCCAACCCCGGATGCGGCGGCTCTGCGGAAAAGTTGATATCGTTGATACCGACGAGTACAACCGCGACGCGGGCACCCACCTGGGTCAACGCATCCGGCTTGAAACGGCTCACCAGGCTTTCGCCGTAGCAAGGAGAACTATTGAGCAGGCGATTGCCGCTTATCCCCAGATTGAGCACCGCGACATGCGGATTGGCGATACGCCGCGCCAAAGCATCCGGCCAGCGCCGATTTGCGTTCAAGGTCGACCGCATGCCGTCGGTAATGGAGTCCCCAATAGCGGCGACGGCAAACGCAGCAGAATGCTCACCCACATCGACCGAGATCCCGCTGAGCCAAAGGTAGGAGGTAAACCGGCTGTGAAACGCGGCGGCGCTCGGGTCGGAAGCGTGATTCCCCGGCACCGACACGTAATTCACCTGACTCGCGACTTTATGCCAGGTGCTCGGCGTTTCAGCACCTTCTATATATAGGCTCACAGCCAGAGGCGCACCGCCCGCCACCGTCAAAGCCACGGGATCGCTCTGCCAGGTTTGCCCCGGCGGAATCACCACAGAGGATTTACCGTCAAAGGTCACCTGCCGGTCGCTGCCGCGCTCGATCGCCGCCAACGATGCGGATCGAGCCAGATGGACCTCCGCCACAGCCAGCGGCACCCGTCCATATCGATTACTTAGTTGGATGCGCACCCGGTCTCCGGTCAGGCCGGGGTAGACAATTTGCCGGATGGTTTGATGATTGACCTGGGGCGCCCGGTTAAATACCGGAGCGGCGGGATTATCGGATACGCTTTGAGGTGCCGAGGCCCAAGCGGCCACCCAGTGAGGATTGTCGGCCAAGACAGTGTGCGCGGCGCCTGCCGCCCATACCAGCAAGAGGACGCGAAGCCGCTTGGAGAGCGCGCGTCGGCGATCGCTTAAAAGGATCATTAATCGGATCATTGATTCCTGGGAAATTTCGTCAACAGCCCTCGATTGTGCACTAAGCGCTGCGACGGTGCTATTGACCAAGGCAGGCCTATCAAGCCCGATTGCGACCGCCGAGGCCGGCGGCAAATCACGCGGCGCCCCTTCAGCCCCAGTCGAGCCGACCGCCCAGGGTCCACTCCGCAACAATTCAAGCGATATCCGGCGACAACGCCGCCGCGGTGCATTCGATCACCTCATCCCAACTTCCCGGTCGAGCCTGTCGCCGCAGGCGCATGGCCGGATACCAAGGCGTATCCTCACGCCCCAGCAGCCAGCGGAAATCCGGCGTGTGCGGCAACAAAACTGTCGTCGGCCGCGCCAAAGCGCCGGCCAGATGAGCGCTCGCTGTATCAACCGTAATCACCTGATCCAGACAGGCCAGCAAAGCAGCCGTGTCGCTGAAATCGCCTAAATTGTCCGCCACGTCGATCACGCCATAACGCGCGAACGCCTCACGATCAGACTCGCGCACCTCCGTCTGAATACTGACGAAACGCGCCTTAGCCGCCAACACCGGGCCTAATTGCGCCAGCGGAATCGAGCGCTGAGCGTCGTTCACATGCCGCGGATTGCCCGACCAGGCCAGACCGATCAACGGCCGGCCCGGATTTAGCCCCGGCTGCGCCAAACGAACTGCCCAATCGGCCACCTTGCGCGGATCGGCGGACAAATACGCTTGCGGCGCCGGCATCGTCGCCAGCTCGCAGCCCAACGCCAGGGGCAAACTCAATAGCGGGCACTGAAAATCGAAAGATGGCAGCGCTTCTCCTTGCGCATAGACCCGCGTCACCCCAGCCAGCCCGCTCAACAAGGTTTTCAGAGGCGCTTGCACTTCCAGCAAAACAACCGCGCCCAATGCCGCCACGTGCTGCGCATAACGGCAAAATTGCAGCGTGTCGCCCCAACCTTGCTCGGCATGCAACAAAATAGTCTTGCCCTCCAGACCGGCATGGCTGGCCTCGACACCCGGCACCTCACACGCGCCCAGTCCGAGCCAAAGCGGCTGCGCCCAGATGCGCCGGGTCAGAGCCAAACCTGCGGCATGCCAGCGCCATTCATGTTTGCGCCAGCCTTGTGCGAAGTCGCCCAGCAACAAACGGCACAGGCTTTCGTTCCAATGCGCATCGGCATACGCCGGCCGGATCTCATATGCCCGGGCAAAACTCAGCAGCGCCTCGTCATAACGCTGCAGCAGTTTAAGCGCGGTACCGCGGTTATTCCACGCTTCCGCGTAATTCGGAGCCAACTGCGCTGCCTGCTCGAAACTGGCCAGCGCCGCCTCCAGCCGTCCCACATCCCTGAGTGCATTGCCGCGATTGTTAAATGCCTCGGCATAATCAGGCTTAAGTTGTATCGCGGCGGCGTAATCGCGCAGCGCTTCCTCGGGACGCTTTAAAGCGCGCAGGACATTACCGCGGTTATTCAAAGCCATGGCGGAATCCGGATGCAAGCGCAGCGCGGCGGAAAAACTGTCCAAAGCCTCGACATAACGCCGCAACGCTTGCAACACCACACCGAGGTTCGAATAAGCATCAGCCTGGCTGGAATCGATTTCGAGCGCGGCGCGGATCATCGCAAGTGCAGCCTCGTGTTGCCCGCCTTGGTGCAACAGCACGCCCAGCAGGTGCAGCGCGTGGAAATTACCCGGCTGGTGCCGCAGTACGGCTCGATACCCGCCCTCCGCTTGCGCGAGTTGTCCCTGCTGGTGCAACGCAATGGCCTGTTGCAATTGCATGGCGAGTTGGTGTGGATCCGGCGCGGGGGAATTGCTTGCACTCATAGTCGGTGACCGAGTCCACGCTCGATGCTGAAGTCTGGAATGCAGCCATAGTACCGCCTGTGACCGCCCCTTGGGCCGGCGCATGCCAAACCCAGCCCCACGGCGTCATGTCACGACTATCGTGCCGCTCATATCCTCATGACCCGAGCCGCAAAAAATATCGCATAGAAAGGTAAACTCACCCGCCTTATCCGGTGTAAAACGGATCCGCGACACCGTCCCGGGCACCATGTCCGCCCGCACATGGAAATCGGGCGCGTTAAACCCCATGGTGACATCCAGCGCCGTCAGTTCGAACACCACCGGCTGATTTTTTTTCAGATCGATCCGATTGGGAGTGAATTCGAAGCGCTTGGACGTGATCTTGATGATTCGATCCGCCGGCTGTTGCGCCAGCGCAAGACCGGTAACCGTAGCCGCCGCCACACCCAGCCCGGCGAGCGTCGTACCGGCTAGAAATTGACGCCTTTGGTGATTGATTTCCATGCTCAAGCTCCGTTTACAGGTAATTCGGTGATCAGATCCGGCAAATCGCGACGACGCGTCTCGACTTCGCGAAATCCCAGCCCGTGGTAAGGCTGGGTGGTATCCCATGGCAGCGGCGTGCGTTTGGCTTGCGAGCCGGGCGCCGGCAACGGAAAAATCAGCGACTGTGCCGCATGGTGCGCAATATGCCCGGTCATCTGATGGTTTTCCTGGTGGATATGCCCGTAAAACACCGTCACATTGGCATGAGGCATCAACAGCGCCACCGCACGCGCGCCGTCGGTGGTAGCCCAATCCCATTGCGGATAAAGATCAAACAGAGGACGATGGGCGAAAACCACAATGCGCGCGTCGGCCGGCTGCGACTCCAAGTCGGCGGCCAGCCACGCAAGCTGAGCATCGCCCAGTTTGGCAGCCGGGTCGGAGACGTTATCCAGCACGATAAAGTGCACCCCCTGGTGGTCGAAGGTGTAGTGCGTGTCGCCGAAGAACTCCCGATACGCTTTACCGTTATCGAGCGCGGCATCATGTTCGCCCGGCAGAAAATGCAGGGTTTTAACCTTGAGTTGGGCCGTAATATCCTTGAACTCGGACAAGCGCCGGCGACGCTCGACGGGATTGTCGGTGGTATGCGTCAGGTCGCCCGTGAAAACAACAAAGTCAGGCTGTTGCGCGAGGCTGTTGACCGCCGCGACCGCCTTTTGCAAGGTGCCGTGCGCGTCAGGATTAATCGCGGCGCCCTCAAAACCCCAGTGGCTATCCGACAGTTGCACAAAAAAGAAATCGTCGTGCGCGATACCTGCCTGGGCCGCTGCAGCACCTGGCCAACCGGCCAGGCCGGAGGCAAAAACCGCGCCGCCCAGTCCCGCCAGCTTAAGAAAATCGCGTCGCTTGAGGTTATTCCCCATGGTGTTCTCCGCAGAAGGGCGCCGATCATATGACCGGTACTTGCTATACCGAAGCCGCCCGAAATTTATTCCCGGCGCGGAACACGGGAATAAAAACGTCCGGGGCACAGTCTTGTAGATAAGCACTGCCGGAAACAAGCCGAAACGTGGGTAGACACTTAGCAGGAAATCAAGCATGGCCGAGCCGACCATCGAGCAGCGCTTCAAGACACAGGTATTGCCGCACTTGAATTCGGCCTTCAACCTGGCGCGCTGGCTGACCCGCAACGACCCCGATGCCCAGGACGTGACGCAGGAAGCGTATTTACGCGCATTCAAGTTTTTCCCCGGTTTTCACGGCACAAACGCGCGCGCCTGGTTATTGACCATCGTGCGCAATACCTTCTACACCTGGCATCAACAGAATCGGGATCAGGCAAGCGATTTGGAGTTCGACGAAGACATACATAGCCTTGAGACCGGCGAAGCGCATCAGGACAGCAACCCTGAAGCGCTGCTGGCCCGCCGCGAAAATCAACAGCGGGTCCAGCGGGCATTACGCAGTTTGCCCTTGGAATTCCGGGAGGTGCTGGTACTGCGGGAGCTCGAAGAATTGTCTTATAAAGAAATCGCCGCCATCGTGGGGATACCGATGGGTACTGTAATGTCTCGCCTGGGGCGGGGTCGCCAACAACTCGCGGCACAGCTTGCGCCGATGAAACAGGAGGCGTGATGGACCACGAACAGACTTTGGACTTGTTGCCGGCTTATCTCGATCAGGAACTCAGCTTGTCCGAGGCGCGCGACTTCGAGCGTCATCTCGAACAGTGCGCAGCCTGCCGGCAGGTCTATGAACAACATCGCGCTGTCAGTACGCAACTCAGGCAGGCGGCATTGCGCATCGACGCGCCGCCGGACTTGTTGCCGCGCATCGAGGCCGCGCTGCCTGGCCGGCCCGCATCCCGGGAAGCGCTGAATCAGCGCCTCCAACGCTGGCTCGGCAGCATACTACCGGCCAGGTCCACGGTTTGGTCGCCGCTTGGCGCCGTAGCGGTGAGTTTGGCGGTGTTGGGTTTGAGCGTGAATATTTACCTCAAAGTCCCTACGGCCGAGCAACGCCTGACGCAAGAGCTGGTCGACGACCACGTCCGCTCGCTGCAGTCCAACCATCTGTTCGATGTGATTTCAACCGATAAACATACGGTCAAACCGTGGTTCAACGGCAAAATCGATTTTGCGCCGCCCGTCATCGACCTTGCTCAGCAAGGTTATCCGCTGGTCGGCGGCAGGCTCGATTTCCTCAACGGCCGCGCCGTTGCGGTGATGGTCTACCGTTACAAACTGCACCCGATCAATCTTTATGTCTGGCCGGGCAATGACGCGGGCGCGTCGGCAAAAATATTCGAGCAGCGGGGCTACCACCTGGCCCATTGGAGCACCGGCGGGATGAATTATTGGGCGATTACCGACGCCGGGGCCCAAGAACTGGGCGGTTTTACCGCGAGTCTGCGGGCGCAAACGCAGTCATAAGCTCAATAGCCTCCCGCAAACCGGCGTTTGCCGCCTGTGATCAAGCCGCTTTAGACCAGGTCCAATACCAAAAGCCGAGCCAGGCTTCACCGGGCTCGGGTTGCGGCTGGGGTTGGGGTTGTGGCCGTGAAGCGCTTGGAATAGACAAAACCTGTCCCAACTGCAAAATGTTGGGGTCGACCCCAGGGTTGGCTTGTTCGATCTGCTGATACGTTACCCCGGCGCAAGCGGCCAGGTTGGGGGCAATATTCGAGTAACTATCCCCCGGCTGCACTGTATATTTCAACGCAATGCCGCTCCCCGATTGGTTCGGAATATTCAACAACATGCCGATTTGCAAATCGCCGGCGCTGACGCCCGGATTGGCTGTCTCAATGGCGGCAACACTTACACCCGACGCGGCATCGATGCCGGCCACAATGCCGGATAAAGTATCGCCGGCCAGCACTGTGTACACGAATATATTGCTCACGCGGAAATAAGCGGCATAAGCAGCTCTCCATGCCCGTCCGCCAGCGCTGGGCCAGGAAGCCGGTTGCGCTCGTAAATTCGAAATAAAGACCGAGGTGGAATTCTCAAAAAAATATATAAACCGACCGGTCGGTTGGTTTATACTCCAGAAACTGTTTGCTTAGTCCGATGGAGGCGCCATGTATACCCAATCGCTCGATGTGCCGCACGCCGTTGCGCTGGAACCCCCGGGCGCAGATAGCGCTGACCAGGGCGCCCAAGAGCGTTTCGACAGCCGGATTGCGGCGGACCAGAAAATCGAGCCGCAAGACTGGATGCCCGACGCGTACCGCAAAACCCTGCTGCGCCAGATTTCCCAGCATGCCCATTCCGAAATCATCGGCATGCTGCCCGAAGGCAACTGGATTTCCCGCGCCCCCAGCCTGAAACGCAAAGCCATCTTGTTGGCCAAGGTGCAGGACGAAGCCGGCCACGGGCTCTATTTATATAGTGCGGCCGAAACCCTGAACAGCTCGCGCGGCCAGATGGTCGAAGCTTTGCATTCGGGTCGCGCCAAATATTCGAGCATTTTTAATTATCCGACGCTGACCTGGGCCGACGTCGGTGTGATCGGCTGGCTGGTCGACGGCGCCGCCATCATGAATCAGGTGCCGCTGTGCCGTTGCACCTATGGCCCTTATGCGCGTGCCATGATCCGCATTTGCAAGGAAGAATCGTTCCACCAGCGCCAGGGCTTCGATGCCTTGCTGGCTATGATGCAAGGTAGCCAAGCCCAGCGCGAGATGGTGCAGGAATCGGTGAATCGCTGGTGGTGGCCGGTGCTGATGATGTTCGGCCCCAGCGATAAAGAATCGATCCATAGCACCCAGACCATGCAATGGGGCATCAAGCGCATTTCCAACGACGATTTGCGGCAAAAATTTGTCGACGCCGCGATCCAGCAAGCCAAGGTGTTGGGCGTGACCTTCCCCGACCCCGACCTCAAATGGAACGAAGCGCGCGGCCAACACGACTACGGCACCATCGATTGGGATGAGTTCTGGAGCGTGGTCAACGGCGACGGCCCCTGCAACAAGGAACGGCTGGCGACGCGGGTCAAGGCGCACGATGACGGCGCCTGGGTACGCGAAGCTGCCTTGGCTTATTCCGCCAAGCAGACAAAACGCGCGCAAGCGAAAGCGGCTTGAACCCGTGGCCTAAAACCGCCGCCCCAAGATCAAGGAGAGACACATGAATCAGGAATGGCCGCTGTGGGAAGTTTTCGTGCGCAGTAAACAGGGCTTGGATCACAAGCATTGCGGCAGTCTGCATGCAACCGACGCCACCATGGCGTTGCGCATGGCGCGTGACGTGTATACGCGCCGCCAGGAAGGCATCAGCATCTGGGTGGTGCCGTCGAATGCGATTACCGCGTCCAACCCCGACGATAAAGCCGAGTTATTCGAACCGGCCGGCGACAAAATTTACCGCCATCCCACGTTTTACGCACTGCCCGACGAAGTCAACCACATGTGATGAGCGCGACGAACATGACTCAGCAACACCTCGCGTATATCCTGCGCCTCGCAGACAACGCTTTGATCCTCGGTCAGCGCAATAGCGAATGGTGCGGCCATGGGCCGGCGCTCGAAGAAGATATCGCGCTGACGAATATCAGTCTCGACCTGATCGGGCAGTCGCGCTTGCTGTATTCGCGCGCCGCCGCGCTCGAAACCGCATTGACCGGGCTGGCGCTGACGGAAGACGATTACGCCTACTGGCGCACCGAACGGCAGTTCACCAACTATACGCTGGTCGAATTGCCGCATTACGGGCCACTGGCCGGCACCGCGCATGCGGAAAAAGATTATGCCGTGACCATCGTGCGCAATGTTCTCTACGCCACGTTGATGGCACATTTATGGCCGCTGCTTGAGCGCTCGTCCGATACCGACTTGGCCGCGATCGCCGCCAAGTCCGCCAAGGAAAACCGGTATCACATGCATCACGCACAGGATTGGCTGGTCAGGCTGGGCGACGGCACCGAGATTTCGCATCGCCGCGCCCAGTCGGCACTCGATTACCTGCTGCCGTACACCAATGAATTCTTCAGCGCCGACGCGCTGGAAGATGCGGTAGCGGCCGACGGCATCGGTCCGCGCGGTACCGACCTGAAAGCTGCGTGGCTGGCGGACATCGGCGCCACCTTGGACGAAGCGACCCTGAAGCTGCCTGTCACCGGCAACTACATCACCAGCGGCAAACTCGGCATTCACTCCGAGCATATGGGTTATTTGCTGGCCGAATTGCAAAGCGTGGCGCGCCAGCATCCCGGCGCGCAGTGGTAAGCCGGTTAGCCGAGAATCCCTGATGAACCCAGCCAATCGCCTCGAACCAAGGGGATCATACGAACCACTTTTGGCCCCGGGCTCAAGCGAGCCGTTGCACGGTTGTGACGATGCTTTGCTGGCTCAGGTATGGGCGGTGCTGGAAACCGTCCCCGATCCCGAAATACCGGTGGTCTCGATTCGTGAATTGGGTATCTTGCGTGACGTAAGGCGTGCCGCCGATGCGCCGGGCCTCGTCGAAGTGGTGATCACCCCAACCTACTCCGGTTGCCCGGCGATGGGACAGATCAGCGAAGATATCGGCTTGGCGCTGAACGCCGCCGGTCTTGCCCCAGCACGAATTGTGACGGTTCTGTCGCCAGCCTGGACCACCGACTGGATCACTCCCGGCGCGGGCGAAAAATTGCGCGCCTACGGCATCGCGCCGCCGCAAGGCGACCGTCCCGCCGGAGCGCAGCCGCTGCGTTTTATGCCACGCGGCAGACCGGCGGCCGATCAGCCGCCCTGCCCCCATTGCGGCTCGCCGCATACCGAACGCCTCGCGCAATTCGGCTCGACCGCCTGCAAGGCCTTGTATCGCTGCCTCGATTGCCGCGAACCCTTCGATTATTTCAAACCCTATTAGTCTCCCCACCTTATTCGGCCCCAACAACCATGGCGACTCCGCAATTTCACTCGCTGCGTATCCGCGACGTCCGCCCCGAAACCCGGGATGCGGTGACGATCTCGTTTGATGTCCCGCCTGAGTTGCGCGACGCCTATCGCTTTAAGTCGGGACAATTCCTGACCCTGAAAACCGCGATTGACGGCGCAGAAGCGCGCCGCTCCTATTCGATCTGCGCCGCCCCCCACGATTATGAAAACTCGGGTGAGCTGCGCGTCGGCATCAAACGGGTACCGGGCGGCAAGTTCTCGAATTTCGCCAACGAAGCGCTGCTGGCGGGCCAGTCCATCGACGTGATGACACCTGACGGCCGTTTTTTTGTACCGCTCGATCCGCAACAGGCACGGCACTACGCGGGCTTCGCCGGCGGCTCCGGGATTACGCCGATGCTGGCCTTGATCAAAGCCACGTTGGCGGTTGAACCGGCCAGCACGTTTACCTTGATCTACGGCAATCGCAGTGTCTCGGCCATCATGTTCGCGGAAGAACTTGAAGACCTGAAAAACCGTTACCTGGGACGGCTCACGCTCTATCACGTGCTGTCCGACGAAGCACAGGACATCGAACTGTTCAATGGCCTGCTGAACCAGGATAAATGCAGCGCCTTCCTCGAAACACTGGTGCCTGCGGACTCCATCGACGCCGCGTTTATCTGCGGCCCGGCGCCGATGATGGATGCAGCCGAAGCGGCGCTGCAACAAGCCGGCGTGGCGCACGAAAAAATCCATATCGAACGTTTCGGCACGCCGTTGCCGCAAGCCGGCATCAAACCGGTGATCATCGATATTTCGACACCGACGGCGCAATTGGTGGTGATCGCCGACGGCAAGGAACGCAGCATGCGCATTCCGTTCGCGGGCGTCAGCGTGCTCGATACCGGTTTGCAGGCCGGCATGAATTTGCCTTATGCCTGTAAAGGCGGCGTGTGTTGTACCTGCCGCGCCCGCGTGCTGGAAGGAGAAGTGCGGATGGACAAAAATTACACCCTGGAACCGCATGAAATTGCAGCCGGCTTTGTCCTGACCTGCCAGTGCCATCCGCTCAGCGAGCGCATCGTTATCAGTTACGACGAGCGTTGAATTCAACGCGATTTTTTAATCAAGCCCGATGCCGCAAACCCGGTGCGGCGACACAGTTAACGTAGAACGCCGGAAAACGCCGATTTTCGTTATATACGACATCGCTTCGAGCGACGCACGCGAGACCGCCGGCAAAATAGCTTACAATCCGAAAGCCGGTCAATTTATCCGGCACCTTCCGGATTTACCGGTTTTATTGTGCCGAGTGCGTGTTTTCCCATGAGCTATATCCATATTGTCAACGGCGACATCGCCGCCAAGCTGTTAAGTAACGTGCTGCTCGAAGCCGGGCGCACCGATCCGGTGGTATCGATGCGCGACGACCTCGCCATCGGCCCGCTGCGCGCCATCGACGATAACCTGATCATGCGCGCCAGCTTCTGGCAGCGAGTACTGGGCAACCCCCAGCGCGACTTGTTCGAAGAGTTCGAGCAGGCCGGCAAAAGTCTGGCTGCGCTGGTCGAAAGCCGTTCCGAAGTGGTGATCTGGCACGGCCAAAGCTCGGGCGATCAACTTTTGCTACGGCGCATGGCCTACCACTTGCGCAATCACCCCCAACGTATCAACGAAATCGGCCTGACCGCCCGCGAGCTCGGTGGCGTCACGCCCTGGCCGCACGGTTCGGCCTCCCTGGGCCGCTACCCGGCCGCAGCCCTGGACGCACGCCTGAAGACCATCGCACCGGTGTCGCTGCTGCGCATCGGGCGTTTGGCGCTCGAGTGGCAAGAATTGAAAATGATGAACAGCGACGTACGGCGCTGGCGCACCAACTCCTTCGAAAGCGGCACTTTCGCCGAAATGGACAGCTTGATCCTCGGGCATCTCAGCGATGCCTGGCAAGGCGCCTCCGACCTGGCCGCGCGCATCATGGCCGAAACCGTCGGTTTTTTTGCCTCGGATACCCTTATTTGCTGGCGTTGCCGCGAACTCGCCGCAACCGGTCGCTTGTCGGTGCGCGGCAAGCCGCTGGAAATGCGTAACGCGGAAGCGCGTGTCGTGACGCTGGCCTGATCGCCCCCAAGTCGTCCCTGAGCCATCCCGGATAGCCTCCTAGCCCCTTATGGCACGTACCCGAGCACCCGACCACGAATCGCAACGCGAACAAATTCTCGATCTCGCCGCGGAAAAATTCGCTCAAACCAGTTATCCCAGCACCTCGATGGCGGATCTGGCCAAGGCCAGCGGCACCTCCAAAGCGCGCCTGTATCACTATTACGAGAGCAAGGAAGCCATTCTGTTCGACTTGCTCGACCGCTACACCACCCGTTTGATGCTGATTATTGCCGAGGTCGAAGCAGCCGGGCAGCGCCGCGGCCTGTCGGAACGCGAAACCTTTGCCGAATTGATCCGCGCGTTCCTGGCTGAATACGAAACCTCGCATAGCCGCCATATTGCCCTGCTGAACGACGTCAAATATCTGGCGCAGACCCAGCACGATCTGGTGCTGAACCGCCAGCGCGACGTGGTCGCGGCGTTTTCCAGGCAATTGTTGCGCGCTTACCCTGAACACGTCACACGCGCCAACCAAACCCCCTTGACCATGATGGTGTTCGGCATGATCAACTGGACCTTTACCTGGTTAAAACCAGGCGGCCCGATGGGTTATGGCGATTTTGCCGAAGCCGTCATCCAGCTGATCGAAAAGGGTTTGCCCGGTGCAGCTCCGGTTTCGGCCCCGATTTCGGCGATGCGGAACTGAGCCGCACCCCGCGGCGGTGGCGGTCCTCCCGCCCCTGCTGAAGACACAGCCCTTACGCCGGGCAACTCTATCTGGCCGCACCCGCAGCCCTTTGATTATTCTAGACAAATCTAGAGGCGCGCCTCCAAATCAAGGGTTTTCCCTAGCATCTCTTTGCATTTGGTATACAATTGCGTTGCTGCATTGCACAACAAGGTGCTCGCATCTTCCTGGCTCACGCCTGGAAGCCATAGCAAGGCTGACGCAGGAGAAACACATGGACAAGCTGAATATCTCTCACCCTATCAAAGCGCTTGGTGCAAAGAATCCCTCGATTCCGGCCCATAAGCAGACCCAAGCTGCGATGGTGCGCGAGTTGACTTCGGCCGACCGCGATCGCCTGATGACGCATTTCCTGGCGCTTGGCGCCGAAGACCGCATGCTGCGCTTCGGCCAGATCGTGCCCGACCATGTGATCGAGAATTACGTGAAGGGCATCGACTTCAGCAAAGACACCGTCTTTGGCGTGTTCGACGCTCAATTGCATCTCGTCGGCGTCGGCCATCTCGCCTATTTGGCGGAAACCGAGGCCGGCCGCACCGCGGAACTCGGGGTCTCGGTCAGCGCAAGCGCGCGCCGTTGCGGCATCGGTTCACGCTTGTTTGAACGCGCCGCAATCCGCTGCCGCAACAGCCATGTGACAACGCTGTACATGCATTGCTTGTCGCGCAATTCGACCATGATGCATATCGCCAAGAAAGCCGGGATGGAAATCCAGCACGAATATGGTGAAGCCGACGCCTATCTGACGCTGCCGCCGTCCGATTCGGTGAGCATCATGACCGAATTGCTGCAGGAGCAAGCGGCCGTATTCGACTACGCCTTCAAGCGCCAGGCGCGCAACGCCTCGCGCATCTTCGGCGCCCTGTTGCCGAGCGCCTACGCAGCCTGAACCCGCGTGTCGCGCTGGGGTGGGCGGCGCAGTCGCCTAAAGCGCGAGCAAGGGCAAGGCGGTGGTTTCCTTGATGCATTTCAGCGAAAAGCTGGTTTTTACGTCAATCACGCTCGGGTGATGCAGCAGTTGATCCTGCACAAAGCGCGAAAAATGCTCCATGTCCTCGACATGCACCCGCAGCAAATAATCCATTTCGCCCGTCATCGCATGACATGCCACCACTTCGGGCCAGCCCGCAATCGCCGCGCTGAACGAGCTGGCATGTGATTCGGCCAAGCCGTCCGTCACATAACGCTCGCGGCGGTCGGGACTGTAATTCTGCCCCTGGCTCAAACTGCGCTTTTCCAGCCGGACATTGACGTAGGCCAGCAAACCCAAACCCAGCTTGTCGGCATCGAGCAAAGCCACGTAGTCGCGAATCACGCCTGCCTCCTCCAATCTGCGGATACGCCGCAAGCACGGGCTGGGCGACAAATTGACGCGTTCCGCAACCTCCTGATTCGACAAACGGCCATCGGTCTGGAGTATCGCCAGAATACGTCGATCAATCGCGTCCAAGCTCGTTTTGGCCATTGCTGCCTCTTTAGAATGACAATGCGCAATATTATTGCGTCAAACTCACATTCTAAATTTAAATTCGCAATCGCTGTTCCCCCTTGCAAGCCTAAACTTCGGACATCATCAGATTAACGTGGACCGGTTTGCGCTCGACCCGCGTTCTGACCCATTCAGGAGCAGCGTATGCAAAATCAATTGTGGGAAAATCCGGTCGGCACGGACGGTTTCGAATTTATCGAATACACGGCGCCGTATCCTAAAGCACTGGGACAGGTTTTCGAAAATCTCGGCTTTACCGCGATTGCGCGCCACCGCCATAAAGACGTCACGCTGTACCGCCAGGGCGGCATCAACTTCCTGGTGAATGCCGAACCGGATTCGTTTGCCCAGCGCTTTACCCGTTTGCATGGTCCCTCGATTTGTGCGATCGCCTTTCGCGTACAAGATGCGGCGAAAGCGTATCAGCATGCACTGGGCTTGGGTGCCTGGGGTTTTGACAACAAAACCGGGCCGATGGAATTGAATATTCCGGCGATCAAAGGTGTCGGCGATTCCCTGATTTATTTTGTCGACCGCTGGCAAGGCAAGGATGGCGCGGCCCCAGGCAGTATCGGTAACATCAGCATTTACGACGTCGATTTTGTCCCTATCGAGGGTGCCAACCCGAATCCGGTAGGCAATGGCCTGACCTATATCGATCATTTGACCCATAACGTGCACCGCGGCCGCATGCAGGAATGGGCCGGGTTTTACGAGCGTTTGTTCAATTTCCGCGAAGTGCGTTATTTCGATATCGAAGGCCAGGTCACCGGCGTGAAGTCGAAGGCCATGACCTCACCCTGCGGCAAGATCCGGATTCCTATCAATGAGGAAGGTTCGGAACAGCCGGGCCAGATTCAGGAATATCTCGACGCTTACCATGGCGAAGGGATTCAGCATATCGCGCTGGGCAGCAACGATATCTGCCAGACGGTCGATCAACTGCGCGGCGCGGGGGTCAAACTGCTCGACACCATCGATGCGTACTACGAACTGGTGAACAAGCGGATTCCGGATCACGGCGAACCGCTGGCAGAATTGCACAAGCGCAAAATTCTGATCGACGGCGCGAAAGACGATTTGCTGCTGCAGATCTTCACCGAAAACCAAATCGGCCCGATTTTCTTCGAAATCATCCAACGCAAGGGCAATCAAGGCTTTGGCGAAGGCAATTTCAAAGCCTTGTTTGAATCGATCGAGCTCGATCAGATTCGCCGCGGCGTGGTGCCGGGCAAGGTAACGGCTTAAGTTCCGCACCGAGTACGCGCCGCCACCCGCCGCAACGCGGCCCCGCAGCTCAGGCATCGGCCTGGATTGCGGGGCCGTTTGCTTCTGCCGCAGGCACTCCAGTCACTTTATTGCGCCTCACTGGCGGCCCAAAACAGGGCAGCATCGGCCGCCCCTCCGGGCCTGGATCCAGGCGACGCCGACCTGACGTAACGTCACTCAGGATATACCCGCAGCCCATACTGCCTTGTTTGCCGGGCGCCTCGGCCAAGTGCTACCATCGCAGTTAAACACAACACGACAACAATGCTTGGACTGTCCGTTCAAAAGACGGTCAAGTCCTTTCTGCTTTGGTGACCCCAAATCCTGGGTGAGGAGTACACGATGAATGCCCCGCTTGACGCTGAGCAACGAGCCAAGCTCGAAGCCGCGTTATCGTCCGTCACGCTAGACGACAAATACACGCTGGAAACAGGCCGCGCTTATATGAGCGGGATTCAGGCGCTGGTTCGCCTGCCGATGCTGCAACGCCAGCGCGACACCGCCGGCGGCTTGAATACCGCGGGCTTTATCTCAGGCTATCGCGGCTCGCCGCTAGGCGGCCTGGACCAGTCGCTATGGAAAGCCAAAAAACATCTGGCGGGCAATCAGGTTGTGTTCCAGCCCGGCGTCAACGAAGATCTGGCCGCCACCGCCGTGTGGGGCTCACAGCAAGTCAACTTGTACCCCGGCGCGAAATACGACGGGGTCTTCTCGATGTGGTACGGCAAAGGCCCCGGCGTCGACCGTTGCGGCGATGTCTTCAAGCATGGCAATTCTGCCGGTTCCTCACGCCATGGCGGCGTTCTGGTCCTGGCCGGTGACGACCATGCCGCCAAATCCTCAACCCTGGCGCACCAATCCGAACATATTTTCAAGGCCTGCGGCCTGCCGGTGCTGTTTCCGTCGAACGTCCAGGAATACCTCGACTACGGACTGCACGGCTGGGCTATGAGCCGCTACTCCGGCTTGTGGGTGGCGATGAAATGCGTGACCGATGTGGTCGAGTCTTCGGCATCCGTCGAAATCGATCCGCACCGCGTCAAGATTGTGATTCCCGAAGATTTCGCGATTCCATCCGACGGCCTGAATATTCGCTGGCCCGATCCGCCGCTGGTGCAAGAAGCACGGTTGCTCGACTACAAGTTCTACGCCGCGCTCGCCTATGTGCGCGCCAACAAACTCGACCGCGTCGAAATCGATTCGCCCAACGCGCGCTTCGGCATCATGACGGGCGGCAAAGCTTATCTCGATGTACGTCAAGCGCTGACCGACATCGGCCTGGACGACGAAACCTGCTCGCGTATCGGCATACGCCTATACAAAGTCGGTTGTGTCTGGCCGCTCGAAGCACAAGGCGCACACGCATTTGCCGAAGGCTTGCAGGAAATTCTGGTGGTGGAAGAAAAACGCCAGATTCTCGAATACGCGATCAAGGAAGAACTGTATAACCTGCCCGACTCCGTACGCCCACGCGTGTACGGCAAGTTCGACGAAAAAGACGGCGCCGGCGGCGAATGGTCGGTGCCGATGGGCAACTGGCTGCTGCCCGCGCACTACGAATTGTCGCCCGCCATCATCGCCAAGGCGATTGCCAAGCGCCTCGACAAATTCGATTTGCCGGCGGATGTGCGCGCGCGTATCGCCACCCGCATCACCATGATCGAAGCCAAAGAACGCGCCATGGCCAAGCCGCGCGTGACGGCCGAGCGCAAACCCTGGTTCTGTTCCGGCTGCCCGCACAATACCTCGACCAATGTGCCGGAAGGTTCACGCGCCATGGCGGGTATCGGCTGCCACTACATGACAGTCTGGATGGACCGCAGCACCACCACCTTCAGCCAGATGGGCGGCGAAGGCGTGGCCTGGGTCGGACAGGCGCCGTTCACCAACGAGAAACACGTCTTTACCAACCTCGGCGACGGCACCTACTTCCATTCCGGCCTGTTGGCGATTCGCGCAGCGATTGCGGCCAAGGTGAATATCACCTACAAGATTTTGTATAACGACGCGGTGGCGATGACGGGCGGCCAACCGGTCGACGGCATCCTGACCGTGCCGCAAATCACGCAGCAGCTTTCAGCCGAAGGTGCGGTCAAAATCGTGATCGTCACCGACGAACCCGAAAAATACACCTCGGCCATCAAGCTGGCCGACGGTGTCACCGTGCACCACCGCTCGGAACTCGACGACATCCAGCGCCAACTGCGCGAGCTGAGCGGCACCTCGATCCTGATTTACGATCAGACCTGCGCCACAGAAAAACGCCGCCGCCGCAAACGCGGCTCCTACCCGGACCCGGCCAAACGCGCCGTGATCAACGAAGCGGTCTGCGAAGGATGCGGCGACTGCTCGGTCAAATCGAACTGTCTGTCGGTCGAACCGCTGGAAACCGAGTACGGCACCAAACGCCAGATCAATCAGTCCAGTTGCAATAAAGACTTTTCCTGCGTCAACGGCTTCTGTCCGAGTTTTGTCACGGTCGAAGGCGGTCAGTTGAAAAAACCGGCTGCGACTTCGATCAAACTGGGCGACACCGGTGCATTGCCACCGCTGCCGGACCCCGTCTTGCCCGAAGTGACCGTACCGTACGGCGTGCTGGTGACGGGTGTGGGCGGCACCGGCGTAGTGACCATCGGCGCTTTGCTGGGGATGGCCGGCCACCTGGAAAACAAAGGTGTTACCGTACTCGACATTACCGGTCTGGCGCAGAAAGGCGGCGCGGTAATGAGCCATATTCAGATCGCCAAACATCCGGACGATATTCACGCGACGCGCATCGCGATGGGCGAAGCCAGCCTGGTGATCGGCTGCGACGTATTGGTGACGGCCGGCGACGAAGCCCTGTCGCGCACCAACGCCAAGACCCGTGTCGCCGTCAACACGTCGGCCACCCCGACCGCCGACTTTATCAAAAACCCGCAGTGGAGCTTCCCCGGCAGCAACGCCGAACATGACATCCGGGCCGCCGTCAGCGAGCATTGCGATTTCATCGATGCGAACAAGCTGGTGGTAGCGCTGCTCGGCGATGCGATCTACACCAATCCGTTTATGCTCGGTTACGCCTGGCAACACGGCTGGCTGCCTTTGGGCCTGGCCGCGCTGACCCGCGCCATCGAACTGAACGCGGTACAGGTCGACAAAAACAAGGCGGCATTCGACTGGGGCCGCCGCGCCGCGCACGACTTGAGCAGCGTGCAAGCGCTGATCAAAAGCAACAGCGGTGGCCGTGACAGCTCGCAAAAAGTGGTGACGTTGCACACCCAAAGTGCCTTGGAACCACTCATCGCCAAACGCGAAAGCTATCTGACAGCCTATCAGGATGCGGCTTATGCCAAGCGTTATCGCACTGTGGTCGACACGGTACGCACGGCGGAATCGGGTCTGGCGGGTCACACCACACAAACCCGTTTGACAGAAACCGTGGCGCGCAATCTGCACAAGCTGATGGCTTACAAGGACGAATACGAAGTCGCCCGTTTGTATGCCGACCCGGCTTTTGTCGAGAAAATTCGCGGTAGCTTTGAAGGCGACTGGAAACTGAAGTTCTACCTCGCGCCGCCCTTGCTGGCCAAGCGCGACAGCCACGGCCATTTGATCAAGAAGCAATATGGCGCCTGGATGTTGCCGGCCTTCCGCGTCCTCGCCAAACTGAAATTCCTGCGCGGCACAGGGCTCGATATTTTCGGCAAGACCGAGGAACGCCGCACCGAACGGGCCTTGATCGGCGAATACGAAGCGCTGGTCGCCGAACTGGTGAGCGGCTTGACACCGGAAAAACTGCCGTTGGCGATCGAGCTGGCCAACCTGCCGGAATCGATCCGCGGCTACGGACACGTCAAGGATAACAACCTGAACGCGGCCCGCATCAAATGGCAACAACTGCTGGCCAACTGGCGCTCGCCGGATGGTGGGAAGACGCAGCGGGTGGCGTAAACAACGACGCTTTACGATGCAAAAAGCGTGGTGAAAAAAAGGGGCGCCGATATATATAATCGGCACCCCTTTTTTAATTTGACGGCAGCCAAACCAGGCTCGGCATAGGCCCACTTATCCGCCTCGACTATCTGTCTCAACAAACTTGAAACCACGATCTCACGGCATCGCCCAACCTCAGCATCACGCCGTGAAACCGCCGTACTTTATCCAGCCGACTTTTGCTGCGCCTTCGCCGCATGCGCCGAAGCCACCGCCGTCATATTGATAATCCGTCGCACGGTCGCGGCCGGGGTCAGGATATGCACGGGTTTCGCGGCGCCCAGCAGGAACGGCCCCACTGTAACGCCATCGCCGCCCGTCATCTTCAACAGGTTGTAGGCGATATTGGCTGCTTCGACGTTGGGCATGATCAGCAGATTTGCTTCGCCCGTCATGGCGGTACCGGGGAATGCCGCTTTGCGGATGGTTTCCGACAGGGCGGCATCGCCGTGCATTTCACCGTCGACTTCCAAGCCGGGCGCGCGCTCGGTTATCAAGCGGCGTGCTTGCGCCATACGTTGTGAAGATGCGCTCGGCACGCTGCCGAAATTCGAGTTCGACAGCAAGGCCACCTTGGGCACCATGCCGAAGCGCTCAATCTCGCGCGCCGCCAGGATTGCCATATCCGCCAGTTGTTCGGCGTTGGGCAATTCGTTGACGTAGGTATCGCAAATAAACAGGTTACGCCCCGGCAACATCAGCAAATTCATCGCGGCATAGTTCTGTGCGTCGTGCGCATGACCCAGCACTTGTTCGATAAATTTCAAGTGGCTGTGGAAGCTGTCGATCAAACCGCAAATCATCCCGTCGGCTTGGCCCAGACGCACCAGGATCGCGCCGATCAGGGTGTTGAATTTACGCAGCGCGGCCTTCGCCACTTCCGGCGTCACGCCGTCGCGCGCGCCGAGTTCGTGATATTCCTGCCAGCACTGGGCAAAGCGCGGGTCATCCTCGGGATTGACCAGTTCAAAATCGACCCCGGCTTTCAGCTTCGAGCCGATTTTTTGCAGACGCATTTCGACTACCGCCGGGCGGCCGATGATGATGGGTTTGGCGATTTTTTCCTGCAACACATATTGCGCCGCGCGTAATACACGTTCGTCTTCGCCTTCGGCAAAAACGATGCGGCCAGGCTGAGCGCGGGCCGCAGCAAACACCGGACGCATCACCATGCCGGTGCGATAAACGGTGGTCGACAGCTCTTCGCGATAGGCGTCCATATCGGCAATCGGGCGCGTCGCGACGCCGGAATCCATCGCTGCCTGGGCCACGGCCGGCGCAATCTTGATAATCAGGCGCGGGTCGAACGGCTTGGGGATCAGATACTCGGGGCCAAACTCCAGTGTGTGCCCTTCGTAGGCTTTCGCCACTTCATCGCCTTGATCGGCTTCCTGCGCCAGCTCGGCAATCGCTTTGACGCAGGCCAGTTTCATCTCTTCAGTGATGCGGGTGGCGCCCACATCGAGCGCGCCGCGGAAGATAAACGGAAAACACAGTACGTTATTGACCTGATTCGGATAATCCGAACGGCCGGTAGCAATGATCACGTCGGGCCGCGCCGCCTTCGCATCTTCCGGCGTGATTTCCGGATCGGGGTTGGCCAGGGCCAGAATCAGCGGGCGGTCCGCCATGGTCTTGACCATCGCCTGCTTCAGCACACCCGCCGTGGAACAACCGAGGAATACATCGGCATTCTGCATGGCGTCCGCCAGGGTGCGGTCGCCGGTATGCACCGCATAACGTTGTTTGGTCGGGTCGAGATTTTCACGGCCGTCGTGGATCACGCCTTTCGAGTCGACCACCAGCGTGTGCTCACGCTTGAGCCCCAGATCGACCAGCAAATCGAGGCAGGCGATGGCTGCCGCACCGGCGCCCGAACACACCAGCTTGATTTCGCCCAGATCCTTGCCCACCACTTTCAAGCCGTTCAGAATCGCAGCCGAGGCGATAATCGCCGTGCCATGCTGATCGTCATGGAACACCGGGATCTTCATCCGCTCGCGCAGTTTTTTCTCGATGTAAAAACATTCGGGCGCTTTGATATCTTCCAGATTGATACCGCCCAGCGTCGGCTCCAACATGGCGATCGCTTCGACCAGTTTGTCGGGGTCGGTTTCATCCAGTTCGATGTCGAACACATCGATACCGGCAAATTTCTTGAACAGGCAACCCTTGCCTTCCATCACCGGCTTGGCCGCGAGCGGGCCGATATTGCCCAGACCCAGCACCGCGGTGCCGTTGGTGATCACCCCCACCAAGTTGCTGCGCGAGGTGTATTTGTTGACATCCAGCGGATTGGCGGCGATCGCTTCGCAGGCGACAGCTACGCCCGGCGAATAGGCCAGGGCCAAATCGAGGCCGTTGGAAAGTGGCTTGGTCGGCGTGACGGAGATCTTGCCGGGGCGCGGAAATTGGTGATATGCCAGTGCGCTTTGCTTGAATTGTTCGTCCATTTTTCTATCTGGAGTGAGGAAATTAGAGGGGTAAGTCTACACGCGGACGGCGACAGACTCTACCTAGCCCTATTTATGAGGTTCATGCGGCCTCCAGATGGCCATGCAACGGCAGGGGAAAAAACTCGCCCATATCATCGATATTTCCACGGACAAAACGCAGCGTCCAATCCGGCACCGCCATTATTTTTGTCAACCGGGAAATGCCGATCGCTACCTTGGTAACGATATGGAAAAGCATCCGTGAGACACGAGGTTTTCTGGTACTTTTGATTCTGATATTTTTTGAATCAGCCATAGTTTGGCCGGATAAAATCTGCCTCAAGGACAGCCATCGCATGCAACAGGCGCAGCAATTCTTTCAGCAACTTAATACCGATTATTTGCAACTTCATCAGCGCGAAGGCAAATTGTTTTGGCTGATGTACACCGGCCAATCCCATGATGAAGCAGGCTTTGCCGCAGCCAGCCAGGCGCGCGAACAATTCGTCTCCGACCCGCAGCGGCTGGCACAAGTGCGCCAGCACATAACGCGCATCGAAATGCTGGCGGCCTGTGAGGCAAGGGAAACGCTGCTGCATGGCCTGCGCGGGTGGTTGAGGTTGTTCGAAAGCAATGCCGTCGAAAGCGATGAGGCCCGGCGTTTGATGGCCGAATTGACCGCCATGGACGCCGCGCTGTTCTCGCAGCGAGCGGCCTACACCATGACGCATCGCAACGTGCGCGGTGAAATCGAAGAAGCTTCGCCCGCGGTGCTGCGCACCAATCGGACCAGCAATCCGGACGAGGCCTGCCGGCTCAGCTCGCATGAAGCGTTGCAGGGTCTGGAGCGCTGGGTGCTGACTCACGGCTTTTTGGAAATAATCAGCAAACGCAATGCATTTGCCCGGGCGCAAGGTTATCGCGACTATTTTGCTTATAGGGTTCAGCAGACTGAGCACATGAGCGCCGAAGATTTATTCCGCATCCTTGACGATTTTGAATTACGCACCCGCGAAAGTCATCAGCTACGGTTGAAACAACTGAAGGTCGAACACGGCGCATCGGCTTTATTCCCGCATAACCTGAGTTACTTCATGCGGGCAAAAGCAGTAGAGGAATCCGATGCTTATTTGCCGTATGCGCAAGGTTTGCGCCGCTGGGCCGAATCATTTCGCCGCATGGGCATCAGCTATCGCGGCGCAACGCTGCAGCTTGACTTGCTTGACCGAAAAGGTAAATTTCAGACGGGATTTTGCATCGCTGCGACACCGCCCTATGTGGACGCGCAAAACCAGTGGATTGCCGCCGACATCGGCTTCACCTCGACCGCCAAACCTTCTCAGGCGGGGTCGGGCGCCAAGGGGCTAGAGGTATTATTTCATGAGGCCGGGCATGCCGCCCACTTCGCCAACATTGCACAGAATGCGCCTTGCTTTGCCCAGCAAGACGCCCCCAGTTCACGGGCTTTCCTCGAAACCCAGGCCAAGTTCTTCGATGCCATACCCCACGACGCCGATTGGTTAAAACGTTACGCCACCGACGCCAGGGGAAACAGCATGCCCGACCATTTACTCAAGGCCGAGGTCGAGGCGCGGCAGAGCAATCGGGCCTTCGCCGAACGGCAGGACCTGGTGCCAAGCTATTTTGAAGCGGCGTTATACCAGATGGACGATGCCGAGCGGACCCCGGAGTCGGTGCTTGCTTTAGCCCGCGAGATAACTCAACGCATCCTGGGAATCGAGAATTTCACCGGATACGTGCTGGCAATCCCACACGCGGTCATGCACAACGTCGCCGCCACCTATCACGCGTATTTACTGGCCAAGATGGCGGCGAGCCAAATTCGCGCGCACCTCTTCGCTACAGGCGCTTATATCGTCGACAATCCGGCCATCGGCCCTTTGATGGCCCGCCATTTTTGGCAGGCGGGTAATAGCATCACGCTGGATCGGGCGCTGCAAAACTTCACCGGCGAAGGTTTTACCGGCCGCCATCTGGCCGACGAATGCAATCAGTCGGCCGCCTCTGCCTGGGCCGCCGCACAAGCGCGCATGCAAGCGGCTGAGTTGCGCGGCACGGCCGCTGTCTATCCCGCATCGCTGAACGCCGGCATCAAAGTAGTGGATGGGGCGGAAGTTATCGCCGGCAACGAGCAGTCGGCCGACGTAATGGCCACGCAGTTCGAAAGCTGGGTCGCGCGCAACCATGCGTAGATAGATACCGGGCTCGATCAAGCGCAGCCCGGCTTATAACTTCAAGCGGTAGATATATTCATCGCTACGTTCGCCCTTGAAAAAATCGGCTTCGAGCTTGGTTTCGCTCCGTTGGAAACCGAGCCGCTCAACCAGGGCAATCGACTGCGTATTGCGGGTGTCGATATCGGCGTAGGCATCGAGTGCGCCGTAATGGCTTCGAAGTTCGGCCAGCACGGCCAGGCAAGCCTCGGTGGCATAACCTTGCCGCTGTCTAGGATGGAACACAAAATACGCCAGATGCGCCGAGCGATTTTTGTCGAGGCTGACCTGGACCATGCCCACCAACTTGCGGCTGGCCTTGTCCCGCATAAACCAATTCAGCCAATGCTCGTCTCCAGCCGGCGAAGTTCTGCTTTCCAATTTGGCATAACGCTGCTCAAGCGCCGCGAGCGAGTCCGGCGGACCGCCCGGGATAAATTGGTATAGCGCGGCGGGTTGCCAAAAAGGCAGACTTTCCGCCGCGTGACTGACGGTCATGGGTTCAAGCAGTAAGCGGGCAGATTCGATTTCGCGCATCGTGAGAGTCGCCAGGATTAGGTGCGGTCATGCTAGGGCCTGTTCACGCTAATAATGGGCTTGCGTTGCCACCCACAAAGGGCGAGGGCAAGGAATGGGACGCGGCGAATACTTTGCGTATTCGCAAGGAGCATGACGCCGCCCTCGCCCTTTGTGGG
>JAMFSV010000115.1 GCA_026225455.1 Burkholderiales bacterium | reverse complement strand
GAGGTAGTCACGGTATTGCCGGCAATTTTAGGGCACGCAAACCAGGACAACGATCGGTACCGGACCCTGGACGCGACCACCTGTTGACGGTCCCGGGAATGCCATGGGTCGGGTACGCAAAACGAATAGCAAGGCGGGCAGTCGGCGTCGTATCGACGTTCGTTGTTCGCCAAACCTTGCGCGTTACTCATGGAATCTATTATTGCTTATTTGAAATAATCATGCCTTTGAAGGCGTCGCAAAAACCTTTGATTGGGGAGAAAAATGTAAATTGAACAGCCCATTGAGGCAAAAATGACACAGCACGGTGCATCGGCAACGACCGGCGCATTAGTTAACTTTAGGAAATATTATAATTATTTAATTATAATATTTACATGCCATGCTTCTTCACAGCACCAAGGCAGAGAACGTGACAACGGCAAAATTGAGACAGCGTCAACCGCATTACCGAAGCAATGGCCATTAATAGGTGGGAAATCGTTAAATTTTTGATATTTATCAAATGGTATAACGAAAGATTTCTATAACTTAAGTAGCGGGAAATCTCCCGTCATGACGAACCCAACCACCGATCTGGAGGAATTATGAACAGCATCCAACTTGACGAGCCCAAATATCAGCCAGGAAAACTTCTAGACGGCATGCAGGAAAAGCTGGGCGCAAAAAACGACGCCGAGCTGTCGCGGATGCTGCACGTGGCCCCGCCCATCATCAGCAAGATCCGCCACCATCGCGCACCCGTCAGCTCGTCCATCCTCCTGCGCATGCATGAAGAATCGCATCTCGACATCCGCGATCTGCAGGAAATGATGGGCGACCGGCGCCAGAAATACCGCCTCTCGTCTGCACAGGGCCGGCCTGCGGCATCGACGTCCACGGTCCATTCCACGCCGACGCCATCGACGCTCAAGCAGTCGTCGCGCTGACCGCCGGCGTCCGCCGTGGTCGCGATTTTCAGCCGTGTTAGCCGGAAGAATCGACTTCCTTGATTTCGCGCACGCCCGGCAGCTCGGCGAGCCGCTTCGTGATGGCGGCGAACTGCACTTCGGTCAGGCGCGACAGCGTGATGTGGATTTCGTCCATGTCGGGTGATCCCTCTTTATGGCGCATGATGAAAGTCTGGACCCGGGCGCTGCCGGCGCCTAGCGTTTCGTGCAATTTCGGCAGCGACAAGGTGTCGCGGTCCGTGAAGATCATCAAGGCATGGCGCTGGCGGTTGCCGATAAAGCGTCGCTCCAAGGGCTTGAGACCGGCCAGAATAATCAGAATGATGACGGTCGCCGCCACCGCCGGGATATACAGCCCGCCGCCGACGGCGAGCCCGATGCCGGCCACCGACCAGACGCTGGCCGCGGTCGTCAAGCCGCGCACCACCTCGCCCCGCGCCATGATGGCGCCCGCACCGAGGAAGCCGATGCCTGATACCACCTGGGCCGCCATGCGCGAGGGGTCGAGCACGACGCCGACGGCAAGTACATCGGCAAAACCGTAGGCCGAGACGATCATGATCAGCGTCGATCCCACACAGACGAGCATATGCGTGCGCAGCCCGGCGGCCCACGCCAGCCGTTCGCGCTCGTAGCCGATGACACTACCGAGCAGTGCCGACAATGCCAGGCGGCCGATCAAATCCCACTGCGTTACCGGATGCATGGCGTACTCCGCATCGTTGACGATGGAAGATTTTACATGGGTGGCCCTTTGGCGCGTGTTTTGCAGCGCGGTAACGGTGGCGCCGATTCACCGGCGCGGGCCAGGAATACCATCGGCAGGTGGCCGGTTTCCATCCGATTAATTGCATCATCGCAAAAGGCACAGATGACCAAGACCGTTCGGTGTTTTTACAAAGGCTGGGATGTGGAAGTGCACTGCGCGAAACAGAAACGCACTCTCCTGCAGTTGCTCAGGCCGGCCGAATTTGCCGCGGTGGGAACGGCCACCTTGCGTGGCGCAAACAAGGCGATCGATTGGGTCGATTCGCGGCAGCAAACCGCCAGTACCGGCAATCGCCTGTTTTACTCGCACGTTCACTGCTGCGACTTGCTGGTTACCGAGATTATGACCTTGATTGATGGCTTGCAAAGGTAGGAGCAATTTGCCTTTTTGCGGAACTGTCGCGTTTTTGCGGAACGAATTAGGTCATTTTTCAGGCATAAAAAAGCCCCTAAAAACGGGGCTTTTCCACTCTACTGGTGCGGCTGGCCGGAATCGAACCGGCACGACTTGCGTCGAGAGATTTTAAGTCTCTTGTGTCTACCAGTTTCACCACAGCCGCTCAAACTGACGTCTGCCCTGGTGGCCCAAGGGCAGCGAGGCGCGATTTTAGCACAGCGGTCCCCTTTCTTGCCAGGGCGCTACCGCCCTCGCCCATGCTCGAGAACGGCGCAAGCCTGCTCACGCGTGCGCAACATTCCTAAATGCAGTGTTACCATCCGACAAAAATTACATGTCGATCGGGAGCGGGTTGTTTTTCCACGTTGGCCGCGTTACATATCCTTTGGAGACAAACCATGCTACACAAGAAGTGTTTTACCATTGCCGTGCTTGCCCTGGCCTGCACGGCCAGGATCGCTGGCGCCAGCACGCTCGGTGACAAGGTCACGATGGATTTGCGGTTTCCGTCGCTGACGAGCGCGCCGGAATTTGCGAGCACCAGCACGGTAACGGCGGCCCCGGCCAGCTTCGACCTTGCCAATTTCACGGGCACGGTCAGCAATGGGCAGATTGTCTTCGATGCCTGGGCGTTCACCAGCCGCTTCGAGAGCGCAGCCTTCAATGGCGTCGTCATCACCGACGGCAATCATCAGTGGGGCAAGCTCAGCATCGACAAGGCAACCACCATGGCGGGCTTTTCGGCGGACGCGATCAATATCGCCGACAATGTCATGACCATCAACTTTAGCGGTCTGGCCTTCAATCAGCAGACGAAAGTCGTGCTCGATGTGAGCGCCGTGCCCGAACCGGACAGCGCGGCCCTGCTGTTCGCCGGCCTGGGCCTGATCGGCGTTACCCTGCGCAGGCGCCTGCCGGCGAAACGCATTATTTGAAGATCGCGCAATACTCGGTATTGCTCTCGTCATTCGGTCCTGGCGTGCCATCGGCCGCCAGCTTTTTCAGCCAGCCATTGGGTTCCTGCGGTGTCGGCTTGTCGCCGCAATTCGAATGCACCCAATGGATGCCGACGCCCTTCGTGTACAGCTGGCCGCACAGTTCGAGCTTGTCGTTGACCTTGATCGCATCGAGCGGCGCCGGGACCGCGGCCTTGGCGGCGTCATAACCGCTCGCATACACATTGTCGATGGCGACATCGTAGGTTTTCCCATCCTGGTCGGCCACCAGCGATACGTGGGTGTGCGACAGCTCCACGCCCTTGCGGAATTTTCCATGCTGAAAAACCGGCGCGCTGACGACGGTACCGGTAAGAAAACTGCCTGCCGCGGCCTGGCAACTGGCCGCTTCGTCGGCGCACGCGGCGCCGCTGACGGCAAGGGCAATGGCGGTAAGTAATGACGCGGTAAGGCGGATCTGCATGGCGGCTCCAGGTGGTTGATCGTCCAGCAGGCACTCTACCAGATCGCGGCGGCGCGGCAGGCTCCCGCACGGCCCTTGCTGGCGACGTCATGACCCCATTTGCGTTACCGTCCATTGTAGAAAACATGCAAACCAAAGGACTTATGGCCAAAGGTTCCCAGAAAACCGTCTACGCGGCGCTGATCGGCAATCTGCTGATCGCCGCCAGTAAATTTGTCGCCGCCGCCATGACGGGCAGCTCGGCGATGCTGTCGGAAGCCGTGCATTCGGTCGTCGATACGGGCAATGAAGGCTTGCTGTTATATGGCATGCGCCGGGCGAAGCTGCCGGCCGACGAG
>JAMFSV010000114.1 GCA_026225455.1 Burkholderiales bacterium | reverse complement strand
TGTTGGCGACCCGGTGATTGGCCTCAGCCAGCAGGTCCTTGTTCTCTCTGGAGGATTTGGCGTCAGCGGCGAGAGGCGTGTTCATGATCGACTCCATCACGCGACGTCTACCAGGGGAATCCATTTGGCTTGTGTCTGGCGTTCTTGCACCGTCGCCGGCCGGATCTGCCCACGCTCTTCGACAAACATCACATTCTGGTCGGCTTGTTCGCTATTAACGAAATGGCGAAAGCGCTTGCGGGTCTCGGGGTCTTCAACCGCCGCTTTCCATTCGCAGACATAGGTATCCACCACATACTGCATTTCGCGTTCCAGTTCAGCGCCCAAAGCCAGCTTGTCTTGCACGATCACATCAACCAGATACTGCAGGCCGCCTTCGAGGTTGTCGCGCCAAACGCTAGTGCGTTGCAGACGATCCGCGGTGCGGATATAAAACATCAGGAAGCGGTCGATCAATTGAATCAGCGTGGTTTTATCGAGGTCGACGGCCAGCAGTTCGGCATGCCGTGGTTTCATCCCGCCATTGCCGCAGACATAGAGGTTCCAGCCTTTTTCGGTGGCGATAATGCCGACGTCTTTGCCTTGAGCTTCGGCGCATTCGCGAGTGCAGCCGGAAACGCCGAATTTTATTTTATGGGGCGTGCGTAAACCTTTGTAGCGGTTTTCCAATTCGATCGCCAGACCGACCGAATCATCCACACCGTAACGGCACCAAGTCGAGCCGACACAAGATTTCACCGTGCGCAGCGATTTGCCGTAGGCATGGCCGGATTCAAAACCGGCGGCAATCAATTCCTCCCAAATCAACGGCAACTGCTCGACACGGGCGCCAAACATATCGACGCGTTGGCCGCCGGTGATCTTCGTATACAAACCGTATTTTTTTGCCACTTGCCCGACCGCGATCAAACCATCGGGCGTAACCTCGCCGCCCGGCATACGTGGCACCACCGAATAGGTGCCGTCGCGCTGGATGTTGCCGAGGAAATAGTCATTCGAGTCCTGCAGCGCAGCGTGCTCTTTCTTCAGCACAAACTCATTCCAGCATGAGGCAAAAATGCCCGCGGCCGCCGGCTTGCAGATATCGCAACCCAGGCCTTTGCCGTGCGCGCTTAATAAGGCACCGAAAGTCTTGATTCGTTCGACTCGAACCAGGTGATACAGCTCCTGCCGCGAATATGGAAAATGTTCGCAGAGGTGATTGTTGACGGCCAGACCCTGCTTTTTCATCTCCGCTTTCATAATCTGCGTGACCAAAGCCACGCAACCGCCGCAGGAGGTTCCGGCTTTGGTGCAGGTTTTTAAGGTCCCGATATCGGTGGCGCCGGCACCCACCGCGGCACAGATCTCGGCTTTGGAGACGCTATTGCAGGAACAGATTTGCGCGGTTGCAGGTAAAGCGTCAACGCCCAAGGCAGGCTTGCTCATGCCGTCAGCCTGCGGCAAAATCAAAAACTCGGGCGCCTCGGGCAATTCAATCCGATTCAGCATCATCTGCAACAACGTGCCGTATTCGCCGGCGTCGCCCACCATCACGCCGCCCAGCAAATATTTACCGCATTCCGACACCACCAGCTTCTTGTAGATCTGTTTACGCTCATCGGTAAACTGATAGGAACGGCTGCCGGGTTGTTTACCGTGCGGGTCGCCTAGACTGGCCACATCAACGCCCAGCAGTTTGAGTTTGGTGCTCATATCGGCGCCGCTGAATGCCGCATCCTGTCCCAGCAGATGCCGCGCCACCACTCGGGCCATGTCGTAACCAGGGGCGACCAGGCCGAATACCTGTCCGTTCCAGGAGGCACACTCACCGATGGCGTAAATCTCCGGGTCGAGTGTGCGGCAGGTGTCGTCGACCACGATGCCGCCGCGGGCGCCAATTTCCAAGCCGCAATTACGCGCCAATTCATCGCGCGGGCGGATCCCCGCGGAAAACACAATCATGTCGGTATCGAGATAACTGCCGTCGGCGAACTGCATGCGATGCGCGGCCGTTTCGCCGTCGACAATTTCGGTGGTGCTCTTGCCGGTATGCACCACCACCCCCAACTCTTCGATCTTATGCCGTAATACGCGGCCGCCGCCGTCATCCACCTGCACCGCCATCAAGCGTGGAGAAAACTCGACTACATGGGTTAACAATCCCATATCGCGCAGGGCTTTGGCGCATTCCAAACCGAGCAGACCGCCACCGATCACCACCCCGGTTTTGGAGCGGCTACCGCAGGCTTGCATCGCTTCGAGATCTTCGATGGTGCGATACACAAAACAATCGGGGCGATCTTTTCCCGGCAGCGGCGGCACAAAAGGATATGAGCCGGTGGCCAGCACCAGCTTGTCGTAAGGCAGCACTTCGCCCGAGGCCAGCGTCACGGTCTTGGCCGCACGATCGATCGACTCGACGCGAGCATTCAGTTTAAGCAGCAGATTGTCGCGTTCAAAAAAACCTGGAGCGACCAGTGAAAGATCGTCAGCCGACTTGCCCGCAAAGAATTCCGACAAATGAACCCGGTCGTATGCGGCGCGCGGCTCTTCTCCCAGGATCGTGATTTCGATCCGGCCCAAGCCCGTCTCAGCCAGCGCTTCAACGAGTTTGTGACCGACCATGCCGTGGCCGACAACGATGATTTTCATATGCTTACTCCCGGAATTCAGTGCTGCATGGAGTGCGGTTCAAGTTGCTACCGATGTAGCTCCATAGTTAGCTGGATAAGCCGCGATTCAGGCGCCGCTGTCAGCTTGTATCGCGACACCCTGCGGCACCTCATGCGTCAGATGTACCTCTTGCGGCAAAGCCCAGACCAGCCAACGCGCGCGATGCGCCGCCACCAGCACAAAGGCCAGCGCCGCGATAGCGCCGAAGGTGGCGAAGCCCATTTGATAACTGCCGGTACTTTCCTTGGCGATGCCCATAATCACCGGCAAATAAAAGCCGCCGATACCCCCCGCCGCGCCGACGATGCCGGACATCAGGCCGGTTCTGCCTTGCCAGCGATGCGGCACCAACTGAAACGTCGCACCGTTGCCCAGCCCGAAACATACATAGGTCGCCAACAACAACACGATCCCGCTCGCGACGGGTGGCATCCAGATCGCGAAGGCGAAATCGCAGGCCGAGATCGCAGCCAGCAAAACGATTAATGCGCGCACACCGGAGACCCGATCCGCGATCAAACCACCCACCGGACGCACCATTGCACCGATAAAAGCCAGCAAGGACATAAACAGACCGGCTTCAATCTTGGGCATTTGGTATAAGGTGATCAGCAGCGTGGTCACATACGAAGACATGCCGACAAAACCGCCGAAGGTGATGCTGTACACCAGCATCACTACCCAGGTATCGCTCTCCACCAGCACGCTGCGATAATGTTTGGGCAGTACCGCGATCGCCAGCAACGCACCCATCACGGGCAACAGCAATACTCCGCTTTTACCGCTGCCGAAGACCCCGGCATGGACTGCTACCACCAACACCAGCAAACCAGCCAAGGTGATGCCGAAACTGCGCAAGGCGAGCGCCGCATTGCCACTCTTGGGTGCATTGTCCTTGGCCCAGAAAAAGATCGCCGTGGCAGCCAATGCCAGCAAAGGCAAGGCCGCACCGGTGGCTTTAGCCCAACCAAAATGCTCGGCCAAACCGGGGAACATAAATCCATCCAGCACAGCGCCGATATTACCGGCCGCCGCCAGTCCCAGAACCAGGCCTTGTACCTTGGGCGGATAATTGCTGCCGGCCATGGGCAATGCGACCGCAAAACTGGCGCCGCCCACACCGAGCAATACACCGAGTACCAAAAGCAAGGTGTAGGAAGGCGTAAAAGGTAAAAACAGCAGCACTACCGCAGGCAAGGCGGATAAGGCGATCCCCATCAGGGCCACACGGCGGCCGTCATAAGCCTGATAAAGATTACCCAACGTGACTCGCAAGATGGCCGCGCCCAGCACCGGCACGGCCACCAGAAAACCCAATTCGGCCGGCGACATGGGAACGTCTTTTTTGATAAACGGCGCCAACGGTCCAAACATCACCCAAACGGTGAAACCCGTGTCGAAGTAGAGAAAACAGGCAAGCAGCGCGCGCCAATTTCCACTTTTCAAAGAATGCAGTAGATGTTTCATCCGTCGCTCCGTTTTCCCGTTTCCGTGACACAAAAAAAAGCGTCCCGAACCGTGCGTGTGC
>JAMFSV010000113.1 GCA_026225455.1 Burkholderiales bacterium | reverse complement strand
CCGGATCCTGCGGATCTTGCGCCGCGACATATTCCTTCGCTACCAGATTCATCCCGTCGCGCAGCGGCGTCACAAACCCGACCTGGGCCGTGCGGAACAAGGACGCGAGCGTATCGCGCTCGTATTGCCGGTGGATATAGCGAATCGGCGTCCAGTCGAGTTCGGCGAATTTGCCGTTGATGCGCCCGGCCTCCGCTTCGAGTTGCGAGCGAATCTGCTGATAGGTATTCATATCGGCGCGTGTGGGCGGCGCAATCTGCAGGAACGAGACTTGGTTGCGTTGCCCCGGAGACAATTCCAGCAACTTTTCAAACGCCCTGAAACGTTCGACCAGCCCCTTGGAATAATCGAGCCGGTCGACCGCCATAATCAGCTTGCGGCCATGCAAGGTCTGTTTCAGCATTTGCACCGGCTTACGATTCTCGCCGGCTTCGGCCAGCGCCGCGATTTCGTCCGGATAGACGCCGATCGGATAAGCACCGGCGCGCAAGGAACGGCCGAAGGCCTGCACCTGCCCATCCGCGGCCACCGTACCCTGCGCCTCGTGCGTGACGTAATCGGTGAAAGAACGCAGATCGTAGGGGGTTTGAAAGCCGACCAGGTCGTAGCAGCACAAGGCCTTCATCAAAGCTTGGTGCGGCGGCACGGTGACCAGAATCTGCGCGGGCGGAAACGGAATATGCAAAAAGAAGCCGATGCGGTTTTGCACGCCTTCCAGGCGCAATGCCTCGGCAAATGGGATCAGGTGGTAATCGTGCACCCAGATCACATCGTCGGGCCGCAAGAGCGGCATCAGTTGATGCGCCAGCCAGGTATTGACGCGCTTATAACCGTCGAACTCCTGCCGGTCGTATTGCGTCAAGTCGGTACGGTAGTGAAAGGTCGGCCACAGCGTCGCATTGGAGAAGCCGCGGTAGTATTGGTCATAATCGCGGCGCGACAGGCCGATGGTGGCAAACGTCACCGGACCGCGCTCTTCGAGCTTGATGGCGGCATGGTCGCTGGCGAGAATTTCGCCGCTCCAGCCAAACCACATGCCGCCGGTTTCCTTGAGCGCATCGAATACGCCAATTGCCAGGCCGCCCGCTGCAGGCCCGCCCTCGGACATCGGCGCCACCCGATTGGATACGATAATCAGTCGGCTCATTTTGGGTCCGTCAAAAGCATAGCGCTACGCGTGCGGCCACGATGCTCGGACAGAGCGTCATGCAGGCCGGGAGCGGAGGTTAAACACATAGGGGACAGCGCTGATTGAAAGACATGGGCGCCTCAAACGCCGAGGTCGAGCGCTGGAAATAGAAGGAATAGACGGCGGCGCGCGGGATCAATCAGCTTGGCGCCTGAACATGCGAGCGCACCAGACCCGCCAGCCAAGCGAGCACGTCGCGCACTCCTTCGACGCGGTAGGTGGCCAGCGTATCGCCCTCGCCGACTTTGATCGACATGCCGCCGAGCGCATTGACCGCGGCAAAACCGGCTTCGTCGGTCAGATCGTCCCCGGCAAAACAGGGCGTACGTCCGGCAAATGCCGCTGTAGCGAGCAAGGTTTCGATGGCCTGCCCTTTGTTGACGCCAGCCGGTTTGATTTCAAACACCATCTTCCCGGGGTGCAGCACAAACGCATCGCCAAACAGCGCGACCGCGCGTTCCGCCGCCTCCCGGGCCTGCGCTTCTTTGTCGGGCACAGCGCGATAGTGCAGCGCAACGGAAGCCATTTTCGTTTCCAGCAGCATGCCGGGGTGGGCCGCGACAGCGTCGGCCAGTATTTGGCTCATTTGCGCGACACGTTCGTCAGCGTCAAATTGACGCACCACCACACCCGCCGCATCGCGCCATTCGGCACCGTGCAGGCCGGCTACGGGCAGCACCAGGGGGGCCAGCATCGCATCGATCGACTCGATCGAGCGGCCGGAGACAATCGCCAGCGCACCGTCCGCAAGATCGCACAGTACGGCCAGCAAATACTTGAGTGCATCGGGGATAATCACGGCGTCCGGGGTCGCGGCAAGCTCGACCAGCGTTCCGTCGAAATCCAGGAAGAAGGCCGTATGATGGACCACCAGGGCCGCTCGCGCTGCCTCTGAAGAAAGTGCTGGAACAGCAGTCTCGGATGACATGGGAGTGGGCTCGGCTACACGGTTATGGGGAAATTTTGCGCATTGCTTACGGTCTGCATATTACCTCTGTTTCACCCTCTGTTCCGCATAAATTGGCGCGATGGCGGCGGTGGCCGGGTATCGGCGGCGCATTCCATGCTATGCGCCAATGGCGCATAAACGCCGACGGCTTACGCGCAACGCGAGTACATGCATTATATTCATGCGCACTACCGCTACCGCATGCGGGATTGTGCTTGATAGGTTCAGGCTCCGCTGGCTGGCGGCATACAGGCCGGCTGACACGGTCCGCCCGAATTTATTGTCTATCTAAATACCTTATTCGTGCCTTATTCGAGATGTCTATGCAAACACCCATCCACACGCCGGTTAAAGTGTCCCTGGGTCATATCCCGAGCCCTACCCCGGATCACACGCTACGCCGCGCTGTGCGGCGCGCGGCGCGCGCCCTGACCTACCGGCTGTGGACCGGCTTGGCGGCAGGCGCCATGGCGTTATGCCTGACGGCCTGCCAAAAACCGCCGCAGGACTGGAAATTGACCGATGTCAGCGGCCATATGCCGGACTTGCAATTCTCGCTGACCTCGGACACCGGCGCACCGATCACCGAGGCGGCCTTCAAGGGCGATATCACGCTGGTGTTTTTCGGTTATACCCACTGCCCGGATGTGTGTCCGGAAACCATGGCACGCCTGAGTCAGGTCATACAGCAGTTGGGCCCCAAGGCCGACCATGTGCGCATCGCCTTTATTTCGGTCGATCCACATCGCGATACGCCGGCCATGTTGCATGCGTATGTGCGCGCCTTCGACCCGCAACATGCGCAGGGCATGACCGGTTCGGACCAGGCTATCGCAGCTTTGGCGCGCCGTTACCGGGTCGCCTATGAACTGGGCAAACCGGGTCCCGACGGCAATTATGAAGTCGATCATAGCGCGGCCATTTACATTTTCGACGGTCAAAGCCATATCCGTTTGATGGCGACCGACAACGATTCCGCCGAGGTATTGGTGCATGATTTGCGCTTGCTGATCGCCGACGCCGCATGAGGGGATCATTGCCCCGCCCCAGGTCCGGATAGCGCCGCACGCCACGCCATTTTAATTTGATAGGATGTTGTCCATGAAACTGCACACCTTGCTCGCCACCACCTTAATCTGCTCAGCGGGCCTGCTCGGTTTGGGCTTGGCGCCGGCAGCCCGCGCCGCCGGCGAAACCGCGGCCAATGCGACACCCCATGCCGCCGATACACTGAGCAT
>JAMFSV010000112.1 GCA_026225455.1 Burkholderiales bacterium | reverse complement strand
GCCGATGAAGTCACGCTGGTCGATTTGCCTGCCGAAGAATTGCTCGATCGCCTGCGTGACGGCAAAGTGTATATGGCGCAGCAGGCCGAGCGCGCAGTGCGTAATTTCTTTCGCAAAGGCAACTTGATCGCCTTGCGCGAATTGGCTTTGCGGCGTACCGCCGACCGCGTCGATGCGCAGATGCGCGAGTATCGCGCCGATCAATCGATTCATCGCATCTGGCAGGCGCGTGAACGGCTGCTGGTGTGTGTCGGGCCGGGCAATCGCGCGGGCAACGGTTCCGAGACGCTGGTGCGTTCGGCGGCCCGGCTGGCGGCCAATCTAAAAGCCGATTGGATCGCCATCTACGTCGAGACCCCGGCTTTGCAAAAGCGCCCCGATGACGAACGGGAACGCACCATGCGCGCGCTCAAGCTGGCGCAGGACCTCGGCGCCGAAACGGTGTCGCTGGCGGGGGCCGATGCGGTCGCCACCTTGCTCGGGTATGCGCGGGTGCGCAATGTCTCCAAGCTGATTGTCGGCGCGTCGTCCGGCAGCGGTTTCTGGCGCATGGTGCGCCGTCCGTTCGGCGATCGCCTGATTGAACGCGCCGGCGATATCGATGTGACCTTGATTCACCTCAAGCGCGACGATGCCCGGGCGGATAAGCACGCCACCAGCCTCACCGACGAAATTCGTATTGCCTTGTCCGGCGAACGCGATAGCCATTCGACTTCGCGCAGCTACGGCTGGGCTACCTTGATGGTGGCCGTGCTCACTTGGCTCGCCAGCGGCCTGATCGGCCACCTCGATCTGACCAATCTGGTGATGCTGTATCTGCTGGGGGTGATTTTTGCGGCGGCGCGCTTGGGGCGGGGCCCTGGTGTGCTGGCCTCTTTCCTCAGCGTGGCGGCTTTCGACTTTTTCTTTGTCCCGCCGCGGATGTCGTTTTCCGTGTCCGACACCCAATACCTGTTGACCTTTTCCGGCATGTTGGCGACTTCGCTGGTGATCAGCCATCTGACTTCCAGCTTGCGGCAACAGGCGCGCATGGCCAGTTATCGCGAACGCCGCACGGGCGCGATGTACGCCATGGCGCGTGAATTGGCGGCGGCCTTGGCCACCGAACAAATTATCGAAATCGGCAGTCGCCATGTGAGCGAAGTATTCCAGGCCAAGGTCGCGATCTTGCTGCCCGATAGTGCGGAAAAAGTGCGTCAACCTATCGATGAACCCGATCCGCTGATGGCTTTGACCGGCGACAAACTCGATATCGACGTCGCGCAATGGGTCTACGACCAGCAAAAACCGGCCGGGATGGGCACCGATACCTTACCCGCCAGCGCCGCCAAATATCTGCCGCTCAAAGCGCCGATGCGCACCCGCGGAGTGCTGGCCCTGACCAGCGAAAGCACGCGCCAGCTAAGCGGGCCGGAACAGGAGCAGATGCTCGATGCCTTCGCCGCGCAAATCGCCTTGGCGCTGGAGCGAGTCCACTATGTGGAAATTGCCCGCGATGCTTTGGTCAATATGGAGTCGGAGCGTCTGCGCAATTCTTTGCTTTCCGCCATCTCGCATGATTTGCGCACGCCGCTCACGGCGATTGTCGGTTTCTCCTCGATGCTGGCCGCCTCGCAAGGCAGCCTGGGCGCGAGCCATGCGTCCGGCGGCGCCGGTGCGCTGCAACCGGCCGGGCAACGCGACACCACGGCGGCTCAGGATCTGCAGCAGCGCGATATCGAATTGGTCGATGCGATTCACGAAGAAGCTTTGCGCATGACCGGCCTGGTGACCAATTTGCTCGATATGGCGCGCTTGCAAGCCGGCGGGGTGCAATTGAACCGGCAATGGTCGATGCTGGAAGAAGTGGTCGGCGCGGCTTTGCGCGCCTGCCGCCGCACCTTGGCCCGCTATACCGTGCAAGTGCATCTGCCGGTCGACCTGCCGCTGTTGCAATTGGATGCGGTGTTGATGGAGCGCTTGTTTGCCAACCTGTTTGAGAACGCCGCCAAATATGCGCGCGTCGACACCGTGCTGGAAATCGGTGCGAGCCGCACCGTGGAAGACGGCCGGCCGGTGGTCAAAGTGACGGTCGACGATCAGGGGCCGGGGCTGCCCAGCGGTATGGAAACCCGGATTTTCGAAAAATTTACCCGCGGCGAGAAAGAGTCGGCCAAACCCGG
>JAMFSV010000111.1 GCA_026225455.1 Burkholderiales bacterium | reverse complement strand
GGCTGGTCATCCTGAATTCGAATCCGGTGTATGACGCGCCTGCCGATCTGGATTTCAAATCGGCGCTGGAGAAGGCGAAGATGAGCGTTCATCTTGGATCGCATGTCGACTAGACGGGGACGGAGACAGTCTGGCATGTGCCGGCGGCGCACTATCTGGAGTCTTGGTCGGATGTTCGTTCCTACGATGGGACGGTTTCGATTGTGCAGCCGCTGATCGATCCGCTGTATGGCGGGCGGACGGCGCATCATGTCTTCCAGACATTGCTCAACGAGCCGATGCTGCCACCGTTGTTGTAGATGCCGTCGGAGCCGCTGATGGTGCCGCCAATGTTGTTGGTCAACGAACTGATCGTGCCAGTCGAGGTATTCTCAATACCGTATGAGATGCTGCCGCTGATTAGACCGCTGTTGCTCAGTGTGGTGATCGTGCCCGTGCTGATCGTGCCCGTGTTGATGATGCCGTAGCTGCCGCTGATGGTGCCACTGTTACTCAACAAGCCGATGCTGCCGCCGACGTTGTAGATGCCGACTGTGCCGCCGCTGATGGTACCACTGTTGCTCAACGAGTCGATGCTGCCGCCGACGTTGTAGATGCCGAATGTGCTGTAGCTGATGGTGCCATCATTGTTGATCGCACTGATCGTGCCGCTGTTGGCCAGGCCTTTAGTACCACTAATTAAACCGTTATTAGTCAATGTGCCAAGCGACGATCCCGACGCGGATATGGCCGTGCTGCCGGAAACCGAAACCGAAGCGCCGCTATTGACTGTGAAGTTGCCGCTGGTCCAGCTTTGCTGCGTCGTTACGGCGCTGGAGATCGTCTGCGCATGCGCCGCTGTCATTGCCGCCAAGGCGCCACTCAGGGCCAATGCCAGCGCGGTCAATTTGCCGGCACTTACCAGTTGCTGTTGTGTGTGATAAGTACTACGCTTTACTTTGTGCATGTTTCGATTTCCGTATTTTTTATTGTCGTCGACGAGTTAAGTTGAATCTTGTCTATCGTGGTTTTTTGACACCATGAATGCCCCAGCGTTACGCCGCAGTTGTCCGCGCGAACGCAGCAAGAGCACCGCCATCGATGGCAGCAGCAGTCTGAATTTGCGTCGAATCCGTTGCGCTACGGCATTAGTGGAGTATCGTTTCGATCCCCTGCCAGGCAGGCATACCCTTGCTGCACATACCAGTTATTTTCTTTATGACTGCTGCAAATATAATTGATCTGTTTTAACGGACTTAACCGTGCGTCCAAGTTTTGATAGAATCATTTAAATACAACAAAACTGGCCTGCTGCATTAGCCTCTAGCTTTCTGGCGTGGTATATCCTCTGAAGATACTGATGTCATGACATTGCACAAAAATAGGGCAATTGCGGATAAAAAACGGCACGATCAGCCTGGCGCGCATCGACATGCAGTGCTTGCGTCTGGCATCGCGCATCGCCATTTCAATGTGCGCGACGTGATACCGCAGCGGCAATTGCTAACCTGGCGCGATCAAGTCGGCCATATCATTGACGTGCTGCCCTCGCGCACGCAGATCGAAAATCCGTTCTATGCTGCGATCGACCGCTACGAAGTCGGCAACATGATGCTCACTGACTGCCGCTCCGACGCGATGCTGCTAGAGCGTTCGGTGGCGCGCATCTCTACGGACAACATCCGCGGGTACGCTTTTCATGTTTTTCTGGAGGGCGGCATTGCTACCGTCGCGGGGCGTTACCAGATATCCGGCAAGGCGCCGTCGCGTGCCAGTATTCTGGTGCTGGACATGAATCAGCCGGTGCGCATGCAGCGCACCGCCTCCCGCATGTTGACCTTGTTCGCCCCGCGTGCCATTGTGGAAGCCAGCTTTCCCGATGCGGAATCAATGCATGGTCGAGTCCTTGAAGACGACACTGCGCTCATGCAGCTACTGATTGATCATGTAACGGCCCTCAATCAGCAGCTGCCAAGCATGAGTGCTGGCGCCGCGAACCAAGGCATGGCGGTCGCCGTCGAGCTGCTTACAGCGACTTTCTACAAACAGGCAGGACTGCACGGCAGTGCGCGTGCAGCCGCCCGTGCAGCCTTATTCGGCCTAGTGCGGCGCTATATTCGGGCCAACCTGCACCAATCGCAACTGTCTCCGGAAAGGCTGCTGGACAGCCTGCAACTGCCTCGTAGCACCTTGTATAACATGTTTGCGCATGAAGGCGGACTCGGTGCGTATATCCGTAACTGTAGACTGCGTGAGGCTGCCGATGAATTGGTCAAGTTTCCCGACCGGGCAGTGTTGGAAATTGCTTATGGGCTGGGCTTCAAGAGTGCACAGGATTTTTCGCGCGCCTTTCGCCGTGCCTACGACATGGCACCGCAGGATTTGCGTAACCACGCTTCACAGCGTAGGGTCCAGCACACCCCGGACTCATGCGTATAGATTTATGGCGAAGTCTCTCATCTAGCAGTTTTTCGACAAGTTCCCTGTACAATTTTGTCGCGGGGCGTTCGCCAAGACGAAATTCCGCAAACTGCTCAAGCCTCCGTGTGCATCCCGTGCAAGCGGGTTGCCCGTTGTATCACTTGAGGCGGCTGGCCGAAAGCACGCAGAAAAGAACGGCGCATCCGCTCGCGGTCGCCAAAGCCGGTTTCTCGGGCAACCACGTCGATGGGATGCCGCCCGCCTTCCAACATCAAACGCGCCGCCTCCACGCGCAAATTTTCCACGGCTTTGGCGGGCGACTGCCCGGTCTCCGAGCGAAACACGCGGCTGAATTGCCGGGGGCTCAGGTTTGCCGCCGTGGCAAGCACTTCAACCGACAAATCGATATGCAAATTCTGCCGCGCGTAAGTCAAAGCGGTCTGGACCCGGTCGGACTTTGAATCAAGTTCCAGCAAAGCGGAAAATTGCGACTGCCCGCCTGCGCGCCGATGGTAGACCACCAGCTTTTTCGCGACCTGCCGCGCCAGCTCAATGCCCAGATCTTTTTCCACCAGCGCGATCGCCAGGTCGATACAGGCGGTCATCCCCGCCGAGGTCCAGATTGGGCCGTCGATCACGAAGATCCGGTCTTCCTCAAGTTCGACTTGCGGGTAACGGCGCTCAAATTCGCGCGCGTGGCACCAATGCGTGGTCGCATGACGGCCATCCAGCAAACCCGCCTCGGCGAGCACAAAAGCCCCGGTGCAAACCGAGCACATCCGGCGCGTGGACGGGCCGGCCCGGCGCAAGAAGGCGAGCAGCGCCGGCGACGGCTGGGCGATAAAGTTGTCGCCCACTACCAGTATCGTGTCGAAATCCTGCTGGTCGAACCGCACGGAGTCGACGCTGAACCCCGCCGATGACGCAATCGGGCCACCCTGTTCGGAGAGTAGTTTGACCTCGTAAGCCGGCTCTGCCGACGTGAGGTTGGCAAACTCGAACACCGCGGTCACCGCCAAATCGAGAATTTGGAAGCCGGGGAAAAGCACGATGCCTATCTTGAGCATGAGATTCTCGCGCATGTCCTAAAAAGTTGCATCAATGACATTGAGGTCACGATATTACTGGATTAACCTGTTCTTCACAAGCCGGCACCCCGCTCGGCAACCTGATGGAACAGATATGAACCCGCTCACACACAAAGGTACGGCGCTCGTTACAGGCGCATCTTCAGGCATCGGCGCGGTCTATGCCGACCGGCTCGCCCGCCAAGGTTACGACCTGATCCTGGTGGCGCGTAACCAGGATCGTCTCGATACGCTGGCCTCCCGCTTGAAACGCGAAACCGGCCGCAGCGTCGAAGTGGTTGCGGCCGACCTGGGCTCGACGCCAGGCATACGCCAAGTTGAAGAGGTATTGCGCACCGATGCCGGCATCACCATGCTGGTCAACAACGCCGGCATTGGCGCCACCGCACCGTTGGTGCAGTCCGATCCGGACCAGTTGGACGCCATGATTGCTTTGAACGTAGTCAGTCTGACGCGTTTGACCTATGCCGCGGCACAGGCATTTGTGCAGCGCGGTGCCGGCACCATCGTCAATATCGCGTCGATCGTCGCTATCGCGCCTGAAATGCTGAACGGGGTGTATGGCGGCACCAAGGCTTTTGTGCTGGCTTTCAGTCAGTCACTGCATCATGAATTGAGCAAGCAAGGCGTGCGTGTTCAAGTGGTCCTGCCCGGCGCAATCAGCACGGAGTTCTGGGATATTGCCGGCATGCCGGTCAAGAATTTGCCTCAATCTATCGTCATGACCGCGGACAATCTGGTGGACGCTGCGTTGGCGGGGCTTGAACTGGGTGAACTGGTCACCATTCCATCCTTGCCGGAAGCCGCGCAATGGGATGCCGTCGATGCGGCGCGCAAAGCGCTGGGGCCAAACCTGTCCGCAACCCAACCCGCCGCGCGTTTCAAGGTGAAGATAGCGGCTTGAAGCCGGCCTCTGCGATTAGCTTGAAACGAAGTCGACACACATCCCGGGGGATAGTCACGCTCCGGGATGTTTCCAGTCCGAATTACATGGCCGAATACGGCCAGCCAAATCCATCCGCGCTGACTAGACTGCGCTGTAACGCTATGCAACCGCTACAGCGCATTCACTTTCAGAGCATGGATCATGCATATCTCCAGCAGCCCGGCCATTCTTTATTTCGGCACACCCGTAGTCCTCATCAGCACCCTCAACCATGACAGATCAGCGAATCTTGCCCCCATTTCGTCCGTTTTCTGGCTGGGCTGGCGCTGCGTGATCGGCATCGGAGCCGGCTCAAAAACCGCACAGAATATGACGCGCACCGGAGAGTGTGTGCTGAACTTGCCATCGGTCAATCAGGTGGACGCCGTGAATCGGCTGGCCTTGACCACCGGCTGCAATCCAGTTTCCGCCAAGAAACAGGCGCGCGGCTACCGCCATGTCCACGACAAGTTCGGCGTCGCCGGACTGACGTCCGACATCTCCGAGACAGTGATAGCTCCACGGGTGCGCGAATGTCCGGTACAAATGGAAACCGTGGTTGAGGCTTCTCATGGCATAGCGGAAAACGACGCACTACTGAGTGGTGGCATCGTAACCTTCGAGTTGCGCGTTCTTCGCGTACATCTGGACCCCGGCATACTGGTGGACGGCGAAGCCGATCGAGTGGACCCCGACAAATGGCGCCCGCTGATCATGAGTTTCCAGAAGTTTTATGGCCTGGACGGCCAACCATTACGCGAGTCGTCTTTGTCCAGCATTCCAGAGGCGATGTATCGCAGCCCCGACATTGAGCGCGCCCGCAACGAGGTAAAGATAGCGGTGTGACCCGTCCGCGGGAAAACCGGTAAGATGGTGCGCGCCACGGTAAGGAGGCGCCGGCCCCGCGCAACCGCCGTCGCGCCCTTATGGGTCTACCCCCGCTAGATGAAAACCATTACCTTCGTTCGTCACGGCCAAAGTACCGCCAATGCAGGCGGCATCACCCAGGCGGACCACGCCATCGCCTTATCGCCGCTGGGGAAATTACATGCCCAGGCTTTGGCTGCCGAACTGACGGACCGGCCTTCCACCATCTTTGTCTCGATCTATCAGCGCACGCAGGAAACCGCTCAGCCGTTCTGTGAAAAAATGTCCATGCAGCCGCACAGCCACCCTCTGCTGCATGAGTTTTCGCCGTTTGATGCCAGCTTGCTGGCGGGCATGAATGGCGAGCAGCGCTGGCCTCATGCTCAAGCTTATTGGCAAGAAGGAGACCCGTCCCGGCGCATGGGGCCGCAGGGGGAAACCTTTGACGAATTCGAGCAGCGCGTAGCGGCGTTTTTGCAGCAGTTGGACGGGATACCTGATCGAGCGGTGCTATTCACCCATGGCATCTGGATCAGCATGCTGGTATGGAAGTTATTGGGTTTTGCCGCGCAAGATGGCCCCGGCATGAGAGCCTTCCGGCAGTTCCAACTGGGTCTGCCCATGCCTAACTGCGCCGTCTATCGACTGCGGGAAGTGGTGCCCGGCATCTGGCGGGTGCAAGCGGATGAAACCATCATGCGCAAGCTCGCGGCGGTGCAAATCGCCTGACGCGGCTTAAGTCGCAACTTGGCCGCCGCCTTAACGGTGAACTTGGCCGCGGCCATCGCGGTGAATCACCGGCAAGGCCAGCAACCCCTGCGCCACATGATCGAAAAAAGCCCTGACCTTGGGCGACATGTGCCGGCTACCAAGCGCCACGAGTTGCACCGGTAACGGCGGCGGTTCATATTCCGCCAATAATCGCACCAGCAAGCCTGCGTCCAGATCGGGGGCGACCTGATAGGACAGCAACCGCGCAATGCCGCGCCCGGCGCGCACGGCCGCCAGTTGCGCCTCAACCTCATTGACCAGCAACCGCGGGCTAAGCCGGACGATGGTGTCGCGTCGCGCCGTTTCGAAGCGCCATTCCCGCGGCCGCGAGCGCAGACTGCTGCAGATCGTGTCATGGCCGGCCAGGTCACCCGGCTTAGCCGGCGTGCCGCGCTGCGCCAAATAAGCCGGACTGGCAACCAGCACCTGCGTGACCTCCCCGACCCGCCGCGCCAGCAGCGAAGAATCGGGTAAAGCCCCGATCCGGACGGCCACATCCAGCCCCTCGTCAAGCAGATCGAGGTTACGGTCGTTCAGTACCAGTTCAACTTGCAGAGCCGGATAGGCGTCGAGAAAGCTATTCACCAAAGAAGCGACGTGGCGTCGCCCGAACTGCACCGGCGCGGTTACGCGCACCAGGCCGCGCAGCGGTTCCACCGCCGCGTTATGGGTCGCTGTGTCGTAGTCCGCCAACAGGCTGCGCGCGCGTTCCACCAAATTCAGTCCTTGCTCGGTCGGGGAAAGGCGGCGTGTGGTCCGCTCCACCAACCGCGCGCCCACCCTGTCCTCCAGCGCATTCAAGGCACGCGTGATGGCCGGAGCCGAACGGTGCAAGCGTCGCGCGGCAGCCGCCAGACTGCCTTCGTCGATCACCGTGACCAGGATACTGAGTTCATCCAGGCGATCCATAGATTCTTCCGGTTACTGAAATTATCACTTTCAATTTAAGCAGATTCTCTCATTCAAGAGCAAGGATCACAATCGACCCATTCAACCGCACTACAGCAAGGAGACACCATGAACCGCCCTGAAATTGTCTTGCACGGCACCGCGCTGTCGGGGCATACCCACCGCGTTGAATTGCTCTTGCTGATGCTGGAACTGCCCTATCGGCTGGTACCGACGCCTGCCGAACTGCGCCGCAGCGAGGGCTTCCGGCAACTCAGTCCATTAGGACAGATTCCGCTGCTCGAAGACGGGGATCTGCGGCTGACCGACAGCAATGCCATCCTGGTTTATTTGGCACGGCGTTATGCCCAGGGTAGTCATTGGCTGCCGGACGAAGCGGTAGCGGCGTCCCAGGTACAGCGTTGGTTGTCGATTGCGGCCGGCGAACTCGCTTTTGGGCCGGCCACCGCACGCATGATTGCCTTGGGGGTCAAGTCAGGCGACCCGGCTTCGGCCCGCGCCATCGCGGCGACCTTGCTGGCTTTTATGAATCGGCATTTGGCCGAACGGGCCTATTTGGCGGCGGCCCATCCGACCATCGCCGACCTGGCCTGTTATTCCTATATCGCCCAGGCACCCGAAGGCGGTGTGGCGCTTGAGTCCTATCCGGCCGTACGGGCGTGGCTGCGGCGCATTGAGGCATTGCCCCGCTTCCGTGCCATGCCCGCGGCGCAGGTCTCACCGGCTGCGGCACCTGCCGCACTGCCGCGTTAAGCCACCATGGATACCTCGCCCTTTCACGCCGACGAACTGATCGCACAAAAACTTGCCCACGGCAGTGTGACAGGCGCGGGTATCCGCGACCAGATGCCGGAGCAGCACCAGAGTTTTTTCGCCCTGCTGCCTTACGTGACGCTGGCCACAGTACCTGCCGACGGCTGGCCGGTCGCGACCATGCTGGCCGGCACGCCCGGGTTTGTCCATGCCACCGATCCGCGGACCTTGCATATCGATCTGGCGCCCGAGCTCGATGACGCGACCGTTGCAGCTTTAGCAGCGGGACAGGAAATCGGCATGCTGGGGATCGATCTGGCCACGCGCCGCCGCAATCGCGCCAATGGCCGACTGGCATCGGTCGATGCGCGCAGCATCAGCGTCGCGGTGCAACAGAGCTTCGGCAATTGCCCTAAATATATTCAGCGCAGGGAGGTCTCAAGCAGCATACGCCGCAGTGGTGAAACCGAACGGCTGACCTCGCTCGATAGCGCCGCGCGCGCATGGATCAGCGGCAGTGACACCTTCTTTGTCGCCAGCCGTTCGCGCTTTACGTCCGAGGCTCAAGGCGGCACGGATATCTCTCATCGCGGCGGCAAACCGGGTTTTATCAAAATCGACGGCGAGGTTCTATCGATTCCGGATTTTCGCGGCAACGGTTATTTCAACACGCTCGGCAATCTGCTGGGCGACCCCAGGGCAGCACTGCTTTTTATCGATTTCGACACCGGAGGACTGTTGCAACTACAAGGTGAAGTCGAGATTGACTGGAGTGACGCCGCAGCGCTAGCTTTCGCCGGTGCGCAGCGGTATTGGCGCTTCCGCGTGCGGCGCGGCTGGCGCCGCCAGGCTGCTTTGCCGCTGAGCTGGTCGTTTATCGAACAGGCGCCGACCACCGCCCTGACCGGCCAATGGTCGAGCATGGCCTGAAAAAAATGAGGCCTTGAAATAATGACAAACTCAGAGGTCAATCAACAAGACTGACAATGCGGTCAATGGCATTATTTTATTTGAGATATAAAATTGAATTTTCAAAGTACTACATATTATTGAGATAGATCATAATTACACGATTATTTTAATCCGTAATAACCTTTATATTTTGGATCAAAATCAATCCGACCCCCTGCCAGCTTATCGCTCCATAGAATAACGATATGCCAATTACATGGTATTGTCGCTTATCGCCATCGTGTAAATTAATCCCCCAACATAAATTCATAGAATTAATGAATCCTGCAACTGGCTTTCATTAATTACGTCTTGTATGGATTTTGCATAACAGCCGCTATTGGAGACTTGACATGACAAAATGGACGCCGGACCCGACTTTTTACCCCTCCCCCCGGATGGCCATGAAAGCACCGCGTGAAACGTTTGCCTACGTGGCGAGTTTCGATCCCACACGCCAGGTTCCGGACGCCATTGCCGTGGGGGACGGCGGCCCCGCGTCAGCCCCCGATTCCCAAGTCATCGGCAACGTGGCCATGCCTAATCTCGGCGACGAGCTGCATCATTTCGGCTGGAATGCATGCAGTTCCTGTTTATGTCCGAATGCGCCTCACGCCCACACCGAACGCCGCTACCTGATTGTGCCGGGCCTGCGCTCCTCGCGCATCCATGTGCTCGACACCAAGGACAATCCGCGCCAGCCGAAAATCGTCCACGTCATCAATGCCGACGAAATGGCCGAGAAAGCCGGTTACAGCCGGCCGCATACCATTCATTGCGGACCGGACGGCATCTATGTGGTCTGTCTGGCCAATGCACAAGGCGAAGCACCGGGCGGCATCTTCCTGATGGATCACCAAACCTTCGAGATTCGCGGTCGCTGGGAAGTCGACCGCGGGCCGCAGGAGCTGTCGTACGACGCCTGGTGGCATCTCGGGCACGACACCATGGTGACCAGCGAATGGGGGTTGCCCGCCACCTTTGAAAACGGTCTGGTCCCCGAAGTTCTGCTGGGCGGCAAATATGGCCACCGGCTTCATTTTTGGGATTTGCATACACGCAAGCACCAGCAGGTCATCGACTTCGGCGCGGAAAACCAGTTGGTGTTCGAACTGCGCCCCGCGCACGACCCAACCAAAGCCTACGGCTTCGTCAATTCCGTAATCAGCCTGAAAGATTTATCCGCCTCGATCTGGACCTGGTATCGCGACGGCGACGTTTGGGCGGTCAAGAAAATCATCGAGATTCCCGCCGAGCCGGCCGATCCGTCCTTGCTGCCGCCGCTGCTGCAAGGCTTCGGTGCGGTGCCGCCCTTGGTGACCGATATCGACCTCTCGATGGATGACCGTTTTCTCTATGTTGCATGCTGGGGCACCGGCGAAATGCGGCAATACGACGTGTCCGATCCGTTTGCGCCCAAGCTGGTCGGCAGCGCGTTATGGTCGAATACTTGGGCCGTGCCGGTCATGGCGTCGCCGGACAGCAAGCCATTGAAGGTTACGGTGACCGCGTTGCTGACCGCCAGGGCATTGGTCGTGCCATAGGTCGTACTGGTGTCGCTGACGCTCCAAGTGAGCAGCTTGGGCGCAATCGCCAGGGTGCCGTTGGTGTTGCCGCTATTCGCCGGCGTGTAATCGAAGGCTTTGGCGCCGCCAAGGCCGGTCGCACG
>JAMFSV010000110.1 GCA_026225455.1 Burkholderiales bacterium | reverse complement strand
TGCGGTGCTGCGGCACAATTTCAGCTTGGTTCAAAAATGCATGGCGGCCTGCAATTGAGGCAGGTAGGTCACCCGGGCGACCTCAATCGACTCCTCCGCCAGGCGGTCGCGGATCCGCCGGGCAAACGCCAGCGCGTGGGGGCCGTCGCCATGGAGGCAAATGGTTTCGGCATTCAACGGCACGGTCGCGCCGTCGACCGCACGCACTTCCTTGTTCCGGATCATGGCCAGGGTGCGTTCCAGTACCTGATTTTCGTCTTCGAGCAGCGCGCCGGGTTGGCCGCGCGGCACCAGCGAACCGTCGGAGCGATAACCGCGGTCGGCGAAGACTTCTTCGACCGCCACCAAGCCGGCGCGCCGTGTGGCATCGACCAGTTGGCTATTGGCCAGGCCATAAATCATGATGGCCGGATCGAAGGCGTGCACCGCGGCGACAATGGCCTCGGCCAAATCCGGATCGCGCGCGGCCTGGTTATACAGCGCGCCATGCGGTTTCAAATGATGGATCCGACCCCCTTCGCCGCGGGTGATCGCATCCAGGGCACCGAGTTGATACAACACCCCCGCGTAGATTTCGGCGCTCGAGAGTTGCATTTCGGAGCGGCCGAAATTTTCCGGGTCATTGAAGCTGGGGTGAGCGCCGATGGCCACCCCTTTTTGCATGGCCCAGCGCACACAATCGCGCATCAGGCCCGCCCCGCCCGCGTGCCAGCCGCAGGCAATATTGGCTGAACTAACCAAATCGAGCAGCGCTTCGTCGCTGTCGCAACCTTCGCCTAAATCAGCATTGAGATCGATATGCATGTTTTCCTCACTTTCAGCTTAATCCCGTGCCGGGGGTTTACTGCATACGGTGCCTTCCGCAATCCGGATGCACCTGAGACACCGGCACGTTTTCTATTTTCTATCTACGATTGCCCAGCCGTTCGCGCCGCATCTGCAGCGCGAGATCGACCTGTTGCAGGTATTGACCGATTTCAACCAAAGCCTGGCGGGCATGTTTCAGTTCGACCGGGACAAAGCGCAGGCTGGCATTCAAGCGCGCTTGAGCCAGACGCCATAGATCGGCACTGATGACGGCGCCGATCTTCGGATAGCCGCCGGCGGTCTGCGCGTCACCCATCAGTACGATGGGCTGGCCGTTCGGCGGCACCTGGATGGTGCCGGGCAACACGGCGTGCGACAGCAGATCTTGGGTGTCCGGACGTTCCAGGCTTGGGCCGGCAAGGCGGTAGCCCATGCGATTGCTGTTCGGCGTGATGCGCCATGGACTGGCCCACAACGCCGCCTGAGCCGCCGGCGAAAAACTCGCATATTCCGGACCGGGCAAGACACGAATCACGGTGTCGTTGGCACCGGCCAGCGCCGCGCCGGGCGCGACGGGAATGTGTCCAAATTCGCATAACGCCGGTGATTTCACGCCGAAACCTGCCGTATCCGGCCCTAATGCAAGATCGCGACTCTGCAGTGCGCCGCTCACCGGCAACCTGTCGCCATCGCGCAACGCCCGGCCGCCCAAGCCGCCGAATCCAGCTTGCAGGTCGGTACTGCGCGAACCCTGCATGGGAATCACGTCGATGCCGCCCGCGACGGCTACGTATGCGCGCATGCCGTGGCGCGGCGCGCGTAGCGTCAACTGCTGCCCCGCCAGCACCGGCAGGCTCCACCAGGCGTGCACCGGAACCTCGTCGAGGGTCGCCGCAAAATCGGCGCCGGTAATGGCGATCCGGGCGTTGCGGGTGAAGCGCAGCACGGTTGGGCCGATGGTAATTTCAATCCCGGCGGCGTCGCTGGGGTTGCCGACCAGCCGGTTCGCCACGCCCATTGCCAGCGTATCGAGCGCGCCGCTTTGACAGATGCCCAGGTGGCGCAGCCCGCTGCGGCCGAGATCCTGCACCGAGGTCAAGGTACCGGCGCGGATGACATGAATCATGCTTTAACTCCGGCGACATTCAAGCGCAACCGGTCTTCACGCGGTGACCGCGCCGGTGACAGACGTGCCGGGTCGAATCGAACTTGGATCATGTTTTAACTCCGGCGACGGTGAAACGAACCCGGTCACCCGGTGCCAGCAGCGACGGCGCGGTGCGTGCGGGATCGAATAATTTGAGCGGGGTGCGGCCGAGCAATTGCCAGCCGCCAGGCGACTCCGCCGGATAGATGCCGGTTTGTTCGCCGCCGATGCCGACCGAACCGATGGGTACAGCCAAACGGGGCTCGGCGCGACGCGGTGTGGCCAGACTGGGGTCCAGTCCGCCTAAATAAGCAAAGCCCGGCTGGAAACCCAGGAAAAACACCACGTAGTCGGCGGCGGTGTGACGCGCGATCACTTGCTCAGGCGTAAGCCCGGTGTGGCGAGCCACCAGTTCAAGGTCGGGGCCGTCCGCGCCGCCGTAATGGACCGGAATCTCGACGATATTGCCGCTGGCGTCGTTCTCGTCAGCGCTCAGCCAGGCGCTCGTCAGCAGCGCGCTCAAGCCGTCGGCATCGGCCAGCAGCGGATCGAACACCAGGGTCAGATTGTTCATGCCCGGCACCACTTCGGTAACATGCGGCCAGGCGCGGGCGAGACGCGCGACCGACCAGACGCGCGCTTGCGTCGCCAGCGTCGCCGGCGGCGCAAAGGTACACACCAGCGCGTTATCGCCCAATGGCAATAGCGTCGGTTGAGTCAGGACGACGGGTTGAGTCGGGGTATCGATGGCGTCCACCTGCTTACTGAAAAACGTCAAATTGGGGGATGCACCGGGTGCATCGATTCATCGTGCGGCAGCTAGGCACGGTCTCAATATTACATTGTCAATAAAATGTCGATAAATTATCAATGATAGTTTTCCCTAAAATTCGATTTTGTGTCGAAAATCAGCCGCAATTTTGCGCTGGATGCGCTAACGTGTATATTTCAGCGGACTCCACGCGGTACTTTGGCTGGTCTTGAACCCGGCCGGTTTACCCTATCCACCCAGCTAAGTATCACAAATGACCCCTCCATCGTCTAAAACACCGACCAAGATTGTTTCATCCGACCATCTTGTCTCTGAGAAAAGCGCCGAGCTATCCGAGTTCGAATATGCCTTGATCATGGCGGGCAACGCCTTCGATCGCTGGATGATGCGCTGTATGTCGGCCGCGGGGGGCAAGGATATGACGGCGGTCGAAGTGTCGCTGCTCCATCATGTGAGCCATCGCGATCGTAAAAAAAAGCTGGCCGATATTTGTTTCGTCTTGAATATCGAAGATACCCATGTCGCGACCTATGCTTTGAAAAAACTGGGTACCCGGGGGTATGTCAAAAGCGAAAAAGTCGGGAAGGAAGTGTTTTTTTCCGCGACCGAATCCGGTAAGGCCATCTGCATGAAGTATCGCGAGGTGCGAGAGCGCTGCTTGATCGAGGCCTTGACCGAGTCGGGTATGACCAATCAGGCCATCGGCGAAGCGGCGCAACTGATGCGTAATGCCTCCGGCCTATACGATACCGCTGCGCGCGCTGCGGCGTCGCTCTAAATTATTCAAGGGGCCTGTTCCCCGGCGCGGATTCCATCGCACCCACCTCGGCGCTGCCGCCCCGATGTGCCGAGAACTGTCTGTCGTGCTTCAATAGCGCCCGGTTTCGGTGAGTATCGCGTCAAGCGGGATATCGTGCGCTTCGCGCGGTAGCGCCGCGACCCGGCCGCACTCGAATGCCACCCCCGCCGCATAGGGCCGCGGCCGCAATGCCGCCAGGGTGCGGTCGTAGTAGCCGCCGCCATAACCCAGGCGCAGCCGGTGCGCATCGAAACCGAGGCAAGGGACCAGGAGTAAGTCGGGGTGCAGCGGATGCTCGTCGGCCGGGATCGGGATGTTATAGCGGCCTATGCGCATGGGCGTATCCGGTTGCCAGGCATGGAATGTCAGCGGCGCGCCGGGAAGACTCACCACCGGCAACGCGGCTTGGCGGCCGGGTGCCGCGGCCAGCCAGGTGCTTAGCGCCGCGCGGGGATCAAATTCGCCCGTCATCGGCCAGTAAAAACCGACACAAGCGGCCGCGCGTTCGTCCAGCAGGCGTGCCACCTGCTCGCTCAACTGTGCATTTGACCGTTGGGCCTGAAGCGTATCCGCGGCCAGCGCCAGCCGGGCTGCCAGCAAGGCATGGCGCAAGCTCGCTTTGGCAGACACCGCGGTCGCGGAGGAGGGGGGCGTAAGCAAGACGATAATCCAGGTTTTGGGTGAGGTCCGGGGCGGGGCCGGAGGCCGCATCAAGCCGACGATAGGCCGCTTCCGCAGCAATGTTGCATGCTATCCTTGACGCCATTCCAGCCAGATTTAAGACGATGTCGAAACGCCTTGTGCAATGCCTTCCCGCAGTATATCCCGCACTAAACCGGCTGTTGCGCGCCGCGTGCGCCATCAGCCTGACCCTCACCTTGGCGGTCTCCGATTCCGCATTCGCGGCACCCGGTGCCAGTCTGACGGGCGAAGATCAGATTTTTTCCGCCTTGCGCGATGCGTCGCGCAATAACGACCCCATTACGGCGGCGACGCTGGCGCTCAAGATTCCCGATTACCCGATCCCGTCCTACGTCGAATATTTTACCCTCAAGCCGCAACTGTTCGATGGCTCGGGGCATGCCCTGGCCGAAGTGCCTGATGTGCAGATCCTGAGTTTCCTCCAGCGCTACGCGGGTCAGGCAATCGCCGACCGCCTGCGCAACGACTATCTGCTGGTACTGGGCGCGCGTCACGATTGGGCACATTTCGACGAGCAATATCCGCGCTTTGTGCTGAACGACGACACCCAGGTGAAATGTTACGCGCTTGAATCGCGCCTGGCGCATGGTGAAGCCATCGGCGATGCCGCACGCATTCTGCTGCAAGATCCCAAATATTACGGTGACGGTTGCGTCGACCTGATCACCGCGCTGGCGCAGCAACACCAATTCAGTCCCGACGATGTCTGGCAGCAAATCCGGCTGGCCTATGAGCAGAATTATGTCAGCACCGGCAACCGTATTGCCGATGCCCTGGGCGATAGCCGCCCCGATCAGACTTTGCTCGATCAGGCCTCGTCCACGCCGCCTTTATATTTGGCCCGCGGCGTCGGCAGCGATGACAATTCGCGTCAACTGGCGGTGCTCGCGATTGTCCGCATGGCGCGCAACGATCCGGCTTTGGCGGCGGCCTCCCTGGCCCGGGTCGAACCGGCATTAAGCACCGAGCAACGGGCGGCGGCCTGGGGTTCGATTGCCTATCTGGCGGCGCTTAAACGGATGCCGGAAGCGCTCGACTGGTTCCGTAAAACCAATGGCGCGACCTTGTCGAATCAGGCCTACGAATGGCGCGCCCGCGCCGCGTTGCTGGCCGGCGACTGGCGTGCGCTCAAGAGCGCCATCGACGCCATGCCCTTGTTGTTACGGGTTCAGCCAAACTGGGTTTATTGGCATGGCCGGGCTCAGCACGAACTCGGCAATCCAGACGACGCGCAGCGCGATTACGCGCAGATCTCCAGCCAATATAATTTTTACGGCCAGCTTGCGGCCGAGGAGTTGGGACAGTCTGTGGTGTTGCCGCCCAAAACCGAAGTCAGCGATGCTGAGGTCAATACCGCGGCCAACTTGCCCGGCTTCGCCCTGGCCCAACGTTTCTACGCCATGAATCTGCGTTTCGAAGGCAACCGTGAATGGAACTGGACCTTGCGCGGCATGACGGATCATGAGTTGCTGGCGTCGGCCGAATACGCACGGCGCATGCAACTGCTCGACCGCGCGGTGAATACCGCCGACCGCACCACCACCGACCATGATTTTTCCCTGCGTTACCTGACACCGTTTCGCGCCACCATGCAGCGCGATACCGCCAGCGCCGGGGTCGATATCGATTGGGTCTATGGTTTGATCCGCCAGGAGTCGCGTTTTATCATCACCGCGCAGTCGGGCGTCGGCGCCAGCGGCCTGATGCAACTGATGCCCGCCACCGCGCAGCGAATGGCCAAGCAAATGGGGTTGGGTGCGTTAAGCTCGGATCAGATCGCCGATACCGATACCAATATCCTGCTGGGCACCACTTATCTGGCGGGTCTGTTTTCCCAACTGGACGATTCGGCCGTCCTCGCGACGGCGGGGTATAACGCAGGACCCGGGCGCGCGCGGCAATGGCGCGACAGTTTGCCGCGCCCGGTGGAAGGCGCAATTTATGCTGAAACCATTCCGTTCAACGAGACGCGTGATTATGTGAAAAACGTCCTGTCGAACGCCACCTACTATGGCGCTTTATTTGACAACCACCCGCAATCGCTCAAAGCCCGCCTTGGGATCATCACTCCCTGAAACATAAAGGCGTTGCGTCGCCAAACGGCGCGGCAATGCTTTTAGTGCGGCAATGAATCTGCAGCGATGACGGCGAACCCCAGGAGTTACCATGCGACATCAAACTATTGCGTTAATCGGCGGCACCGGATTTATCGGCCGCGATCTGGTTAACCGCCTGGTGAAGGACGGCCGCCATGTGCGCATCGCGACGCGGCGTCGCGCGCATGCTGCTGCGCTGTCGATGTTCCCGGTCGAGATTCTCGAAGTCGATGTGTACGACCCGGTGCAACTGGCGGCTTTTATCCATGGCGCCGACGCCGTCATCAATCTGGCCGGCATCTTGCATAGCCGGCGCGGTGAGCCTTATGGTCCCGACTTTGCCCGGGTGCATGTCGAGTTGCCCAAAAAAATCGCCGCCGCTTGCGTGGCGGAGGGTGTCCCGCGCCTGTTGCATATGAGTGCGCTGGGCGCCCGTTCGGACGGCACCAGCATGTATTTGCGCTCCAAAGGCGATGGCGAACTGGTGGTGCGCAGCGCCAACGGTTTGCATACGACTATCTTCCGGCCGTCGGTGGTGTTTGGCCCCGGCGACAGCTTTATCAATACCTTTGCCGGTTTGCAGCGCAATTTTCCGATGATACCGCTCGCCAGCTCCCAAGCGCGCTTCCAGCCGGTCTATGTCGGCGACGTCGCGCAGGCGATGCTGCGCACGCTCGACCTGGGCGGCAGCCACGGCCAGGTCTACGAACTGGGCGGACCGCATATCTATACGCTGGAGATGCTGGTGCGTTTTGCCGGTGAAGCGATCGG
>JAMFSV010000109.1 GCA_026225455.1 Burkholderiales bacterium | reverse complement strand
TGCAGTTTGAGGTCCGGATAAGCATCCACCTCAATCTCAACCGCGTCGCCCACGCGCATCCGGGTCAATTGATTTTCCTTAAAATTGGCCGTCACCCAGGGTTGGGTCGTGACCAAGGAAAAACCCGTGGAGCCGGCCTGAACGAAGCTGCCGATTTGCAGGTTGCGCTGCGTAACCCAACCATCGACCGGAGCTCGCACTTCGGTGTAAGACAAATTGAGGCGGGCTTGTTCCAGTTGGGCTTGGGCTTGACGGATTTGCTGCTCGCGTTCCTTGACCGCGGCTATCGCTTGCGCAATCTGCGCCCCGGTCAAACTCGCGGTGCGCACTTGCGCCTGGGCTTGACGTACTTCGGCCACGGCGCCACGTTGCTGGGCGGTAGCGGCATCGATATTTTCATCGGTGGTGGCGCGTTCATCGACCGTATGCTGACGGTCATACGAGGCCTGGGCTTTGGTCAAACTTGCCTGGGCCGACATCTCCTGGGCCTCGGCCTGAGCCAATTGCGCCGGGTATTGCACTTTGGCCACATCCAGTTGGGCTTGTGCCGCATCTCTTTGCGCGATGGCCAATCCGACCTGGGCGGTTGCCTGATCCACACTGGCTTGATAGTCGCGCGGATCGATCTTGAACAGCAGATCGCCTTGATGCACAAAGCGGTTATCGTTGAGGTTGGACGCCACCACATAACCCGACACCTTGGGCGCCATCAATACCACGTTGCCGTCGGTATAAGCATCGTCGGTATCGATCTCATTGCGCGTGGCGAACCACCAGATAAAGGCTGCGATCAACAATATCACCACCACGATGGCGAGAATGATCAGCGGTTTTTTACCCGGTTTTTTACTCCCGCCCTCTTTGTCTTTCGGCTCCTTGTCATCCTTGTCTTTATCACTTTGCTGATTCTCGCCGCTGCTGCCGTCTGTTCCGCGATTGCCCTGGTCGTCATTGCCGTCATTACCTTTAGGCTGCCGCGACTGATCGGAGGAATCTGGAGCCGTGCTCTGAGCGGCGGGAGCGGCGTGATTGTCGGACGGCTTATTGTCGTGATGAGAGTCATCGCTCTGCGGGTTTTGCATAGACGGTTCCAAAATAGGCTGCGCGACGACACGCGCCAAAAAAGTGGCCGAGGATGGGTGCGGCGCACCCTCGGACCCAAGACACACACGGAGAAATTTTCCCAAACCTGTAAAAATTGCCTGTCCTGTGTGGTGCGCCAACCGCACTGCCGGCACACGCTCCCTCTGCGGCGGTAAGGAATACCGCTGCAATTTTGTTCCGATTTTTCTCAGCAAATAGCGTGCCGCGCCATCCGCGACGCGATGACGCGCGGCTGAATTTTCAGTCAGGGAAAGATGCGGTCGAAGCACCGGCGATGCCGATTCGACCGCCGGGAAAATACAAAGGAAGATTCTGATTTGGCGCAAGGAGCCTAGCCGGGCTGCCGATGCATGCGCTTGGCACGCGCTCGGCTGAACTCAGGCAAGCCGCTGGGCGGGTGCGTTCAAGTCGCGCGCAAGCGATCCTGGATTGCGCTGATCAAGCGGTCCAGGGGTGCGGGTTTGGTCAGGTAAATATCGATCCCGACCACGCGGGCGCGCGCCAGGTATTCGGCGCTGCCATAACCGCTGAGCGCAATAATCAAGGTCTCGCGAGTCTGCGGTGCGGCTCTGAGCTGCAAGGTGATATCAAAACCATCGAGATCGGGTAGTCCGATATCCAGCACAATCACCGCCGGTTGCCATTGGCTCAGTACTTGGAATGCGTGTGCCGCATTGCCGGCGGTACGTACCGTGTAACCCGACAGCGTCAGTAATTCGGCCAGCGATTCGGCCGCATCGGCATTATCGTCAACAATCAAGATCCCGGCGCCGTTGTCGGAATGCTGCAAGGTCGAGGGTGGCACATTAGCCAGGGGTAATTCCAGAGGAGCTGCCGCGAGCGGCAAGGTCACCACAAATTGACTGCCATGACCGGCACCGGCGCTTTCGCCGCGCACGCTGCCGCCATGCAAGTTGACCAGTTGTTGCACGATGGACAAACCAATCCCTAGACCTGCATTGGTTCGTGCCGCGGAGACCTTGCCCTGGATAAAAGGATCGAAGATATGCGGCAGCAATTCCGGCGGCACACCCTGCCCGTTATCGGCGACACAGACTTCACAGTGACTGTCGCCGGCCAGAGCGGTCAGGGTGATATGGCCGCCATCGGCGGTGTAGCGCGAAGCATTGTCGATCAAGTTGCTCACTACTTGCGTCATGCGCACGGCGTCGAGATCGACCCAGAGCGGCTCGGACGGCAAACTCAAAGCCAAGGTCTGACGCCGGTTATCGACCAATAAGGCCATCGACTCGACCACCTCGGTCAGCAATATCGATAAATCGACCACCGCGCGGGACAGGTCGATATGACCGGTACTGATGCGCGTGACCTCAAGCAATTGCTCGACCAAGATGGATAGATGCGCGCTTTGCCGTTCGATCATCTGCGCGGCACTGTGGACTTTTGCTTCATGCTCCGGCGTCAGGCGTTGCACCAGCAGCGAAGCGGCTTTGATCGGCGCGAGCGGATTACGCAGCTCATGCGCCAGCATGGTCAGAAAGTTATTTTTGCGTACTTCGGCTTCCTGCAGCGCCTGCTCGGCGGTCTTGCGTGCCGTGATATCGGTCAGAATGCCGACTACCCGGTTGGACTCCAGGCCCGAGGCCGCCGATTCGCCGCGCACTTGGCCGACAATTTCAATCCACTTCAGCGGTGCGGCATTGCGCGCGCGAACTCGGCAAATATGATGGAAATGCCGTTCCGGGTGGTTTAATGCCGTTTGCAGCGCGGCGGCAAAAGACTCGACATCTTCAGCTTGAATGATCTCGGACAACAGGCCGGCCGGCGCGCCGTCGAGAGCGTTCAGGATGTGCCGGGTGCGAAGATGCTGCAAAACCACCGCGCCGCTTTCGAGGTTCCATTCGAATACACCCAGGTCGGCCGCATCCATGGCCAACTCCAGACGCTCCTCGGCAAGTTTCAGGCGATCGATGTTTTCGATAATCAGCAGCAGACCGTCCTGCTCCGCGCCCGGGGTGAACCGCGCCAGATTGGTGCGACCCCAAAACAGCATGCCGTCGCGGCCGATATAACGGATTTCCGCACTGGCATCCGGGCTGCCGGCGATGCTCACGGCGGCAATCAAATGTGCCAGCCGCTCGCGGTCCGCCGGGTACGTCAGTAGTTTGAAGTCGATGCGGGACAATTCGGCC
>JAMFSV010000108.1 GCA_026225455.1 Burkholderiales bacterium | reverse complement strand
GGCATTTAACCGCGGCAGTCCGATCTTGAAGCGGGGCCTGGCCTTCACTCCGCTGAAATTCGGCATTTCCTTTAACGTGCCCTTCCTCAACCAGGCGGGCGCCTTGGTTCATGTGTATCGGGACGGCTCGGTACTGGTCAACCACGGCGGCACCGAAATGGGCCAGGGGCTCAACACCAAGGTAGCGCTGGTGGTGGCCCACGAACTCGGGATCCCTTTGTCGCAGGTACGGGTGAGCGCCACCGACACCTCGAAAATCGCCAATACCTCCGCCACCGCAGCCTCCACCGGCAGCGATCTGAACGGCAAAGCGGCCGAAGACGCGGCGCGCAAGATCCGTCTGCGGCTGGTGGAAGTCGCGGCAAAAAAACTTGGCTGCGGCGCCGATGAAATAACTTTCAGTGAAGGCCGGGTCGGCAACTCGCATACCTCCCTGCCGTTTGAGCAAGTGACGGAAGCGGCTTATCTGTCTCGCGTGCAATTATGGTCCGACGGTTTTTACAGCACCCCAGGCGTGAATTGGGATTCAAAGACCCTGACCGGTCGCCCATTTTATTATTTTGCTTATGGTGCGGCCGTCTCCGAAGTGATTGTCGATACCCTGACCGGTGAATGGAAATTATTGCGTGCCGACGTGTTGCATGACGTCGGCGCCTCGATCAACCCGGCCATCGACATCGGCCAGATCGAGGGCGGGTTTATTCAGGGCATGGGCTGGCTGACCACCGAAGAATTATGGTGGAACAAGCATGGCAAGTTGATGACGCATGCGCCTTCGACCTACAAGATTCCAGCCATCAGCGATTGCCCCGACGCCTTTTACGTGCGGCTGTTCGACAATCGAAATACGGAAGCCACCGTGTGGCGCTCGAAAGCCGTCGGCGAACCGCCCTTATTGTTGCCATTCTCGGTCTTTCTGGCGATCCGCGATGCGCTCGCCAGCGTCTCCGCGGACCCGCATTGGCGGCCGCCGCTGCGCGCGCCGGCGACCGGCGAAGCGATACTTGCAGCATTGGAAACGCTGGAAAACCCGTCGGCAGGTATGCACGCCAAAGCACCTGTTGCGGTACCCGTCAACACCTAAGCACCCGGCGTCAGCGCGATAGCTGACGCCGCAGCACCTTGCCCACGCGCTAAAGAGACCGAACCCAGAGACCGAACCATGCATCACTGGCTCAACCAGCTCAAGCAGTTACTGGCCCACGGCGACGCCGTGGTGCTGGTCACGGTCGCGCGCGTCAAGGGCTCGGCACCTCGCAACGCCGGTACAAAAATGCTGGTGGCACGTCAACAAACCTACTACACCATAGGCGGCGGCCATCTCGAATGGCAAGCCATCGACCTGGCACGCCGCTTGTTGACGGAAACTCCGGCAGACGCCTCCGGCCCACGCCGTCACCTCGAACGTATACCGCTGGGCCCAAGCTTGGGCCAATGTTGCGGCGGGGTCGTCACGCTGGCTTTCGAACGCCTGACGCTGGCCGACTTGGGCTGGGTTGCGGCATTGCAAAAGCGGCATGATGCAGGTCTGGCCAGCATGCGACGGGTCTGGTTCGGCGCCGCGGGCAACTCGCCTACCGCGGTGCAATGGCTGGAAGCGGAAGTCGACCTGAGTCCGCAGGAGTCGGAGCAAAACTGCCGTTTGCTGCACCACCCCGCCGCGGATAGCGACGCTGTGGTGCTCAGCGAAACCCTGGTGCCCGACCGCTTTCACGTGGTGCTGTTCGGTGCCGGTCATGTCGGTGCCGCGCTCGTCAGAGTATTGCTCAATCTGCGTTGCACGGTGCAATGGGTCGACCAGCGCGATGCGCAGTTCCCCGCCATCGCCGCCGCCAATCTCACGCTGGATGCCAACGACATTCCCGAATCCGCCGTCGACGAGGCGCCGCCCGGCAGTTATTTCCTGGTGATGACTCATAGTCACGCGCTGGACCAGGTGTTATGCGAACATATTCTGCGCCGCGGCGACTACGCTTTTTTTGGTTTGATCGGTTCTAAAACCAAACGCCATCAATTCGAGCATCGCCTGCTGGCAAAGGGGTTTTCCTGCAACGACCTGGAACGCATGGTGTGCCCGATCGGCGTGGCCGGGATCCACGATAAAGCGCCGGAAACGATTGCCATTTCTGTCGTGGCGCAGTTGTTGCAACAGGTCGAAGACAACGCCAACGCAGCGCAACACGCCGAACCCAACCTGGTTCTGGCCGGCTGAGCGCAAGCTTGCGTGCTCACCTCTATATCAGTCTGGTGAAGCTCGCTATCGGCCGGCCCTTATATATTCCACAGTCCGCCGGTATATGATTTATGCAGAGCAGACGTGGCTCGCGCAAAACGAACCGCGCCGGCCCCCAGCAATGTTACGAGGCCCTTATGAGTGATTTCAATTCCGCTTCATCGTCCCCGTATCCGCGTGACCTGCTCGGCTACGGCCGCACCCCGCCGCATGCAAGATGGCCGGGTGCCGCGCGTATCGCCCTGCAATTCGTCCTGAACTACGAAGAAGGTTCTGAAAATTCGGTGCTGCATGGCGACGCCGCCTCGGAAACCTTCCTCTCCGAAATCATCGGCGCCCAGCCTTTCGCCGCACGCCATATGAGCATGGAGTCGCTCTATGAGTACGGCTCGCGCGCAGGCTTGTGGCGAGTGTTGCGCTTGTTCGAGGAACGCCGACTGCCACTCACCGTGTTCGGCGTTTCAATGGCATTGCAACGTAACCCCGAGGCGGTCGCGGCTTTTGTCGAACTGGGTCACGAAATCGCCTGTCATGGTTTGCGCTGGATCAGCTACCAGCAAATGGGCGAAGCCGAGGAGCGCGCTCATATGGCCGAGGCCGTGCAGATCATCCGGAGCATGACGGGTGCCGCGCCGCTGGGCTGGTACACCGGCCGCGATTCGCCCAATACACGCCGTCTGGTAGTCGAGCATGGCGGCTTCAGTTATGACGCCGACTACTACGGCGACGATCTGCCGTTCTGGCAGCAAGTGGCCGTCACGGGAGCCCAGGGCAAGCCGGAGACCAAACCGCATCTGGTGGTGCCCTATACCCTCGACACCAACGACATGCGCTTCGCCGCGATGCAGGGTTTTAATTCCGGCACGCAGTTTTTCGATTACCTCAAAGATGCCTTCGATGTGTTGTATGCCGAGGGCGACCCAGCCGGTCTTGACCAGCCGAAAATGCTGTCGATCGGACTGCATTGCCGCTTGATCGGCCGCCCGGCACGGGCTGCGGCACTGGCGCGCTTTCTCGATTACGTGCAGGGCCACAGTGCGGTGTGGATTACGCGCCGCATCGATATTGCCGATCACTGGCATCGTACCCACCCTTCCAACCCGGTCTCGACGCTGGCAGGCCCGACATGCTGACTTTGGAAACACTGAACCATTGCAGTACCGCCGAATTCATCGAATTGCTTGAAGGCATTTATGAACACACGCCCTGGGTCGCTGAGCGCAGCGCGGCACGGCGTCCATTCAAATCGTTGACGGCGCTGAAGAGCGCCTTGCAGCACAGCGTGGCGAACGCGCCGCGCGCGGAACAACTGCAATTAATCCGGGCTCACCCCGAGTTGGCCGGCAAGCAGGCGGCAGCCGGCACCTTGACCCAGGAGTCGACCGCGGAACAATCCAGCGTCGGCCTGAATCGCGCCAGCGCCGGTGACGACACCCATGAGCTGGAAACCATCCAGCAACTTAACGCGGCGTATCTGTCGCGCTTCGCCTTTCCTTTTGTGCTCGCGGTCAAAGGCCACGACGGCCGCGGCCTGCCGCGCGAGGCGATTATCGCCGCCATGCGGCGCCGGCTTAAAGCGCACCATGATGACGAAATCGCCGAGAGCCTGCGGCAAATCGGCCGTATCGCCGAGTTACGCCTGAATCAACGTTTCGGCTTTACGCCCGAACTGGGCGCGACCATCGTCGGATGGTGCGAAACCCTGGCGCAATGGAGCGATGACGAAAGCGGCTTGACCTGTACTTACTTGAGCCATAGCCATCGCCGCTGCGCCGCCTTGTTGCGCCGCTGGATGGAAGAAGCCGGGATGCAAGCGCATATCGATGCCATCGGCAATGTCGTCGGCCGTTATCGCTCGGACCGGCCGCAGGCGAAAACCCTTTTGACCGGCTCCCATTACGACACGGTGCGCAATGGCGGCAAGTACGACGGGCGCGCGGGTGTGCTGCTGCCGATCGCGGTGATCGGGGAGTTGCATCGGCGCGGTGAAAAACTGCCGTTTCATGTCGAGGTGATCGGCTTTGCCGATGAGGAAGGTGTGCGTTATCAAAATACCTTCCTCGGCAGCAGCGCGATCATCGGTGAGTTCGACATGAGCTTGCTGGAACGCACCGACGCCGACGGCATCACCATGCGTGCCGCGTTGCAAAATGCCCGCGAAGCGGCCGGCGAAATTCCGCGGGATACGGCCGGCGCAACCTCGACCTACGCCGCCGAAGCCATTCCCGGCCTGGCGCGCAACACCCGTGAAGTGCTGGGTTTTGTTGAGGTGCATATCGAGCAAGGCCCGGTATTGCTGGAGCGCGATCTGCCGGTCGGCATCGTCAGTTCGATTGCGGGAAGCTGCCGCTATTTGATCGAACTGACCGGGGTCGCCGGACATGCCGGCACCACCCCGATGGCCCTGCGTCGCGATGCCGCCACCGCCGCCGCCGAAATTATCCTGCTGGTTGAACAACGCTGCGGCGCGGCGCCAACCCTGGTCGGTACGGTGGGGCAATTGCAGGTGCCCGGCGGCTCGATTAATGTGGTGCCCGGCCTGTGCCGTTTGTCACTCGATATCCGCGCCGCCGACGACGGCACCCGCGATGCGGCACTGGCCGATATCCTGCTCGGGGTTCAGGCTATCTGCGCCCGGCGCCGTATCGACCTCAAACTCGAACAGGTATTGCAAGCGCAGGCGGCACCCTGTGCGCCGTGGTTGATGCAGCAACTGGGCGCCGCCGCCGAACGCGCCGGCATTGACGTGCTGACGCTGCCGTCGGGCGCCGGGCACGATGCGATGGCAATGGGCCGTCTGACCGATGTCGCGATGTTGTTTGTCCGCTGCGGCAACGGCGGCATCAGTCATAACCCGCTGGAGACCGTTACGGCTGACGACATCGATGTATCGGCGCGGATTTTCGCTGATTTTTTGCAGCATTTCACCGCTGAGCAAGCAAACCGCTAGAGTGATGCAACGCCTTGCCGAACGGTCCTCAAAACGCCGCCGAGGCGTGGCCCCGAGCGTCAAGTTCACCCCCGAAATATGAAACGAGTATCCCCTGAGTCAAACACATGAGTCAAACACATGAGTCAAAGCCGTGAGTCAAACTTTAGATAACGTCGTCGGCACCTGCACCTTGCAAGCCCGCCCTTTACAGGCATTTCGCGCCAGCTTGCTGCATTTCACCGGCGACCCCGCGCTGGATCCGCATGCCTGTGTCTGGCATGCGGACGGTTTGCTGCTGGTGCAAGACGGAAAAATCCAGGCCCTGGGCGATTACGCCAGCCTCAAGGCCACCCTGCCCGCGGGCGTTACCGTGCACGACTACTCCGGCAAAATCATCACGCCGGGTTTTATCGACACGCATATCCATTACCCGCAGACGGATATGATCGCCTCGCCCGCTCCAGGCCTGTTGCCCTGGCTGGAAACCTATACCTTCCCGACGGAACGCAAGTTTGCCGATATCGATCATGCGCGCGAAGTGGCCGGCTTTTTTATCGACCAGCTATTGCGCTGCGGCACCACCACGGCAATGGTCTATTGCACCGTGCATCCGGAATCGGTCGAAGCCTTTTTTGCCGAAAGCGAAGCGCGCAATTTACGCATGGTCGCGGGCAAAGTATTGATGGATCGCAACTGCCCACCCTTTCTCGCCGACACGGCGGAAAGCGGGGCGCGCGAGAGTGAAACGCTGATCAAGAAATGGCACAAGCGCGGCCGGCAACTTTACGCCATCACCCCGCGTTTTGCGCCCACCTCCAGCGAAGCCCAATTGCAGCTTGCAGGCGAATTGGCCCGCGCCTACCCCGACACCTATTTACAAACGCACGTGGCGGAAAATACCGACGAGGTGGCCTGGGTCAAGTCGCTGTTTCCCCAAGCACGCAGTTATCTCGACGTCTACGACAGCTACGGCATGCTGCGTCCGCGGGCGATGTACGGCCATTGCATCTGGCTCGACGATAGCGACCGCCGGCGCATGGCGGAAACGCAATCGGCCGCGGCCGTCTGCCCCACCTCCAATATGTTTCTAGGCAGCGGCTTATTCGACTTCAAGCAGGCCGATGCGCAACGGGTGCCGATCTCGCTGGCGACCGATGTCGGCGGCGGCACCAGTTTCTCGATGCTGCAAACCATGAATGGCGCGTACAAGATGGCCCGTATGGGTGGGGTCTATTTGCCCGCCACCCGGATGTTTTACCTGGCTACGCTGGGCGGCGCACGCAGCATGCAGCTCGAAGGCACCATCGGCAATTTCCTGCCGGGCGCCGAGGCCGATTTTATTGTGCTCGATCCGCAGGCAACGCCGCTGCTGGCGCGGCGTTCGGCGCGCACCGAGAGCCTGGAAGAATTGTTGTTTGTGCTGTCGCTGTTGGGCGACGACCGGACGATTGCCGCGACCTACGCGGCGGGGGCGGCGG
>JAMFSV010000016.1 GCA_026225455.1 Burkholderiales bacterium | reverse complement strand
TGCCGCGATCGAAATAGATCCACCACAGGGCGCAGCTCCCGGTAAAACACACCAGGAAGCTGATCACGGTGGGGGCGCTCCAATTGGCGGAGTCGCTCAAGGTGGCGCCCGTGACCAGCACCGACTCACCCAATGCCAGAATCACGAAGCCCTGGCAGCGCTCGGCAATATGCCCGCCTTCGGCCGAGCGCCAGTCGGTGGAGCGGGAACGTCCCAGCACCGGCAAGGCAAAACCGATCATCGGCGAGATATATTCGCATAAGACGGCGGCCGTCCACAGGGCAAAACGCAGTGTGCCGTGGCTCAAACCGCCGGCGATCCACCCCAGGCCGGAAATCGTCAGCCAGCCGCAGATGCGGCGGAAATTGGCGCTTAGGGCATGATGCCGGCCGAGCAACAGCAACACGATCAGACTGCGCCCGAGCTGGATCCCCACATAGCTCAAGGCGAAGATCAAGCCGCGCCCGGCGTAGGCATAAGGCAGGCTGGCGGCCATCACCATGCCGATCAGCATGATCGCCAGCAACAGCAAACGCACTTCAATCCGTTCGGGATCGAACCAGTTGGTGACCCAGCAGGTGTATTGCCAACCCAGCCACACCGCAAACCAAAGTACCAGCGTTTCGAGTGCGCCGAGCAACGATAGATCGTGGACCAGTTTGTGTGAAAGCTGGGTGACGGCAAAGGCGTAGATCAGGTCGAAGAACAGCTCGACATAAGTCACTTTGGCTTCTTCGCCATTGCGCGGGCGCAATAAACCATCCTTGGGCGGGCGCAATAAACCATCCTTGGGCGCGCGCAATAAACCGGTCTTGGGTCTCGATCTCAACGCTGTCTCCGTGCAAGGAGGAACGCGGGTAACAGATAACGGCCCGGGGTGAGCCCAGGCCGCGCCAACTTAATTCAGCTTGCTGAAAGGCGAACCCGCATGTTCGCGCAGTTCGTGGAAGGTGATGTCCGGCCACGCTTCCTGGGCTGCGGCGACTTCGCCGTTATGCACCGCCAGCATGGTGATCGCATCCGAAGCGTCGGTGGCGATGCGCGAGGTATTGAAGTCGATAAAGCGCTTCATCGCGGCCGGGTCCTTGGCCGTGACCCAGCGCGAGATGCGATAGCGCGACGGCGACATGCGCACTTCAACCTTGTATTCGGAAGCGAGCCGATGCGCCACCACTTCAAACTGCAATTGGCCGACCGCGCCGAGCAACATCATGCCGCCGCCGACCGGTTTAAACACCTGAATGGCGCCTTCTTCACCCAACTGCTTGAGTGCTTCGCCGAGTTGCTTCTGCCGCATCGGATCGGTGACTTCGACGTTTTGGAAGATTTCCGGAGCGAAAAAAGGCAAGCCGATAAATTGCAGCGGTTCGCCTTCGGTCAGCGTATCGCCCAAGCAAAGATTGCCGTGGTTAGGGATGCCGATAATATCGCCGGGGTAAGCTTCGGTCACGGTCTCGCGCCGCTGCGATAAAAAGGTGACGACGTTGTTGGCCCGCATCTTTTGTCCCGAGCGGGTGACTTGCAAGGCCATACCGCGCTCGAAATGGCCCGAACACACACGAATAAACGCCACCCGGTCGCGATGGGCGCGATCCATATTTGCTTGCACCTTGAACACCATGCCGGTAAACGCCGGTTCTTCCGGGTCGACGGCGCGCACCGTGGTCATGCGCGGGGTCGGCGGCGGCGCGAGTTCGATCAGCGCGTCGAGAATTTCCTTCACGCCGAAGTTGTTGATCGCCGAGCCGAACAATACCGGCGATTGGGTGCCGGCCAAAAACGCTTCGCGGCTAAAGGCCGGCGAGGCGCCGGTGACCAGCTCGATTTCTTCTTTGGCGCGGGTCCAGACGTCGCCGAAACGGCGATAGGCTTCATCGTCTTCGAGGCCATACAGGGTTTCGACTTCGCCGCCCATGGTGCTGTCGCCGGCGCGGAAAATTCGCACCTGGTTGTGGGCGATATCGTAGACCCCCTTGAAATTCTTGCCGGTTCCTATCGGCCAGGAGAAGGGGATGGCGGCCACCCCGAGATGTTCTTCGACTTCGCTCAGCAAATCGAGCGGTTCGCGCACATCGCGGTCGAGCTTGTTGATAAAGGTCAGCACCGGGGTATTGCGGCTGCGGCACACTTCCAGCAGTTTCAGGGTTTGCGACTCGATCCCGTTGGCGCCGTCGATCACCATCACGGCTGCATCCACGGCGGTCAGCACCCGATAGGTATCTTCCGAGAAGTCCTGGTGACCCGGGGTATCGAGCAGGTTGATCACGGCATCGCCATATTCAAACTGCATCACTGAACTGGCGACGGAAATCCCGCGCTGCTTCTCGATCTCCATCCAGTCCGAGGTGGCGTAGCGATTGCTCTTGCGGCCTTTCACGGTGCCGGCGATATGGATCGCGCCCGAAAACAGCAAGAGTTTTTCGGTGAGCGTGGTTTTACCCGCGTCAGGGTGCGAAATCACCGCAAAAGTGCGGCGGCGTTTAACTTCAGAAATAGACATGCGTGCTCCGTATCCCGCCATGAAAGGTGGAGGACCCAGACGGGCCGCGGGCCGCAGCGCTCGAACCTGCCTACTTAGACAAGGAGCTTCTACAGCACCTCTCCAGTAAGCGATGCGTTGGGGCAGATTTACCGAATCTGCCGAATACCGTGAGTTTACACGACCGGACGGCTTGGGCGGGGATTTGGCCAGGTTTGGCGCGCCAACAGGGTCCCACACAGTCCATTTGCGAGGAAAACTTGTTGAATTCGCCGGATGTCGTTAAAATCCGTGCGTCACTGGGGAGTAGCCTTCCTTCCTCCCGGAAGGAGAGCGCGTCAACATACTTGGCTTTTTGCCATGGCGCGTTCGACCGTATCGGTTTGGCGAGACCATTGACGCACCACATCGTATCCGGGGCGGACGCGATAGGTGCGTCATGGTTCGCTTAAGTCCGGCCCCGGAGATACACCATGCTGGATTTTCATGCTGCCGCCGCGCGTCCCGATGCGCCAGCTCATGCCACTACTCAATTACCTGCTCGGCGACCTATTGGGTCGCTGTTTCCCCATTTGAACGCCGCACCGCATATCGCACGCTGTGCCGGGAGCCTCGCATGACCTATCTGTTGTTGGAATTGGCGCTGATGTTGCTGGTGATCCTGAGTGCCGCCGAGCTCTTCACCAATGCGCTGGAACATCTGGGCGAACGCCTGAAAATCTCGGAAGGCGTCACCGGCTCGCTGTTTGCCGCGGTCGGCACGGCCTTGCCTGAAACTCTGGTGCCCTTGCTGGCGATCATGGGCAGCACCGGGCATGTCCAGGTCAACCAGGAAATCGGTATCGGCGCGATTCTCGGGGCGCCGCTGATGTTGTCGACCTTGTCGACCTTCCTGATGGCGGCCTCTGTACTGCGCGCGCGCGGCTGGCGTGGCAAAATCACGCCCGAGTTGAGCGGTTTCACGCGCGACCTGAATTTCTTCCTGATCGCTTTTGTGCTGGCGGTGGTGGCGATGTATGTGCCGCATCGACACCTGCTGGTCAGAGCCTTGTTCAGCGCCGCCATGGTCTCGGTTTATCTGGTGTATATCGTGATGACCGTGCGCGCCTCGGATCAACTGGTCGAAGACGGCCACGGCACCGAATCGCATGCGCCGATGCTGCTGTCGCGCGTGGGGCTGCCGGTCAATTTGTTGACCATTGCGGTGCAGCTTGCATTGGCGGTGGGTTTGCTGCTGTGGGGGGCGCAAGGTTTTATCGCCGGCATCCGCGGCGTCTCGGAGTTGTTCGGCATTTCGGCCTTGCTGTTGTCGCTGCTGATTATTCCGATTGCCACCGAGTTGCCGGAGAAGGTCAATAGCATCCTGTGGATACGCCGCCGCAAAGATACCTTGGCGTTCGGCAATATCACGGGCGCCATGGTATTCCAGGGCACGCTGTTGCCGGCAATCGGCATTTTATTGACCCCGTGGGCGCCGGGGATCGAGGTGGTTACCGGCATTTTGATTACGCTGCTGGCGGCGGCATGGATGCGGGTGAATGCCCGTGCGTCGGGAATCGCGGTGTGGGTCTTGTTGGTGAATGGCGCGCTGTACGCAGCTTACCTGGCGCTGACGCTGACACGCTGAAATTTTGCTCAGCGCGGGCCAAAAAATTCGACGGCAAATTTAATCAACTCGGCCTGGCCGTCGATTTCGAGTTTGCGTTTGATCGACATGCGGTGGGTTTCGACCGTGCGTACCGAAAGCGTATGTAGTGTGGCAATCTGTTTGTTGGATAAACCGCTGGCCAGGTCGCGCAAGATTTCATGTTCACGCGGCGTCAGTTTTTCAATGATGCCGTAGCGTGACGCGGCCGGTTTTTGTTCGGCCAGTTCGGCATCGAAAAAGGTGCCGCCCCGGGCAATGGTATAAATTGCCTCGACAATCTGCGTGGCCGGCGAATCCTTCAACACATAACCATGCGCGCCGGCCGCCACGGCCTGCGCGACATATTCCTGATTATTGTGCATCGATAACACCAGGATGCGGATCGTGGGATAACGCCGGCTGATCGCCTGGGTCAAGGCGATGCCGCTGCCGCCTTTCATGCTGATGTCGGTCAAGACCAACCGCGGCGCGCTGGACTCGGTCAATGCCAGTGCTTCAGCGGCGGTGCCGGCCTCACCCACCACCTCAAACCCTGCGATAGCGTCAAGCCGCAAGCGCAAGCCGTCGCGCACCAAGGGGTGGTCATCGACCAGCAACAGGCGAATCGGGGCGGGCGCGGTAGCGGTATCGATAGCGGTCATATCAAGTGCTCGCTGGTGGGGGACGGCACGGCAAAGAAGGGAATCATGGCAAGCAGTGCGGTGCGTCCCGGCTGGGAGTCTATCTGTATTCTGCCCCCCAGCGACTCGGCGCGTTCGCGCATATTGCGCAAGCCGATGCCGCGCCGCGCGTCCGCTTGCACCGCATCGTAGTCGAAGCCACGGCCGTCATCGACAATACTGAGCGTGACCTGCTGCGGCAACACCGCCAAGGTGACTTTGACGCAGCGCGCCTGGGCATGGCACGCGATATTGGTGAGGGCCTCCTGGGCGATACGGAACAACACGGTGTTGATCGCCTCCGGCAGGTCTTTTCCTGCCGCGGCCGAGGTGTCGATCGAGACTCCCGCGGCCGGCATCGGGCCGCTTTCGCCAAACTCGCGCCCAAGTTGCACCAAGGCTGCTGCCAAGCCGAAATCGTCGAGCATGGCGGGTCGCAGGTCGTGCGAGATGCGGCGGATTTCGCCCAAGGTGCGGTTGATCTGGCCCAAGGCCTTGTTGATCGGCGCGGCGATGGCATGTTGCTGGGGTGTGGTCATTTCCAGCCGGGCCGGTACCGATTCGAGCAACAATTTGGTCGATACCAGCATTTGGCTGATACCGTCGTGCAATTCGCGCGACAATCGTCCGCGCTCGGCTTCTTGCGATTCGACCACTTGCAGCGCGAGCAACTTCAATTTGGCATCGGAGCTGCGATGGTCGGTAATGTTGAGCGCCAGTCCGCAAGCACCGATCACCAGCATGCCCAGGGTGCCGATCAGGCCGATCCAGAGCAAGGTCCGCTTGATATTGGAGGAGGCATGCTGGTCGATTTGTGCCAGTGCCGCATTGACGTCGTCCAGGTAAATGCCGGTGCCGACCACCCAGCCCCAGCGGTCGAGCAGCACCACATAGCCGAGTTTGGGTTCCATCTGATGGGTCGACGGGCGGCCCCACGGGTATTGCACAAAACCGCCGCCATGCTCGGCTTGATGAATCAGTAATTGAATCGTCGGCGTGCCGTCGGGGGCCTGCATGTCCCATAAATTGCGTCCGACCAGTTCCGGTTGGCGCGAATGCATCAGCGTCTTGCCGGAACGGTCGTAGACAAAAAAGTAGCCATCGGTGCCGAATTCGAGTTTGGATAACACTTGCAGCGCGCGCGCACGTGTCTCGTCGTCGTCCCGGCCCGAATCGTACAGCGGCGCGATGGCGCTTCTTGCCAAATCCAGGTAGTTGCGCAGCTCCGCCTGTTTGCTGGCCTGATAAGCGGTCGCCACGATGTGCTGCTGCGAATTCGACAGGGAACGCGCATGTAACGCCACCGCAATCGCGATCGCGGCGGTCGCGCCGATAAACGGCAGCAGGGCCAGCAGCAACAATTTTCGCTTCAAGCCGCGAATCGATAGAGTCATGGGGGTACCGGGGTGAATAAGGCTGCGCGCCGCTTGGCAGCGATGCCGGTCGGCGATTTAATCGGGTAGGGGGTGATTCTATACGGCTTGGCGCAATCGGCCGTGAGATCCCCTGCGCGAGGGGCGGTGCCGGATCGATTGGCGCCGGGGCGCGGTACCCGCAGATGCGGCTTGTGGCTGCGCCGGGCCGCTTTGCACGGCTGCTCTACGCAGCATTACGTAGAGGTATTCCGTAGACGGTGGATCAGGGCCGCTTGAGCCCCTTGATGCGGGCGCCTGAGCGGTTTCGCTGCGATTTGCCGGTTGTATCTGCGTAGTACTACGCTTGTGGCGTAGATAAAAACTATCAATAATGTTTTGCGCCCAATTAAAGCAGGCGTGCAGCCAGATCGAGAAAGCATCGTAATGTCTCGCTCGGCTCGCCAAATATAATATCCGCCAGGAGACCCGATTTTGTCTGCGAATGTCTTGCGCGACACCTTGCGCACTGATTACCGACTTGGCCGCCGGCTTTATTTTAGCCCCGGGCCGGGTGCTGCATTTCCCAAGCTATTGATGAAGAACCGGGCTTGAGGCTTGGGTCAAGTCCGGCTGACTGCGACTAAGCGGCCGCACCCAAGTCCCTCCGTGGATTATTATGCAGTCCCTCTGCCGCCAGTCCCATTAAAATGGGCGGGCGCAGTATATGTATATATAAGATAAAACCGTCACCCGGGTGCTACCGCGCCGCATCTCACCCGGCAAGATGGAACAGCCGGGTTGCATTTTACCGAACCCGCTTTCGACGACTCGAACCGACGACTATGAGACCAGACGACGAATCCCCACCCCGAGGCTCCCCCCTCAAATTTATCTTGCTGTTGCCCTATATCGCGCTGCTGTGGTTGCCGTTTTATAACCACGCCCAGCCGCCGTTTTTGGGTTTCCCCTTCTTTTACTGGTACCAGTTTCGTTGGGTACCGCTGACATCGCTGATTTTGTACATAGTCTATAGGTGGGTCCGATAATGCCGACTACGCTAAACCTGACAGCTATTTCTGTCTTTGTCGCATTCTTCCTGCTGGTGACGGTGTTGGGGTTTGTGGCTGCCCGTTGGAAAGCGGGCGACATGACGCAACTGCACGAATGGGGCCTGGGCGGCCGCCAGTTCGGCACGGTGATTTCGTGGTTCCTGGTCGGCGGCGACTTCTATACCGCTTATACGGTGATCGCGGTGCCGGCGCTGGTCTACGCGGTGGGCGCTTATGGCTTTTTTGCCCTGCCCTATACCATCATCGTTTATCCGTTTGTGTTTGCGGTGATGCCGCGCTTGTGGAAAGCCTGCAAAGAGGGCGACCACATTACCGCCGCCGATTTTGTGCAAGGCGTGTATGGCGGCAAATGGTTTGCCGCCGCGATCGCGATTACCGGCATCGTCGCGACCATGCCGTATATCGCCTTGCAATTGGTGGGTATGCAGGTGGTGATCAAGAGCCTGGGGGTTTCCGGTGAAATACCGCTGGTGCTGGCCTTCCTGATCCTCGCGATATACACCTATGCCAGCGGTTTGCGGGCTCCGGCGATGATCGCCTTTGTCAAAGACATCATGATTTATATCGTGGTGATTGCGGCAATCTGGCTGATTCCGAGCAAGCTTGGCGGTTATGCCTCGGTGTTCGACGCGGCCGATCATTTCTTCAAGGCCAAAGGCGGCGCCACCGGCATTATCCTGAAACCGACGCAATACACGGCTTACGCTTCGTTGGCTTTCGGCTCGGCGATGGCGGCATTTATGTATCCGCATACGATGACCGGCGTGCTGAGTTCGGCGAGTGCCAATACGGTCAAGAAAAATGCCATTTTCCTGCCGGCCTATACTTTGCTGTTGGGGCTGATTGCCTTGCTCGGCTATATGGCGATTGCGGCCGGCGTCAAAGTGACCTCCAACAGCGACGTGGTGCCGGCTCTGTTTGCCACGCTGTTTCCCTCGTGGTTCCTGGGTTTTGCCGCGGCGGCGATTGCCATCAGCGCCTTGGTTCCGGCGGCGATTATGTCGATCGGTTCAGCTAACTTGTTTACGCGTAATCTGTGGAAACCGTTGATTTCACCGAATATTACGCCCAGCCAGGAAGCGACCAATGCAAAACTGGTCTCGCTGGCGGTCAAGTTCGGCGCCCTGATTTTCATTATCTTTCTGCCGACCCAGTTTGCGATCGACTTGCAATTGCTGGGCGGGGTCTGGATTTTGCAGACTTTCCCGGCCATCGTCTTCACCCTTTACACCCGCGGCCTCAAGCTGCCGGCGCTGTTTATCGGCTGGATCGGGGGCATCGGCGTGGGTACCACCTTGGCTATCATGCAAGGTTTGAAGCCGATTTATGTGCTGCATCTGGCGGGTGGCAGCTACCCCTGTTACATCGGCGTGATTGCGCTGGCGGTCAATGTGGTGCTGACTTTGGTGCTGTCGGCGATATTGCCGGCCAAGCCAGCGCTGCTTAAACGCTAATCTTTAGCGACTGGCTGGTGGGTAAAGTGCCGGGCCTAGCCCGGCACTTTACGTTGTACTTGGCAAAAAAAAACGCGGCCCGGAGGCCGCGTAAAGATTGGAGATTTCCATTCGATGGAAAACTCACTTCTCGCAGAACTAATACTATAGGGTTTTTACCTAACCTTTAAGTACGAATTGCGCAATAAGCTGTTTCACTTTTTCGAATAACGGTTTTATGACCGGCGCCGGGCCCGGCTTCCGCCCATGTTTCCGCTTCGCTGCTTATCCGTATGTCCCTGTCAATATGTCCGGCCACGCTTGCTGCAGCGGCCTCCGGGCCGCTGCCGGCGGGCGCGGCAAGAGCGGGGACACGCAGCCGAGGCTTGCCAAAGCGCGGCAAATGATTTATCAAAGGGCGGGCGCCGGGTGTGTCCGGGGGCGTTGTGCTGCATGGATCCGCAGCCTGGGCTCCAGGTGCGCGACGGGCGGACAGGGTACCCAGATACGCAAGGATAACGATTCCAGGTTGGCAAGATTGCACTACTCTTGGTCCGCGAGTGTTCCTGCCCCACTCCATACTATTTAATATGATATCGAAAATAAAACCAAGTTTTGACCTATCCCGGCAAGGAATCTTGTCCGTTCTGACCGCGTTCTTTCTGGTGATCGCGCCGTTATTTCTGGTCACCATCAGCGGCTGGAGCAGCGCGATATTGTTTGTGAGCGCTCTGTTGTCTGTGATTTATCTGGCGCAACACGGCGTCACGGACCCGCAGCTCGGATTACGCGATCTGAAAATCCTCTCCTTGACGATGCTATTGCCGGTTGCGGCGATCTTTCTCAGTTCGTGCTTTCGCGAACAATTCCAGTTCAAGCTATTCGATAGCCCATCGCGTTTTCTGCTCGCAATCCCGATCTTGTGGTTTGTGGCGCGCGACAAATTCAACGCGGCCAAATACCTGCAATATATCCTGCCGGTTGCGCTGATTATCACGCTGATCCAGCAATACACGTTTCACCAGCCGGTTCATTGGGGCATCGGCCGCATGTCGACCTATTTCGCCGACCCGCTGACCTTTGGTCAATATACGTTAACCTTCGGCTTGCTCAGCCTGGTGTCGATCAATTTATTCGGCCGCGATTCGCCTGCCGTGTTGTTGCTGAAGCTGGCCGGTTTGGCGATCGGGGTTTATTTGTCGATCAAGTCGGGCAGCCGCACCGGCTGGCTGGCGGCGCCCCTGGTGGTCGGGTTTTATATCCTGCAGCGCAATCAACAAATCCGGGCGCGGCATGTATTGAGTGCGGCGGTGGTGGTGGCGTTTCTGCTGGCCGCAGCTTATTTGCTGTCGCCGACAATCCACCAACGCGCTGGCCTGGGATTGCACGAAATACTCACCTATAACTGGGTCGGCGTCGCGCCGGACAGCAGCACCGGCATGCGCATCACATTTTTAAGAATGGGTGCCGAGCTATTTACCCAGCGCCCATGGGCGGGGTTTGGCGATCAGGGAATCCAGGCGTATCTGAACGATCCGCGGCTGGTCATGTTTGCCAGTGCTTACACTCGTGAATTTGCGCTGAATTCCGGGTTTCACGATGAGTTGATGACCAATGCGGTGCGCTCCGGCGTCTGGGGCGTGATTGCAACCCTGGCGATTTTTATTGTGCCTTTTGTAATTTTTTGCAAAGCCTTCAGGTCCGCCTCGCCGGTACGTGCCGCCAATGCGCTACTGGGACTCACCTTTATTCTGTGCCAGATCGTCAGCGCCATGAGCACCGAGGTGCTCAACCTCAAATTTACAGCCAGTTTTTATGCCATTTTAATCGCGTGCTTGTGCGGTTCATCCATAATTCGCCATGAACAAAAATAGATATTCGCTGACCTTCGCCTGCTATAACCAGGTTGAATACACTCGTAAATGCATCGACAGCATGCTCAAGTACGGCATGCCCCTCGACCGGCTGGTGGTGATCGACAATGCCTCGACCGACGGCACCCGCGACTACCTGGAAACGCTGCCGCTGGGCGGGCGTATTTATAACCGCGAAAATCTGGGCTGCGGTGTTGCCTGGAATCAAGGCGCACTATTGCAGCAGGCCGACTGGACCATTGTGATGAACAACGATGTCCTGGTCTCGGCCGAATGGATAGAAAGCCTGCTCAACACGGCTGAGCAACATGGCTTGAAGGTGATTTCGCCCGCCGTCATCGAAGGCCCGCTCGATTATGATTTCGATGCCTGCGCGCCGCAATGGGGCGCCACCATGAACGGCGCATTGCGTCTGGGCTGGCGTCATGCGGTATGTCTCGCGGTACACAAAAGTGTCTGGCTCGAGGTCGGCTATTTTCAACCCATCCCCAAGCTGTTCGGTTATGAAGACACGATTTTCTTCAATGAACTCGACAAGGCGAAGATTCCCTGTGCCATGACCGGCGCTTCGTGGTTGCATCACTACGGCTCGATGACGCTGTCGGCGATGAAAAAAGAGCGGGGTCTGGCCGACAAGGCCGGCTTGGGCGACCGCAATAGCTATCGCGCCCTGCATCAGAGCTGGCTGACGCGCAAGGTGCGCAAATTCAAACGTAAACAGATGCTGCGCACCTGGCGTGAGCAGGAACTTGCCAGCTACGGCATGTCGATGCACGGGTTGCGTAAAAATCTTGAATTTGAATGGATTTGAGGCTGGTCTGACAGATTCCGCATGAGAGGGGCCGACGGCATCCGCTGCTCGGCCCTTCGTCATCGACGGCAGATAAAAAATCGTCAGCGATGACGTACGATTTGCGATTGAGACATGCTCTTTAATTCCTACGGGTTCATATTTTTATATCTACCCATTGTGCTGCTCGGCTTTTTTGCCCTGGGGCGCCGCAGTCATGCTTATGCCGCCGCGTGGCTGGCACTGGCGTCGCTGTTTTTCTACGGCTACTGGAACCCGATTTATGTGACCCTGCTGATCGGCTCCATCGTGGCCAACTATGCTTTTGGGCTGGCCATCAATCGGGCCGTGCAGGCGCCTCGCGCCAAACGCGGCAAGTTGACCTTGGTGGGCGCGATTACCGCGAACCTGGTGTTACTGGGCTATTACAAATACGCGAATTTCTTTCTGGGTGCGGTTGACCCGGTGCTCGGCACGCACTTCACCTTCCGCACCATCATCCTGCCGCTGGGCATTTCGTTTTTCACCTTCACCCAAATTGCGTTTTTGGTCGACACCTATCAGCGCAAAGTCGCAGAATATAGTTTTGTTCACTACACCGTTTTTGTGACCTATTTCCCGCACCTGATCGCGGGGCCGGTGTTGCATCACAAAGAGATGATGCCGCAGTTCAATAACCCCTTGAACTACGCGCTGAACTGGAACAACGTGGCGTCCGGCCTGATGTTGTTCACCCTCGGATTGGTCAAGAAAACCTTGTGGGCCGATGCGCTGGCCCCATTTGCCAACGGTATTTTCGACGGGGTCCAGCATGGCGGAATACCCACCGCCTACGAGGCATGGGCTGGCGCCTTGACCTACACACTGCAGATTTATTTCGATTTTTCCGGTTATACGGACATGGCAATCGGGATCGCGCTGTTATTCAATATCCGGCTGCCGTTCAATTTCGATTCCCCATACAAGGCCGGCAACATCATCGATTTCTGGCGGCGCTGGCATATGACGCTGTCGCGTTTCCTGCGAGACTATTTATATATTCCGCTAGGCGGCAGCCGCCGGGGCCCGGTCCGGCGTTATCTCAACCTGATGCTGACGATGGTGTTGGGCGGCCTATGGCATGGCGCGGGCTGGACCTTCGTCGGCTGGGGCGCTCTGCATGGGTTTTACCTGATGGTCAATCACCTGTGGCGTGCCTGTTTTCCCCATCCGACGCAACATTGGCTGGGCGCGCGCTTGCGTCTTGTGTTGAGCGGCGGTGTGACGTTTGTCGCCGTGGTAGTGGCTTGGGTGTTATTCAGGTCCTATGATTTTGCCCATGCGGTGGTGATGCTGAAAGCCATGTTCGGCATCAGCTCACGCCCGATCTCGTTGCATGCGGTGCTGCACGGCAATTTGTTGCTGATTATCCCTGCCTCGGGGCGCGACCTGATGAAATTGCTGGTATTGGCCCTGGCCTGGGTCTGGCTGCTGCCTAACTCGATGCGACTGAAATTTATCGACGGCAATTTTTTCCTGATGGTGTTGCAAGCCGTGGTGGTCGTGGGCGCATTGATTTTCTCCATCGATCAGTTCGGCAGCTATAGTCCATTTCTGTATTTCCAGTTCTAAACCTTGGCCTTGATGAAACACGCAAAAATCTTTTCGTTGGCGGTGGTTCTGGCTATTGCCGTATTCGGGGCCCTGGGCTGGTATTTTTTACCGCTGGCGGGCTACGAAGGAGACCTGACGCGCACGGGTAAGCTACCCGAGTCGCTGTTTGGCTGGACTCGGCCACAGCCGGCATTGGCCGCGGCATTATTCAACTCCGCCAGTTGGCAGGACGCCGATGTACTGGTCATCGGCGACAGCTTCAGTGGCAGCCGCGTCTGGCAAACCCAGTTGACGGGCAGCGGGTTGCGGGTCCATACCGAAACCTGGGGTAGCGTGCCTTCGATATGCGCCGATTTCCAGCCCTGGTTACGCAGCACCGGCTTCAAAGGTCGCTATATTGTGATCGAGGTCATCGAGCGTAATGCGCAGAATACGATCGGCGCGTCGGCTGCCTGCGACAAAATGCTGAGCACGCCTCCCATGTCGGGCATCGAAACCGAGGGGGCGCCGCCGTCGCACATCGACCGCGGGCAACGGCTGTTGTCGGGTCGTCTTTCCGTCGGCATCGAAACCTGGTGGAATGCGCGGAAGTATCTTCGCTTGAGTGCGCCGGCAAGTTTCACGCGTTGGCAGGTGAACGATCTGGTTACCGTGGTACGTGTGCCCGATGGTTGTGACCTGTTCAGTCACGCGGCATGTCGCGATGTGCTGTTTTATGGCGGCGATCAGGCCGGCGATCTCGGCCCCTCGATGCTCGACAGCATGTCCGCCGTCAATCAGCGGCTGGCGGCTTATACCCCGATCTGGGTCATCGTGCCCGACAAGTCCAGCACTTACCTGAATCCGGACAAAACCTTCTGGACCCGCGCTGCGGCGCGGTTTAACGCGCCCGACGTGCTGCAGAATTTCCGCCAGGCGGTGCGAGACAAAGTGGTTGACCTTTACCCCGCGAATAATACTCATTTGTCGACTACCGGCTATCTGCGCCTGGGCCAATTGGTGCTGGCGCAAATCCGGTCGCTACAGGTACAGGCGGCACCGGCCAAAGCGCCGGGCGCGATGACTCAGCCTTGAAGCGCAGCCTTGAAGCTCAACCTTACAGCGCAGCCTCAGGGTGACGCTGCGGCGGCAAGCCCTGGAAGAGACTCAGCATGGACTTACATATGTCTTACATAAATGGGCTGTATAAGCGGTAAAACGCCCGGTACGATGCCGTGGCCGGCCGCTTTTGCTGAACCGCGGGCGGCACGGACAAGTAATTTCCTTTAGTATGGAACAGGGTCATATCTCATCTGGCTCGAGCCAGCCGCTGGACCCTGCTGCGCTATCTCTGCGGGCGGGTGAGCGGCACCGAATGAGTCCTAACAGGAGATTTACAATGAAATTGTTGCGTACTTTGCTGGCCGTCACTGCTTTTTCCCTGGTTTCCTTGAGCGCTCAAGCCACCACCATTACCCTCAAGGCCGACCTCAAGACCTCGCTCGAAGTGCCGCCTCATTCCGGTAAGGGTCATGGTTTGCTCGCGGCCACCTACGATACCGATACCAAACAACTGCAGTATCACGTGACGTTTTCCGGCTTGAGTGGCCCGGCCACCATGGCGCATTTCCATGGCCCGGCGCCCGTCGGAGCAAATGCCAAGGTGCAGATCCCGATGACCAATCCGGTCACCAGCCCGATCGACGGCAGTACCACCTTGACCGACGATCAAGCTCAAGATCTGCTGGGCGGTCTTTGGTATTTTAATGTGCATACGGCGAAGAACCCCGGCGGCGAGATTCGCGGCCAGGTGGTCGGCGCCGGCGAATAAAGTCTGAAGGTCTGGACCCGGGTGCCGCTTTGCAGGCGGTCGGCACCCGCGACGCTGCTCGAGCGTACCAAGTCCATTGGCGCTTCCGCCGCATACGCGGCCTCCCGGCACTACGCCTGAGCTCTACTGGTAACGCATGGTTTCGCCTTGATGCGGACCCTGTGCGTTGCGGAGACTCGACATGAATCCTATTTCGCTATTTCTGACGGTGGTGTCCTTATTGATCGGCGCGGCCTTGTCGCGCCTGGTCAATCCGTGGTTTGCACCGCCTTTTGTGATTCTTGCATTGGCGTTTGCCACGGCCATGAAAATGGCTAATTCCTGGGAGCGTTTTGTTATTTTGCGCGCCGGTAAATTGCATAGCGTGCGCGGTGCGGGCGTGTTCTGGATTGTGCCGGTACTGGATAATGTGATCGCCGTGATCGACGAGCGGATCCAGACCACGGCGTTTAATGCCGAGCAGGCCTTGACCCGCGATACGGTACCGGTGAACGTCGATGCGATTATTTTCTGGCGCGTCGAGGATGCCACCAAAGCGGCTTTGCAAATTACCAATTACCGCGAGGCCATCGATCGTGTGGCGCAGACTTCGCTGCGCGAAATGATCGGCTCTTCCGAACTGGGTGCCTTGCTGTCCGATCGCAAGACCGCCGATGAACGATTGCGTGTCGCGATTTCGCAAAAAACCATCGAGTGGGGCGTGTCGGTGAGTGCGGTCGAAATTCGCGATGTGGCGATTCCAGTCGCCTTGCAAGACGCCATGTCGCGTCAGGCGCAGGCTGAACGCGAGAAAGAAGCACGGGTCATACTCGGCTCGGCGGAAGCCGCCATCGCCTCGAAATTTGTCGAGGCGGCGCGTATCTATGCCGATCATCCCGCCGCGCTGCAATTGCGTGCGATGAATATCATCTATGAGACGACCAAGGAACGCGGCACCACCATCCTCATCCCAAGCTCGATGGTGGACAGCCTGAACCCGGCGTCGGCGCTGGCCATCGCGACCTCGGTCAAAGCTCAGGAAAAGGTTGAAGCGGCGGGGACCTGAGATGCCGTGTAGTGCTGCGCGCAGCACTACACGCAATATGATTGCAGACCCTGCGTCACACGAACTGCTGCGAGACCTGGCAGTCAAAGGAGCGATGCATGAGTTGGCAAAATGTGGCACTGAACTGGTTCTTACGCAAACGCGTCAAACCCGCGTCATATGCGCCGACCCTGGACGTCGCCGAGTCGCGGCGCCATGCCGACCATGTTTTCACCGTAGCCCGGCCGCCGCGCGGCTGGTCCTGCCGCGCGGCGCAGTTGACGCCGGGTTCCGCCGAGGCACCGCTGCCGGGCGAATGGATCGAGCCTGACCCGGCGCATCCATCCACCGCCACTACGGTGCCGGCCGGTGCGACGGTACTGTATCTGCATGGCGGCGGGTATTATTTCTGTTCGCCGCGCACCCACCGCCCGATTACCTTCGGTCTGGCGAGCGGAGCCCGGGCGCGGGTATTTGCCTTGGCCTACCGGCTCGCCCCGGAACATCCGTTTCCGGCCGCGCTGGACGATGCCGTGGCCGCGTATCGCGCCTTGCTTGCCACGGGCATCGGCGCGGCATCGATCGTGATTGCGGGCGATTCGGCCGGCGGCGGTTTGACGCTGGCCACGCTGGTCGCCTTGCGCGATGCCGGGGTGGCGTTGCCCGCCTGCGCCATTGTATTTTCTCCGTGGACCGACCTGGCGGCGACGGGGGAATCGCTGCGCAGCAACGATGCCAGCGATGTGATGTTTTGCGGCGCGGCAATTGCCCGAGTCGCCCAGTTTTATCTGGGTACAACCGCCGCCGATCACCCGCTGGCGTCGCCCCTGTATGCCGACCTCAAGGGTTTGCCGCCGTTGTTGATCCATGCCAGCCGTACCGAAGTGCTGCGCGACGATGCGGTGCGCTTTGCCCAACGTGCGCGCGATGCCGGTGTCGACGTGACGCTGGAACTCTGGCCCAACACGCCGCATGCGTTTCAGATTTTTGCACGCTTGTTGCCGGAAGCACGCAGCGCATTGGCTCAGGCATGCGGTTTTATCCAGCAGCATGCGCCGATGCCGGACTCAACGCCTTGACCCGGCCCCGGGCCGCCTAGGCAGCACGGGCGGGGCGCTTATGCTTTTGCCGGGCCGCTTTGGATTTCCCGGTATCATCGCCATTTTCCGGCGCTGCCCAAGCCTATCTTCGATGGGCCGATGTTAGAGGCCGCCGGTCGCACCGTATCCGAGGAAGCGTTTGATGGTCAGCACTGAGAAACTTGATACCGATTCGACCGCCGACATGCTGCATGTCGCGGCTGAACGTCTGAGCCGCACGCAAATGCAGGACTTGATTGCGGCGGCTTACAAACCGATACGCTTCGAGGATTGCGACTTCGAAGGCGAGGACTTGTCGCGGCTGGATTTAAGCCGTTGCGAATTCCAGCGTTGTTCCATTGCCGACACGTCGTTCTTTGCGGCCCTGCTGATACAAACACGCTGGCAGAGTTGCCGCGGCCGCGAGGCCAATTTCGAAGCGGCCGAACTGACCGATGCCGCCTTCAAATCCTGCGACCTGAACAACACCAGTTGGCGCCGGGCGAAACTCCCGGCAGTCAGCTTCGACAGTTGCAAACTGACGGGCGCCAACTTCGAGGAGTGTGCGGCGCTGGGCTTGAGTTTTGTCGACTCGCTGCTGATTTGCGCCCATTTGCGCGGTATGTCTTTTCGCAAAGCCCGCTTGCAGCGCCTGGATTTTTCCGAAGCCGATTTGTCCGGCACCGATTTCCGCGACGTGGTGTTTGCCGGCGGCAGCCTGCGCGACGCCCGTCTCAAGGGCGCGCGGTTTCATGGTGCGGACTTGCGCGATGCCGATCTCGGCGGCTTGAAGCTGGTGGACGCGGCTTTGTTCAAAGGGGCGCTGATCTCGACTGAACAGGCTGCGATGCTGCTGGGGGAATTGGGGATTAGTGTGGCTTGATGTATGCCGGGGCTCGGCAATCGTCCTAATTCACCTCCCTACACCCATGCCTCAATCTCACCTATGTTAAAATAATTAGTTGATAAAGCAATTATTGCGCATACAAACATGGCTGTTCATACCACCGCCGCTCATTCGAGCGAGCAAATCCTGCCTTTCCGCGCCTCACTCATGGCGGTTCTGGGAATTTCATTTGTGGTGATGCTGGTGGCGCTCGACCAGACCGTGGTGGGTACCGCGTTGCCCACCGTGGTGGCGGAACTCAAGGGTTTTGAGTTGTACGCCTGGGTCGCGACGTCCTACCTGCTGACCTCGGTGGTGACGGTGCCGATCTTCGGCCGGCTCGGCGACTATTACGGGCGCAAGCCGTTTGTGATTGCTTCTATTATCGTCTTCACCGCGGCCTCGATGCTGTGCGGGATGGCCAACAGCATGCTGTTCCTGGTGCTGGCGCGCGGCCTGCAAGGTATCGGCGGCGGCATGCTGGTGGGCACCGCTTTCGCCTGCATACCCGATCTGTTTCCGGCGCCGCGCGTGCGTCTGCGCTGGCAGGTGATCATGAGTTCGGCATTTGGTATCGCCAATGCCGTCGGGCCGTCGCTGGGCGGTTGTTTAACCCAATAC